>PLZQ01000350.1:6075-50584 GCA_003152225.1 Limisphaerales bacterium | reverse complement strand
TTCTGATGCTGGACGGCTCCCCGCACGTCGTCGAGGACATGCACACCAGCGGAACCGCTCAGACCAGACACCGGCTCCACACCCGCCTGCGCCACCTCACCACAGGCCGCCTCATTGACCGCGTGTTCGCCGAAAACGAGCGCGTGCCCGTGGCACCGCTGGAAACCCGCCGCGCCACTTACAGCTACGCGAAGGCCGATGGGCAGGTCTTCATTGATATTGAAACTTTCGACGAGTTCGAGTTCAGCAACGAACAACTCGGCGAGCGACGCTGGTTTCTCAAGGAGAACGAGGAATACAAAGCCCTGCGGCTCGATGGCAGGCTGCTCGACATCGTCCTACCGCCGCAAATCCCGCTCAAGGTGGTGGACACCGCTCCGTCCTCTCGTACCGGGTCGACCACGTCATGGAAGGAGGCGAAGCTTGAAACTGGCCTCCAAATCATGGTCCCACTGTTTATCGGCAACGGCGACTTCATCCGCGTCGACACCGCCGGGAAGAAGTACTTGGGCAAGGAATAGGCCCGGCTGTTTCACGGGGGTTGCTACGCTCGACCCGGCCTCCACCAAATCCTAGCTGCCAAGAAACATTGTTCGTCATCCTTAAATGAAACCAAGCCTGACCGACACGCTCTGCACCCGGTGCGGACTTTGTTGCGACGGGTCGTTGTTTGCCGATGTGGAATTGGCCAGCGGCGGCGAAGCCTCGGCGCTGGAAGTCATGGGGCTGGAAATCGAGGACGATGATGACGATGGCGGCGGGCTGTTGGTGCAGCCCTGCGGGGCGTTGAAGGGGACACGATGCAGCATCTATCCGCATCGCCCGGATTGCTGCCGGACGTTTAAGTGTCGGTTGCTACAGGAGGCCGAGCGCGGCATGGTCGAAGTCGAGCGGGCCAAGGAGAAGATTGCGCAGGCGTTGAGGCGAATCGAGCGCGTCAAGGAACTGGTAGTCCAGTTGGGGACAGGCGCTGAACGTCTACCCCTGAAAGAGCACTGCTTGGAGGCGCTGGCGCTTTCCGAGGCAGCAGCGGCTGGTCCGGCGGTGAAACGAAAGCGTGCTGAACTGCAAGCTGCGATGACCTCCGTGGAGCGTTTGCTTCAGGCGGCGTTTCTCGGCGGCTGAGGACGGGTTGGGCCATCACCGAATGGCGCGGACGCCGCCGCTGCCGACCCGCCGGGCGGGGTTCAGGGCGGAACTGGTTGGTCGCCATTCACGCGCTTGAAGCCGACCGACGTGTGCCCACGCGCCCGGCAGAACGCGCCCGGAGGACGGAGCCAGACGGGCAAGGCAAGGCCGGAAGGGGGCGGAACGCCTTTCCTGGCCCGACTGGCAGATGGACTGAGCGCAAGCGGGCTTACGGGAGCCGCTGCCTGCCGGGAACGACAAAGGGATTTTGCTTGCCGCCTTCATTACAAAGATGACCAAGGCTCAGTTCGAGGCCCGCCACGTCTTCTTCCAGAAGGAAGATGCGGACACCTACATCGGCAAGATTCTGACGAAGATCACCGCGTCTGTTATTGCTGCGCCTGTCTCCCCCTTGAGTTCCTGACGCTGGCCTATGTGACAGCTCAGCTCGGTACATATCGGCCTCCAGGCGCAACTGGCTCCGTTCCATTGACTTGCGCCATCCGTCAAGAACGTGCCACGGGCCTCCCCGGGGCTTGACTGCGAGCTGCGCCGGTCGTCAGCGTCAAAACCTGTTCCACAAGACCAGCGGCAGCGAAGAGATTTGTGCAGTTCACGCTGCTCGGCTCAAAGCGCTCTTGGAGCGCTCACCGCCCCTCTAGTTGAGGCCGTCAAAGATACCGGTGTAGACGCGTATGTAGTACGATGAACATTTTTGTCCAACCCGCGTCAACGTGGTGTCCGCCAGTTCGGAAATTCGATTCAAAGCCGGTAAGCCGCTGTCTTAAACGGCTCACATGGGAAGATCATGCCTTCTCCAAAACCTGGCGGGCGGCGGTTCTTGAGTATTTGCAAGCGCACGGCAACCGCCCGGCAAAGCTCTGGCAAGTTATCAACGAGGTCGCGGCTGAATCGGCCCCCAGCGACCGCTCAGAGCTGCGGCGGAATAAGACCGAAATCCTGCGTGCGATAACAGAGCTGAAGCGGGGCCGGTCCATCATGCGTTATCGAAGGAAACTGATCGCGTCGCTCGAAGTGCGTTCCCAAGTTGTGCCGCTAGACCAGCTCAAGGGCTTGTACGTGGCCAGAACTTGAAGGGGTGCGGAAGTGCTGGCAGCACCCGGACTCAGTTTTTCGAAATCCGTGATAAAACTAGGGTTAAATCCAAGTCGAGCAGGGACTTGCGCCGATTCAATGCGCTCAACACCGCCAGGGTGCTCCTGGTTCAGAATATTTTTTGAGCCGAGTTAAACTACGCGGCCCAGCTGGCGGGCGCTAGGCCCGGTCGGCTCGCAAACCGGGCCAGGACCACTTCCCGCACCATTGACCGGGCCGCTGGGGCAACTGCGGCCCGGCATGACCTCCTCCATGCAGCGACCTGGCCAACGACCGGGCAGGTAGCGGGGAGGCCGGAATCTGGACGGGGTTGGCCTCTGACCAGTTCCGCGCTGCCCGCCATGCTCGATGTCAGGCGCGTAACGATGCGGGGACACATACGTGCGCTCCGGGGCGAGCCGGGGGTCAAATCTCCGGCTCCGGCAACCCCTGCGCAAGTATCTCATGGCCCGGCTTGAACACTCGCGTCCAGGCGTCTGTGGGGTGGTGCTTGTCGGCAAGCGTGGACTTACAGACATCCGGCTCTTGCGCCTGCGCCTGTCCGTTGAAGACGAGTACGATCGCCACGATCTGGACCGGGGTAGCATCACTCGGACGGTGTCCTGGTTGGGGAGTGTAGTTTCGCATCGCGTTTTCCAGTAACTACGCGCTCCCCGCGTATCGCGATCGTCCACCCAAGTCCAGGCGGACGTGCTGAGGATTTCCAGTGTCTGGCTCGCCATCTGATGGCGAACTGGCCGGGCCAAATCCGGAAGGAAGAACAGCACGGCCTGCTGTGATGAATGCGGCCAGTTGACTTGCAAGCCTACGGCGGGGCTGGGCGCGGGTTGCCGCACAGAGCTTAACGCACTATTTTGCCGTTTAGAACCACCCTTTGAGGACAGTGATGGATTTATTCTGGGATGGCGGGCAGCTTGTTGACCGCCGTGCGGAGCGTCTCGGTTTCGAGATGCGTATATCGGGCGTGAGCGCCATCAGTCTTGTGACCAGTCATGGCCCGGCGTTGCTCAGGGGCCACGCCTTGGTTTGCTAGGCCCGATACGAAACCATGCCGCAGGCTGTGGAACGAGCGTTTACAGAACTTGTGTCCGTTGGGACGAGTGACCTCTCGAAGGTCTACGCCCGCCTTCTTGGCAATGGGGTTGAACTGCTTGCTCAAGCCGCGCTTTCCTCCTGAGTCCAAGTGGGCCAAGCTTGGAGTGACGAAACCCTCCTTGGCTTTGGGAGCGATGGACGCCAAGTGGCGGAAGAAGCTCTCGTGAATTGGTATAAGCGCAAATTTGCCACGCTTCCCCGGCTTGGGGATACGAATAAGCCTCTCGGTCAAGTCCACCTGCTCCCATCGGAGCGAAGCAGCCGTGGTGAGCCGCAGGGCCGTGTAGTAGCCAATCCTGAGCAGGGTTTTCCATTCGCCTTCCGCAGCGTCGATAAGCAGCTTGGCCTCATCTTCGGTAAAAAGCTCGCGCTCGATTTCGTCCTTCACGATGACGGTCACCGGGTCGGCAGGGTTGCTGTCGATTACCTGCATCCTCCGGGCTTCGTTAAAGGCGGACTTGAGTGCCTGTAAATGCAGCGAGAGGGTTTTGTCTGCTGGGTTCGTCAGCTTCACTTCGTCGATGTGCTTCTGGATGTCGCGGGGAGTAACGTCCTTGAGCGGACGGTCGGCGCGGTCACCAAGGAACGTGTAGAAGGCGTTGACCACGCCGCTGTACCGCTTCTTGGTTTTTTCACTCTTGCGGCTCAGCCAGTCGTTGGAGAGCCACTCTCGCACGGTCGGTGTCCTCAGCGGCTGCCCGGTGTTGCGCTGAAGAATTTCGGACATGACCTTGCGAACCTGCGCCTCGTTGCTGGCATTGCGCTCCACTTGCTCCCAGCCACGGGCGATTTCCCATGCTTTGTGGCGGACGGTTTCCTTGGTGCTTCGCAGGTGGAGCTTGCCTACGGCATCGCGCCATGCAGCGTGCCAATACTTGGACCGTGGTCGTCGGTGCAGTGATGCCATACTGCTGCTAACGTAGGTGCTAACGTCAGGGATGTAAAGGACGTTCAACGAGGTTTGAAAACCCTTATTTTACTAGGAAATCAGAGGAAGTGGAGCGGGTGAAGGGAATCGAACCCTCATCTCAGGCTTGGGAAGCCCGCATTCTACCACTGAACCACACCCGCTTCCACTGCTCTAGTCTGTAGCAGAGTCTGCGCGTGCATGCAACACCTCATTTGATGATTGGCACGTGGAGGGGGAATCGGTGAGGGGTGAGCGGTGACTGCCAGCCCCAACCAGCTTACTGCGCCAACTTCTAATGCGTGCTTGATGCCGCGGCCCTGTGGTACGTGGCGGTATCAAGCGTCCTTACCGAATCTGCCCTGAATTTGGGGGTTTACTTGGCGTCAGTTTTCCGTCTGAATAGGATCAATATTTTAATTATGAATACGCCATCCAATAGCCTGACTTCCCGCCGTGAATTCCTCAAAACCTCTGCCCTAGTTGGCAGCGTGTTGGCCGCGCCCGCAATTCTGCCCGGGCAACTGTTTACCAAGGAAAACAACGACACCCTGCGCGTCGGTTTGATCGGTTGCGGGGGACGCGGGTCCGGCGCCGCCAGCCAAGCCCTCAATGCCGACAAGAACGTCGTTCTCACCGCGATGGGTGATGCGTTCGAGGATCAGCTCCAAAAGAGTCTGCAGAGCCTGCAAAAGGAGCACCCGGAGACGGTTAAGGTCACGCCCGAGAAATGCTTCGTCGGCCTGGATGCCTACCAGAAGGTGATCGCCAGCGGCGTGGACGTTGTGCTTTTGGCCACGCCGCCGGGCTTCCGCCCCCTGCATCTCAAGGCGGCGGTTGACGCGGGCAAGCACATATTCTGCGAGAAACCAATGGCGACGGACGCGCCGGGCATCCGCTCGGTGCTCGAATCCGTCAAGGCAGCGAAGGAAAAGAACCTCTCGCTGGTGGCCGGCTTCTGCTGGCGTTATGAAGCGGCGCGCCGGGAGTTTTACAAGTTGGTCCACGACGGTGCCCTGGGTGACATCCGCGCGATCTATGCCACCTACTATGCCGGCCAGGTCAAACCGATGCCCGCCGCGAGCGAGCGCCCCGCCGACATGGGCGACCTGGAGTGGCAGATGCGCAATTGGTATAATTTTTTCTGGCTCTCGGGCGATGGTTATGTGGAACAAGCATGCCATAGCGTGGATAAGGTCGCCTGGGCCCTCAAAGATCAATCCCCGCTCAAAGCCGTGGCTGTTGGTGGACGCCAGACGCCCAATAACCAGGGCAATATCTTCGATCACATGTTCGTCGTGTATGAGTTCTCGGATGAAGTGCGCGCGTTTGTAGGGCAGCGGCAGGTAGGCAACAGTTACTCGGACAATTCGGATTATCTGATGGGCTCCGCCGGCTTCGGCAAGATTCAGGGGTGGTCGGCGCCGTACATCAAAGGCAAGGAGAACTGGCGCTATAAGGGGCCGAAGAGCGACATGTATCAAGTGGAGCACAACGAACTGTTTGCCAGCATTCGCAGCGGGAAGCCGATCAACGACGGCGAGCGGATGGCGCACAGCTCGCTGATGGGGATCATGGGCCGCATGGCCGCTTACACCGGCCAGGAGATCACCTGGGAGCAAGCCATGAACTCGCAGGAGAAACTGGTGCCCGATCAGCTCGACTGGAAGATGAAGCTGGAAATCTCGCCGATCGCCATGCCAGGCGTGACCAAACTCGTATAAGCCGCAGCGGCCCAATTCCCCTTCTCCTATGCGTCGCCGTGAATTCCTAAAAACCAGCGCGGGCGTGCTCGCGCTGGCGGCTTTGACCCCGGGTGCGCTGCCCGCCCAGAATACCAAGCCCGAAGCCGCCGCTCCGAAGCGTGCCCTCAAGAAGGGCATCATGTGGGGAACGGTGGGGGTCAAAGGCTCCATCTTCGAGAAGATGAAGGCCATCAAGGAGGCTGGCTTCGACGGCACCGAGATGATGAGTCACATGGACCAGGATGAAGTGCTGCGGGCGCGCGACGAAAGCGGGTTGGCGATTCCCAGTGTCTGCGGACGGGATCATTGGGCGAAGCCGCTTTCCCATCCTGACCCCAAGGTGCGTGAGGAAGGCCTCGAAGCCCTCAAGCAGACCTTACGGGACGCCAAGCGGTACGGCGCTTCTTCGGTGTTGCTCGTGCCAGCGGTGGTCAGCAAGGAGGTTTCCTACGATGAGGCGTATAGGCGTTCCCAGGCGGAAATCCGCAAGGCCATCCCCCTGGCCGAAGAACTCGGCGTCAAGATTGCCTGTGAGAATGTCTGGAACCAATTCCTGCTGAGCCCGCTCGAAGCCGCCCGATACGTCGATGAATTCAAGAGCCCGGGGGTCGGGTGGCACTTCGATGTTGGCAACATACTCAATTACGGCTGGCCCGAGCAGTGGATTCGTATTCTCGGCCCGCGCATCCAGAAGCTGCATATTAAAGAGTTCAGCCGCAAGAAGCGCGACAGCGAGGGCCTCTGGAAGGGCTTCGACGTGAAGCTGCTCGAGGGTGACAACAACTGGCCCGCGGTCATGCAAGCCGTGGACGACATCGGCTACCACAATTGGGCGATTACGGAGCAAGGCGGCGGCGACAGCCCGGAAGGCTTGAAGGACCTCGCTGACCGGCTCACGAAGATAATCTCGTCCTGAGCCGGGGGGAAGCGAGCCAGCCGTCCATTGAAAAGCGGCACGTCCAACAGCGGCTCGCAATTCCCGGCACACCCGTTGATTGAGGTCTGGCGCGAGCGCAGGGCCTTCCTCGGCGGGATCTTGCTCTTCGGCCTCGTTCTCTGGACCTTCCTCCCGGCGATCGAGGGCGAGTTCGTGGTTTACGACGATCCTGATTACGTCTCCGCCAACACCCAGGTGCAACAGGGGCTGAGCTGGGAAAACGTCAAATGGGCATTCTCGAGCTCCGAGGCGGCCAACTGGCACCCGCTAACCTGGCTTTCGCACATGCTGGATTGCCAAGTCTATGGGGTCGCGCCTTGGGGGCACCATTTGACCAGCTTGTTGCTGCACGTCCTGAACACAGTGCTCGTCTATGTAGTTCTCCGGCGCGTCACCGGTGCCAAAGGGCGGACATTCGTGGTCGCTCTGCTCTTCGGCTTGCACCCGCTCCGCGTCGAATCGGTTGCCTGGGTGGCAGAACGCAAGGACGTGCTGAGCACAGCCTTTTGGCTGCTCACCTTGTGGGCTTACGCAAAGTATGTCGAAACGTCCGCCAGCCAGGGCTCCAAGCCAAGACTGCCTGCAGGCGTAATCGGTGACCGGGGCCGCAGAATGGCCGAAACCCGGGCTGCGCCTGGCAACGCCTCCCCGGGATTCGCCTCTCAACTCGCGCTACCTACCAGCCGTCTTCCCTGGCTTTACTATGGCCTCGCGTTTGCCTTCTTCGGCCTGGGCTTAATGTCCAAGCCGATGCTGGTGACGGTTCCGTGCGTTTTATTGCTGCTCGACTACTGGCCTCTGCGCCGGTGGCCGCAGCGCAGCGCCCGTGACCTGGTCGTGGAGAAGGGTCCGTTCTTTGCGGTGGCGATTGTGAGCAGCGCGGCGACCTGGGTTGTGCAGCGGCGGGGAGGCGCCATCATCGCCGGCTTGCCTCTCACCGCTCGCATGGAGAATGCCGTCGTCGCATACTGCCGGTACCTGGGCAAACTAATCTGGCCGGCTGACCTGGCTGCGTTCTATCCGCCCGTAGGCCATTGGCCGGGGGGGACGGTGCTCCTGGCGTGCATTCTCCTGCTGTCCCTCTCTGTCCTGGCCATAGTGCTCCGGCACCGGTTTCCGTATTGCCTGATGGGCTGGCTTTGGTTCCTCGGCACGCTTGTGCCGGTCATTGGGCTCGTTCCAGCAGGCGAACAGTCGATGGCCGACCGTTACTCGTATGTCCCTTCCATCGGCATCATCCTGGTGGCGGTATGGGGCGTGTATGATTTGACCAAACGCTGGCGTTACCAAGTGATGGCGGCGTCCGCAGCGACAGCCGGCGCGGCATGTCTTTGCCTCTTCCTGACGCGCACACAAATCGGCTATTGGAAGGACACCGAAACCCTGTTCCGCCACGCCCTGCTGGTCACCGAGCGCAATTATGTGGCGCATAATAACCTGGGCACCGCCCTGGACAAGCAAGGGCGCTGGGACGAAGCCCTGAGCGAGTTCCGCCAGTCCTTGCAGGCGAAACCGGATTATCCAGAAGCGCTCAACAACCTCGGTGTCGCGCTGGACCGCCAAGGCCATGTGGACGAGGCCATCGCTCAACTCCGGAAGACTCTCAGCCTGCGACCGCGCTATGCAGTGGCGCATTACAATCTCGGAGTCGCGTTGCAGGAACAAGGCCACCCCGACGAGGCGATCGCCGAGTATCAGGAGGCGTTGCGCCTGAAACCGCGCTACACGGACGCGCACTATAATCTGGGGCTGGCGTTGCAGCGCAAGGGCGACCTGGAGGGTGCCATCGCCGAGTTCCAGACCATCCTTAAGCTCCAGCCCAACTCTCCCGAGGTGTGCAACAAGCTGGGAGTCGTGCTCGAACAGAAAGGGCAACTGGACGATGCCATCCGCCTGTATCTGGCGGCGCTCCAACTGAAACCTGACTACGCTCGGGCCCACTTCAACCTGGGTATCGCCCTAGGGCGCAAAGGCCAAACGGACCAAGCCATCTTCGAGCTTGAACAGACACTCAAACTCGATCCCGGTTATGCCCCGGCCCAAACGAATCTCGCGCGGCTGCTGGACCTCAAAAGAAGCACGGACAAGTAGCGCCTTTGAAGCGCTAATGAGGCTGGCAGCGAAGCGAGAGTCAACCCCATTCACCAGGAAAGGCTAATCCCTGCGACCAGTTGGCTGTTCCCCGCAACGAACACTCCAGATATTCGAGTTTGGCGCCCTGGATTGGCTTTAAGGTAGCTTTAGGGTGGCCTTGGGGTCGCATTGGGGTGGCTTTGGGGTGGCTTGTTGGTGGCTACGTACACCATCCGTACGCCATCCGTACACCATGCCCCCTAGTAATGCGGTGGCTTTGGTGGAGCTTTGCGGTGGCTTTGATATGGCTTTGGGTGGCTTTGCCCGGCTTTTCAAGGTTCGAAGTTCGAGGTTCAAGGTTCAAAGTTTGGTGCTTTCCATAAGCATTCCAAATACGAACCCCCTCCCGCGCCTCCCTCGGGGTGGTCTGGAGGCACCCTGGACGTACCCTGGACATACCCTGGTACCATAGAACACCCCAAGAGCCCACTTCCCGATCAGCCACGCTTATCCAAATCACTTTGGCGCGATTTCTCCGCCCGGACGCGCTTTTCAGCTTCGAGGCTTGGGCATTGGATGTATGCGGTGGGTAAACGCCGACGACCGCAACCGCAAGCAGTGGCCGAAAACGCTGGGCGACGCGGGCGAGAAGACCGGTTGACCTGCGAGCCCGTACTGGCCGAGGCCGCCTATCTCCTGGGCGAGCACGCGGGGTTGCCGAGTGAGAAGCTTCTGGCGCTCTTCGAGCGCCACCGGAGTGAAGGTGCGTTACCTGGGGCAGTGAAATAGCGTATCAGCCGGAGGGGATTTCGGGGGCCGAAACGGCAATCGGAAATGAGCCAGGCCGAGGCATACTACCTGTAGGGTAAGCCGTCCTGGGGCGAGCACAATATATGGTGTTGTTTTTGGCGTTTCTGGCTTAAGGGGCTCCAGATTGCAACGGTTGGGCTCGCGGGTGGGGGTTCCGGGACGGGGATGCGAATGGCGCCGAGTAGAGCGCTCAAGCAAGGATACCCTCGATGGTGTTGCCCGCAATGCCGGTGAGCCGGACGTCCAGGCCCTGGAATTTCACCGAGAGTTTCGTGTGCTCAATTCCAAGCAGCCGCAGCATGGTAGCGTGCAGGTCGTGGACATCGGCTGGGCTCTCAATGGCGGAATAGCCCAATTCATCCGTCGCGCCATAGACGATGCCCGGCTTGATACCGCCGCCGCACAGCCAGATGCTGAAGCCGGCATTGTGATGATCGCGGCCGTCGCCGCCCTGGCTCATCGGCGAGCGACCGAATTCACCGGCCCAAACGATCAGCGTCTCCTCCAGCAGGCCGCGCTGCTTGAGGTCAGTGATCAATGCCATGCACGCGCGATCAGTTTCCTGGGCTTTGAAAGCAATCCCCTCTTTGACGGCGCCATGATGATCCCAATCCTTGTGGTAAAGCTGAATGAAGCGCACGCCCCGTTCGGCGAGCCGGCGCGCGAGCAGGCAATTCGAAGCGAACGAACCATCGCCCGGCTGGCAACCGTAGAGTTCGAGCGTCTTCGTTCCTTCCGCTTTGATGTCCATCAACGCGGGCACACTCGTCTGCATCTTGAACGCCATTTCGTACTGCACGATACGCGTCGAGATTTCCGGATCGTCCACGACGGTGTCGTACTTGGCGTTGATCGCATTGATGACATCGACCACGTCCTTCTGTTGTGCGTGCGTCACACCAGCGGGTGTGCCGAGGTAAAGGACGGGATCGCCATTCCCGCGCAAATGCACACCTTGAAATCGGCTGGGCAACAGGCCCGCCGCCCACTGCCGCGCCGCAATCGGCTGGTTCTGTCCACCCTTGCCGAGCGAGGTCAACACCACGAACCCGGGCAGATCTTCGGATTCAGAACCCAGGCCATACGTCGTCCAGGCGCCCATGCTGGGCCGTCCGGCAATCTGCGAGCCGGTGTTCATGAACATATGCGCCGGATCGTGATTGATGGCCTCGGTGGTCATCGAACGGATGAGGCAGATGTCGTCGATCACCGAGCCGATGTGCGGGAAGAGTTCGCAGATCTCCGTGCCGTTGCGACCGAACTTCTTGAAACCGTGCTGCGGCCCAAAACAGACCAGCTTCTGGCCCTGTAACTGGGCGATTTGTTTGCCCGCCGTGAAAGACTCCGGCATCGGCTCACCGTGCATCTTCGCCAGCTTGGGCTTGTAATCAAATGTCTCCAAATGCGACGGACCGCCCGCCATGCTTAACCAGATGACGCGTTTGGTTTTCCACGGGTAATCGAGCGGATTCACGACGCCAGTCCATTTGCTTGTGCGCGCGGCGGCGGCGGCACCGGAAAGCAGCGTAGGGTTGAGGAGCGATGCCAGCGCCAGCGCGCCGATTCCCTGCGATGTGCGGCCCAGAAACGCGCGACGCGTCTGCCGCTGGGCCAGAAACTGCCCGAGTTCAGGATGTGGGCTCATGCTTGGTAAATCAGGTTATAGATTCTCTGCGTCAGGCTACTCACGAGCGCGTAATAGTTTCATGGAGATTTAAAAGCACGCGTGCGATATTCGTCCAGGCTGCCAGCTCCGCTGGGTCGGCATCAGGCGGCGGCGGTGACTGGCCGATCTTAAGCAGCGCTTGCGCCTCGCCGGTATTACAGCGGTATTCGCCAAGCTGCTTGTCGAGCAGGGGCTGGATGGTCTTGATTTCCTCGGGGTGGGGGGCGCGCGCGAGGACTTGGCGCCAAGCCCAGTTGAGGCGGGATTCCGTATCTTCGCCGCCTTCTTTCAATATCCGAGCAGCCAGGGAGCGTGAAGCTTCGACATAGGTCGGGTCGTTCAGGAGCACAAGCGCCTGTTGCGGAATGTTCGAGCGGTTGCGCTCGGCGGCACACTCCTCACGCGTGGGCGCATCGAACGCCAGGAGGCTCGGGTGCAGAAAAGAGCGCTGCCACCAAACGTAGAGCCCGCGTCGATACTGCTCCGGCCCCACGCTGGTGTCGTAACTGCGCACCGGGAAATTCAAGTTCTCCCAATAGCCGTCCGGCTGGTAGGGCTTCACGCTCGGGCCGCCGATCTTCTCGACCAGCAACCCAGAAACGGCCAGCGCGTTGTCGCGCACCAATTCGGCATCCAGCCGCCAGCGGCTTTGCACGGCCAGCTCGCGATTCAGCGGATCACGCGTGCGGAGTTTCTTCGAGGAGACGGAAGTCTGCTGATAGATGTCGCTACTGACAATCAGGCGAATCATGTGTTTCGCGTCCCAGCCGCTGTCCATGAATTCGCAGGCGAGCCAGTCGAGTAGCGGTTGGTTGGGCGGCAATTCTCCCTGCGCGCCCAGATCGTCAACCACACGGGAAAGACCGAGGCCGAAGAATTGCTTCCAGAGCCGGTTCATGACCACGCGCGCGGTCAGGGGGTTTTCACGCGACACCAGCCAATTCGCCAAATCAAGGCGGTTCAGCCGCCGCCCGTCTGGAGGCTGATCGGAACTCACCAGGTATGCAGGCAGCGCCGGCTGGAGGACTTCGCCCGTCTCGATCAGAAAGTTGCCACGCGGCAGCACGCGCACCGTTCGCGGCTGAGCGTTGGTGACGGACACCAGACAGCGCGGAATCGTGGCCTCAAAGTCGTCTTTGGCTTTGTGTGCGTCGGCAAGCTGCTTCCTCGCCTCCGCGGTCTCCGGTGCCACGCTCTTGAAATGCGCGAAAAGCTGTTCCTGCTGCTTCTCGTCGCGGTGATCGGCGGGAATCAGCAGAATAGCGGCAATTTCTGCCGGGGGCGGGAATCTTATCGGCGCCGACAACGCGTCGGTATTGGTGGTGACTCCGATGCGAAAATGTCCGAGCGCCTGGTCAGGGTGGTTCTGCTTCAGTTCCAGGGCCAGGGTCTCGCCGGCACTCAACGTGAGCGGCGTGGACAGTCCCAGCACGAGTTGGTGAGCTTGGTTGGTTTGGGGCAAGATCGCCCAGCCGATTGCGTCGCCCTTTGAATGCCCGCCAATGATAGAGGCCGCACTCCAGGTCGGACGGGAGCTTGTCTGGGTGTTTTGGCTTTGCTCGAAATCGGCACGCGCCAGGTTGAACGAAATCACATTGGTCGTCTGGTCCACTCGCCGGATTGTCGCGACAACCTCCGTCAACACGAAACCGCCATCTTCCGCGCGGCCCGGACCTCTTCCCGGCAGCGTATCGTGTGGCAATGCCTCAACGCGCAGACCAACGAGATCGTTCAGAGCGTTGGTGAAGGACAGGGCATAGATGTCCGTGGCCACCTTTTTCCCACCGGCGAGCACGGAGTTATCCTTCTCAACCTTGAGTTCGCTGCCGCCCGCAGACGCAGCCGTGGCGGGCGTCAACGCCGTCCAGCGGCCTTCTTGTGTCACGGCGTCGGTTTGATCTTTCTGCCATGCGGGGTAAGCAGCCAGCCATTCGGGGCGAGGCGTGTCGTAATCTTTCTGCGCCCGCGACAGGGCATCCACCAACCGCTTTATTTGGAGCGCCTGCTTCTCGTCCGGCAACAACATTCCCGGCTCGCGGCGCCCAATGCTCGCCTCTTCGATGTCGGCGAAGAACGCGCCGAGAGCATAAAAATCACGCTGCTTAATGGGATCAAATTTATGGTCGTGACACTGGGCGCAACCAATGGTCTGGCCCAGCCACACGCAGCTCACGGCGCGGACACGGTCCGTCAACATGCGGGCTTCGTAGTCCTTGGGCTGGGCGCCGCCTTCTTCCGTCGAGAGGACGAGGCGATTGAAAGCGGAGGCGACTTTCTGTTCGGGCGTGCTATTGGGCAACAGGTCGCCGGCCAGTTGCTCGCGCGTGAACTGGTCGAAGGGCTTATTCTCATTGAAGGCTTTGATGACGTAATCGCGATACGGCCATACGTTCCGGGGATTGTCGGAATGGTAGCCAATCGTATCGGCATAGCGCACGACGTCGAGCCAGCTAATCGCCATGCGCTCGCCAAACTGCGGCGAAGCGAGAAGCTGCTCTATGAGCCGGGACACCGCTTCCGGCGATTTGTCCTGCACGAAAGCCTCCACTTCCCCGGGCTTGGGCGGCAAACCAATCAGGTCAAAGCACAACCGGCGCGCGAGCGTGCGGCGGTCGGCCCGCGGTGATGGTTTGAGCCCTACTTCGCGCAAGCGCTGGCCGACCAAGCGATCAATCGGATTCCTGTCCGCTGTCGTCGCTGGCTTGACGGGCGGCACATAAGCCCAGTGCCTTTCATACTTGGCCCCGGCCCCGATCCAGCGTCGTAACACTTCTTTCTGAGCGGACGTGAGGGTCTTGTGCGCTTCCGGAGGCGGCATCGGGTCCTCCTGATGAAGACCAAAGATGCGGTTGACCAGCTCGCTTACCTTCGGTTTGCCTGGAACGATAGCGCCTTTGGCCACCGCGTCTTCCCGGACATCCAGGCGGAACTTGCCTTTGCGCTTGTTCTGGTCCGGGCCGTGGCAGTGAAAGCAATTGTCGGAAAGGATAGGCCGGATATCTCGATTGTAGGTGATCTTTTCCGCCCCGACCGTCGGAAACGCCAGGAAAACCCCGAGACAACCGGAGCCGACGGCGAGAAGGCATTTCAGCGTTTCCATGGAAAAATCAGAACAGCGTTTCCTGTCTTACCTTATTAACCCCAGCAAGCATTTTAATCAATAGACCAAGTAAATTCCAGGGTAACCGGTCAGCGACGGCGGTAGGACGCGGCTGCATTCCCTGGCGACCGCTTTCTGAAGATAATGATGGGCTGGCGCGGCAGGACCTCGATGGTCTGGACCCAATCCAGCGGGAGCACGGACATCTCTGTTATCACCTGCATCTCCGTCATCTTGTGGAGGGGTTTGATGGGTACGGCAGGGTCTTCGCTGCGATACTCGACGAATACCACGCGGCAGCCCGGCTTAACCGAACGGCAGAGCGCCTCCATGATCTCCGCAGGAAAGTCGAATTCGTGATACATATCCACCATCAGGACCAGATCCACCGATTCGGCGGGAAGCTTGGGGTCGGTGGCACTTCCCAGGATGGGCACTATGTTGGATATCCCGAGTGCGGTCATTCTGTTTGTGAGCAAGGCGAGCATCTCCGGTTGGATATCTACCGCCAGGACTTTTCCCGCGGCGCCTACCTTTCTTGCCAGGCGACGGCTAAAGTAGCCCGTGCCGGCTCCAATGTCGGCCACGATCTCACCGGGCTTGAGCATCAGTTGTTCGACGAGGACCTCGGTGTGCTCTTCCGGATCGCGTTCAGGCCGCTCCAGCCAATCAGCCGCTTCATGTCCCATGACCTGGGCGATTTCTCTCCCCATGTAGAACTTGCCTATCCCCGCAGGATCGTGTGGCTGGTGAAACTCGTAGCGATTGGTTGCAACGGTGGCCTGCCGTGGCAAATCGGCTGCCCGCAATAACAAGGCGCCAAAGCAAAAGAAATGGAGGAGCAGGAAACATCGCGTTCGCCGGCGGACCGTCAGGCGTGTCGAAAGACGCATAGGTTACGATTCGGCAAGAGCCTCGCTTTGGCAAGCGACAGCAACCTCGGTTCGCCAGATCCTGGGCGCTTCTCGACACTTCAACTGCTCTCCGACCTCGTGGCAGCACCGAGATACACATGCCACGGCTTTTCTATGCGACCGAACTTGCGCCAAGGCGAGCGTTGGCGTATCGAAGGTGGGGCAAAACCGCTTGCATCGAACATGAGAGTATAAACTAAAGATATTATGATGATGACTCGCCGCTCCTTTCTCACCACCACGGCCTGCTGCGGGGCCACCGCCGCCCTGGCAACTCCAACCCTGGAAGCCAAACCTGCGTCCGTCTCAGCCAAGCGGCGCCTGAAGCTGGGGGTCTGCACCTACTCCTACTGGCACTTCCGCGACCCGAAAGTATCGGTCGAAACCGTCATTGAGAAGGCGGCCGACCTCGGCGTGGCGGGCGTGGACCTGCTGCATCGGCAGATGGACATTCCCGAACGGGAGCCGCTTACCGCCGCGCACCGGGCTTATCTGGCCAAGCTCAAACGTTTGGCCTTTCGCAACGGCGTCGAGCTGGTCGCCCTCTCGATCCACCAGAACTTCGTGCAGAGCGATCCCGCCGAGCGACAGAAGCAAATCGAACATACGCACAAGTGCCTCGAAATCGCCTCCGACCTGGGCATTCCGTGCATCCGCCTCAACTCAGGCCGCTGGAACACCATAAAAGACTTCGATGACCTGATGAAGGCGCGCGGCATCGAGCCGATTCTGCCCGGCCACACCGAGGACGATGGCTTCAACTGGTGCATCGAGTGCATCGAGAAGTGCATCCCCAAAGCCGAGCAATGCGGCGTGGTCATGGCGTTGGAGAATCACTGGGGCCTGAGCCGCACCCCGGAAGGCCAATTGCGCCTCATCAACGCCGTCCCCTCTCCCTGGCTGGGGGCGCTCATGGACACCGGCAACTTCATGGAGGACCCTTACGACAAGCTCACTCAGATCGCGCCCAAGACGGTCTATGTCCAGGCCAAGACGTACTACGGGGGCGGCGAGTGGTACACCCTCGACCTGGACTATAAGCGCATCGCCAAAATCCTCTCCGACGCCGGCTACACCGGTTTCGTGTGCCTCGAATTTGAAGGCAAGGAGAATCCCGACGTGGCCGTGCCGCGCAGCTTGGCTGTGCTGCACAAGGCATTCGGCGTGTGAGCCTCAGAACTCTTGAGCCGCCGGCTCGGGCTGGCGGGGGCCAGGGAATTGACGTGAGCTCCCCCCTCACCCCTTCCCTCTCCCCATCCGATGGGGAGAGGGTGCCCGTTAGGGCGGGCGAGGGGAAACAAGCGGGCTCCCCCGTTTTTCACCTGTGCGAACGTCTGCGCACATTGGGCAGCCCTACTGCACAACCGCCCGGAAGAACTGGCTTCCGGTCCCCGGCACGAACGTGTAGCCGCTCACGCTGTTCAGAATCGTGTTGTATGGCCCGACCACATTTGTCGCACTCTGCAAACTTCCCAACCCTGTCCAATCCACGCGCACCATACCACCTGGCACTGGCTTTAGGGTGAGCAAGGGCGTCGTCGCCGAAGGCGGGGCATCAATGGTGTAGCGGCCGATGCCGTAAGTAGTGGACCACCAGAGGACCTCGGCGCCGCCGTTGCCGAACGGATACATCTCGATACCGCCCTGCGGGATTTCATCCTGGAAGTTGCCCATGGTCGTGTCCGCATGCGGCGCTGGGGCTGGGAAGCCGGGGATGAGGGTCAAGGCTTCCGTCACGTTAAGCAGGTGCAACCCCCGCACGTTGCCGCTCGCGGCGTCGTGGATCGCCAGCCAGCCTGGCTGGTAATTGGGCGCAGTTGAGGAACTGCCACGCAAGGCAGTGGTGACGCCACCGTCCCCGCCATTATAAATGTTCGGATCGGGCGGGTAGGTGGTCGCAAAGGTGTTGTAGCTGGGTGTGCTGTAAGCGACGACGTAATCCAGCCCCGGCAGTGTCTGGACGTCCGTGAGAAAGAAAGTGCGATAAAGCACCTCGTCGCTGTTGGTGATGCTGCTGCCCGGCAACTGCTGCACCGGCCATGTATCGTTTACGAACGGCCCGGTGCCGCCGACCTGCCGCCGGCGCGACATATTCGAATCCACCCCGTTGCTCGTGGACGGATATTTGGTGTCGTATAGCACATTGTCCGTCGGATTGGCCGGGTCCGGCACAATGGAACTGTTTCCGCCCCCCGAACCGTATTGGATGAACCCGGGGTCGCTTAAGGCGAAATGCAGCCCGTCCGTGGTCGTCAAATACCACTCACCATCCGGCCCATACCAGTCCTTGTTGCCGGCGAAGATCACCGTATTGGTGCCGGAGCCGCTGATCCGGAAGTTGGCGAAGAGCATGTCCGCGCTGTAGCTGGTGTAGCTCGAAGTGGAAGCGTCAAAGGCCACGGTCGGCGCCAGGAAGCTGGTCTGATTGGGCGCCGGCGCATAGCGGATGATCTTGTCCGCCACGCCGACATATACCACGCCCGCTCCGTCCACACCGAAGGCCATATTTTGGAGCTTGTTAGGCGTAATGTTCGCGTAACCGAGAGCGGCATAATTCACGACCAGCGCCGTGCCCAACGGCGCGGCGGTGGCTGCATCTACCCACTGCAGCGAGCGGTCCGGGAACTGGTTGGCCAGGTTCGTATTGTGCGCCACGGTTTCATTGATGCCGTTGTCACGTATCCCCAACAACAGGCGGTTCGCGTCATAACGCTTGAGGCCCGTCAGCATGGTCATGGTCGCGGTGTTGTTGTTCGCAACTGGAGCACCGGCGTCCACGTGGTCGTTGATGATCGGCCACACGGCGTTAGTGGGGCCATCCAGTATCTCCCAAATCGTGTTGATCGTCTTGTCCAGGGTGAAGCGCTTGGCATTGTCCGATACCAGGTAGCGGCCATAGCCATAAACAGGGCTGGACCAGAGGATTTCCACCGAGCCGCTGGGCAGCGTGTCAATCGTCACATACCCAATAGTCGCCTGGAAGAGCGCCGCCTGGTCCGAGGAGAGCAATTCATCGGCTTCGGTGACTTTGATCTGGTAGGTGGCGATGAGGCCGCCGGTAATCATGTCATGTAGAGCCAACCAGCCGGGTTGCTGGGGCGACCCGATGCCGATGGAGTTCCAGGATGGGGTGCTGTAGGCAACCACATAGTTCACATTTGTGTTGGCATCAATATCCCCGATGAAATGGGCGCTGTATTTGACGCTGTTCGACCCGCCATCCGACTGGGGAGTAAACGTGGGGTCCACGACGAAGTTGTTATCAGGATCGGCAAAAGGCGCAGTGGTGATCATCCGGACGAAACTGCTGTCACTGCCGGCGCTGTTCCCTGGATAGCTGGAGGAATAGACCCATTCATCCGTGGGGTTGGCCGGGTCCTGCCCGGGAATCAGCGAACTGGCGGCGCTGCCCCCGGCACCGAAGCCGCCCGTCATCCAGGCGCCCGCGACGAAGTTGTTGCCATCGGTAGTCGATAGCCGCAGGTAACCGCGGGTCCCGCTATTGCCGCCCACCAGCAGAACCGTGTTCACCCCAGTGCCGCGCACCCGGATCTTCGGGAACCCCCCGGCAGTCGTATAAAGGTTGCCGTGAACCGTGGCAACCGTATTGGTATCCAGGGTGAAGACGACCTGCGGCACAGGCGAAATCCCGCCCGAGCCGTCGGGAGCATAACGGATAATCTTATTCTTGTACCCGGTATAGACATACCCGTCTGTGGAAACATCGAAGCTCCACCAATACTGATTCGTATAATCGCTGGTCCCCGCGGCGAGCGAGCCGGCGATGAAGTCCGCGTCCAGCGGCACCGGGTAGAGCCCCACCTTCAGCGCAATGCCCATTGGGGCACCGTTGGTAGGGTTAATCCAGATCAACGAGCGGTCGGGATAATTCGTCGAAAGCGCAAGCTGGGCGGGTGTCAAGTTGGGGTCGGTTTCGTCGATGCCGTTTTCCCTGATTCCGAGCAGGAGGCGGTTGGCGTCATAACGTTTCAGCGCCGAAAGTGTGTCCATGGGCCAGTGGCCGTCCCCGATTTCCAGGTCGGCGGTGACGGGCGTTGAGTTGGTCAGGATCGGCAGCGGTGCCGGCAGTTTGTTGATGAGGTATTCCCAGACGGGCGTTATGGCCTGAGCGGAGGCCGAGCCTGGACACAGAAAGGCAGCCAGGACAGCGAGGCAAAGCCCGCCACAACGGCGCCAGAGTATTCTGCGGCCGAAGCACAGGAAGGAGACAGGTGTATTCATATGGTAACTTTCATGCAGGTTTGGTTCCTGGCTGGAGGGGCAAATGTGCGGATGGGCAGATCCTCGCGCGGCGACCAACAACAGGCAGGTCACCGCCCAGGCGCAAAGCTCCGGTCAGGAGAACCAATGCGTAATGCTCATATAAGCCGCTCATCCCTTCGCCTCTCATTCAATCCTCTGCGCCTGGGGTCGTATTATAGACTCAGGTTGATCATCAGTCAAATGACACTCGTTACCGGGTGGGGCGAAGCGGAATGCTTGCGGAGGAGCCCATAAGCGCTCTCCATTTGCCAAATCACAGACCTTGATCCATTGTCCCCTGGGGTTACGTGACTCCGTTAGATGGTCTGCTTACGTAAAATGGTTAGTCAAGTGTTGCGCAAAACTGTGAATCGAAGAGGGGGGGCAAGGCCGCTCCCGTCCGCTGCTATTCTGAAGGTGGCGTGGGGTGTGTTGGCCGGGTCCGGTCTGGTGGCCGGAGGGGCCGAAGCGCCGCGCGGCTGGCTGAGCTGGCGCGGGCCGGAGCAGTGCGGGTATTCGCGGGAGACCGGGCTGCCGGACCGCGTTTCGGCGCAGGACACGCTGTGGCAGACCGACTTTCCGGGGCAGTCCGCCCCGGTGATCGCCAACGGCAAACTCTACGCCATGGGATACGCGGGTCAGGGAGCGAACTTACAGGAGGGAGTAACCTGTTTCGACGCTGAAACCGGCAAGCAGCTTTGGCAGCATCTCTACAATGATTACCTGAGCGATACGATCTACCTGCGCTACGCCACCGCCAGCCCGGCGATCGATGGCGAGTCGGGCAACGTCTATATGCAAGGCACGCAGGGCATCCTCGCCGCGTTCGCGGCGGACGGCCGGCCGCTCTGGCAGCATTCGCTGATGGAAGAGTTCGGGCGGNNTGGGGCACGCAAGGTCCGGGGGCCGACCGCTTCTATGCCTTCGACAAGAAGACCGGCGGTCTGGTCTGGGCATCGAGCCCGGGTGCGCCGCCCAAGGACAATTCCTTTTCGCATCCGCAGCTTGGCTGGTATCAAGGCCGGCGGGTGTTGTTCGCCGGCACGGGGGATGGCAGCGTCGTGTGTGCCAATGCGCGGACCGGCGAGCCGCTCTGGCGCGTATCGCTGTTCCGGGCCGGGATCAATGCCACGGTGCTCGTTCATCACGGTGACAAAGTGATCGCCATCTACGGCACCCCTTACGAGCTGGGGCAGATGGTCGCGCTCAAGATGCCCGACGTGCTGCCGCCCAATGCCACCGCCGGCCCCGTGGTGCTCGAGCGCAAGCAGCTCGAACTCTGGGCGACTGACGTCTCCTCGTCGATCTCCTCCTCGACCAGTTCGCCAATCCTGGTGGGTGACACGATCTACGGCGTGGCTGAGAAAGGTGAACTATTCGCGGTTGACGCGAACAGCGGCACGATCAAGTGGAAGTTGAAGCTCGGCATCGAGGAGCGGAACTCCTGCCCGCTGTTCGCCGACGGGAAGCTCTATGTGCCAATGCTCGACGACCCGGCAACCAAGGCAACCGGCGAGGCGGATGCGGGGACGACAGGGGCTTTTTATATTATCAGACCGAGCGATAATGAGGGTGAGGTGCTGTGCCACATCGCGCTGGAGGGCCGCTGTTTCGGCACGCCGGTGGCCTATAACGGCAAGCTTTACCTGCAAACCACACGCCACCTTTATTGCTGGGGCAGAAAGGGCGACAATCCCGGATGTTCTGCGCCGCCGGAAGTAAAGCCGTGGCCTGCGGCGGGACCGGCAACGCAGCTTCAAGTGATCCCTGCCGAGGTATTGCTGCATCCGGGCGACAAGGCGACGTTCCGGGTGCGCTCGCTGGACGCCAACGGCTTTACAGTCAACGAATCCATCCCCGCGAAGCAGGTGACTTGGGCGAGCTACATCCCCCCAACGGCGAAGGTCAAAGCGGCAATGAAGGGTGCGTTCGATGCGGATAGCGAACTACAGGCCGCGCCGAACCCCGTCCCTTCTGCGGGCGCATTCGAGGCTAGCGTGGGCGCACTCAAAGGCTATATCCGCGGCCGGGTGATTCCGAATATCCCTACCCATGAGACTTTCGAGTCGTTCGCCTTGACGGAGACCAATACGGCTGGCGTGGTGTTTGCCTATCCGCCGCTACCGTGGATAGGCGCCCGCTTCAAGTTCGATGTACGGGAGAAGGACGGGAGCAAAGTGCTGGCCAAGACCACCGATAACCGGTTCTTCCAGCGCGCGACGGTCTTTATCGGCACGCCGGAGATGAACAACTACACTATCGCGGCGGACGTCATGAGTGATGGCAATCGGCGCAAGATGTCCGAGGTCGGCCTCATCAATCAGCACTACCTGATTGTGCTGAAGGGCAACGAGCAAAAGCTGGAGGTGAACTCAAACCAGGAGCGGCTGCGGGCCTCGGAGGATTTTAAGTGGTCGCCAAACGTGTGGTATCGGCTCAAGGCGCGCGTGGAACGGAAGCCGGACGGCTCGGCGGTGGTTCACGCCAAGGCGTGGAAGCGCGGGGAGCCGGAACCCGAGACGTGGACCATCAACGTCCCGCATCAGACCGCGCACCAGGCAGGCTCCCCTGGCCTGTTCGGCTTCTCGCCGCAGGACATGCCGGGATATATCGACAATGTGGAGGTCACGGCGGATGGGGGCTAGAGGAGCTAAATCAGTCACATGAGTTACACGAGTTACATAGATTACCGAAGTTACACGGTGCGAGGGCTCTGCGGTGAGAGATGCGACGCGAAGCGTTTGGAGTGCGTGGAGCTTGCTCCCGCTTTCAGACCGGCCGACGCATTACGACAGCGCCAGCAAGCTGGACGCACTTCAAACGCTTCGCGCTACTCGGCTGCATCTTGGCTTCTTTGCGCCTTTGCGTTACTGCCGCTTTCCACCCGCGCGCAGGACTGGCCGCAGTGGGGCGGCACGCCGGAGCGAAACATGTACTCCCCTGCCACCAATCTGCCGGACCATTTCACCAAAGGGAAATCCAGCGACATCAAGTTCAAGGGCGCGTCCGATGAGGTTGACCGTTCTAACCTGGAGAATTTCAAGTGGGTGGCCAAGCTCGGCTCGCAAAGCTACGGCAACGTGACTGTGGCTCACGGTCGAGTCTTCATCGGCACCAATAACGAGAACCCGCGAGACCCGCGGCATGTCGGCGACCGGAGTATCCTGATGTGCTTCGACGAGAAAACAGGCGAGCTATTGTGGCAGCTCGTGGTGCCCAAGCTCGCCTCGGGCAAGGTCAACGACTGGGAAAGCCTGGGCTTGCTGTCTTCGCCGACGAGCGAGGGTGACCGGGTCTATGTGGTGACCAGTCGTTGCGAGGTGCTGTGCCTCGACAGCAAAGGAATGGCGGATGGCAACGACGGCCCATACAAGGACGAGGCCAAATATGTGGTCCAGGACGTCATCCTCGATAAGGGCAAGCCAACCGAGCGGCCCGCGCCGCCAATCCAGCCCGGCCCGAAGGACGCCGACATCATCTGGCGCTACGACATGATCGGCGAGCTGGGAGTGTTCCCGCACAATGCCTCGGATGGCGCACCGCTCATTGTCGGCGACGTCGTGTACGTGAACACGTCGAACGGGCAGGACTGGACGCATTCGAATATTCCCTCGCCCAACGCGCCGAGCCTGATCGCGCTGGACAAGCGCACCGGCGAATTCCTCGCCGAGGACGACGCCAAGATCGGCCCGCGAATCTTCCATGGGCTGTGGAGTTCCCCGTCCACCGGCAATGTAAACGGCCGCCAACTCATTTTCTACGGCGGCGGCGACGGTGTCTGCTATGCATTCGACCCCAAGCCGGTCAAGGAAGGCGACAGCAGCTACCTGAAAAAGCTCTGGTGGTATGACTGCAATCCGCCGGAGCGAAAGAAGTTTAAGTATCCCGATGCCCAAGGCCCGAGCGAAATCAATGCCACGCCGGTCTTCTGGAAGAACCGGGTTTACACCGCAGTCGGCCAGGACCCGGAGCACGGCGAAGGCGTTGGCATCCTTACCTGCATCGACGCCACCAAGACGGGGGATGTCACACAGACAAGCAAGATTTGGTCCTACGACAAGATCCACCGCAGTATCTCCACCGTGTCCATCACGCCCGAGGGCCTGCTATTCGTCGGCGACTTCTCCGGCTTTCTGCATTGCTTCGACGCTGAGACAGGGAAGCTCTACTGGACGCACGACATGAAGGCGCACATGTGGGGCTCGACGCTGATCGCGGACGGCAAGGTCTATGTCGGCGACGAGGACGGCGACCTGGTGGTGTTCGAGGCCAGCAAGGAGAAGAAGATTCTGAGCACGACGAATCTCGGAGCGCCGATCTACTCGACGCCGGTGGTCGCGAACGGCGTGCTCTACGTTTCCTCCAATACGCACCTGTTCGCGTTCCAAAACAATGCCAAACCGATGGCCAACCTCAGCCAACCCGCGCCATGAAACTTAAGACCTTTCTCCTAACCGCGCTCTTGGCCGTGGTCTATGTGCTGCATCAGGACTTCTGGAACTGGAAGGAAGCCTATCCCCTCGTCTTTGGCTTCCTGCCGATCGGGCTGGCCTACCAGGCCGGCTACTCGATCCTCGCCGCGGCGATGATGGGGGTGCTGGTGAGAACAGTCTGGCCGAAGCATCTTGAGAACGTTGAACCGGAAACCAATGACCCGAGGGAGAGCCTCTCATGATCCCGGTCGTTGTTGTTTGCATTTACTTGGTGATCATCGGCGTGATCGGCACGCTGGCCTTCCGGAAGTCGCAGGCCAACACGGAGGACTTCTTTCTCGCCAACCGGGCGGTCGGCTCGATGGTATTCTTCCTCTCCATCTTTGCCACCAACATGACTGCGTTCGCCATCCTGGGCAGCTCCGGGCAGGCTTACCGGCAGGGCATCGGCATCTACGGCCTCATGGCGTCGTCGTCCGGCTTCGTCATCCCGCTGACGATCTTCTTCATCGGCACGCGGCTCTGGGCGATCGGCAAGCGGTTCGGGCACCAAACGCAGGTGGCGTTCTTCCGCGACCGTTGGGAGTGCTCGGCCATCGGCACGGTGATCTTCGCACTGAGCGTGACGATGCTGGTGCCCTACATGATCATCAGCATCATGGGCGGCGGCCGGGTGTTATCGGATATCAGCGGCGGGCGGGTGGCCTACGCGCTGGGCTGCGCGGTAGTAGCGCTGGTCGTGACCGCCAACGTCTTCTTCGGCGGCATGCGTGGGACGGTCTGGGTGAATATCTTCCAGACGGTGCTGTTCTTGCTGTTCGGCGCGGTGGCCGTCGCGGTCATCAGCCACGGTCTGCCGGATAGCTTCGGGGATTACATTCAGAAGATCGCTACTAATCCCAAGACCCGCTATCTGGTCACCCGGGAGCGGATGCCGGAGCGTTATTTCTGGAGCTATACGCTCATTCCGCTCTCGTCGATCATGTTCCCGCACATGGCCATTATGTGCTTCGCGGCGCGGCGGGTCACCGCTTTCAAACGAACCGTCGTGCTCTATCCGCTGGCCATCCTCGCGATCTGGCTGCCATGCGTCTTCCTGGGTGTGCTAGGCTCGCAGCTTGAACCGGGGCTGAAGAACCCAGATGGCGTGCTCCTGCACATGCTGACCGACCACGCGCCCGTCTGGCTGGCGGGGATACTGGGCGCCGGCATCATCTCGGCTGTGATGGGCTCGGACACGCACCAGGTCCTGGCGGTGAGCACGATGTTCACGAAGGACGTGTTTGCCCATTATGGAGGCAAGAACAAGTACGGTGAGCGGGGCAGCGTCTATTTCGCGCGGGGCTTCATTCTCGTGGTAACGCTCATCGCCTATGTGATCGCCCTTATCACGCCGGCGAGCATCTTCGAGCTGGCTGTGCGGTTCGCGTTCTCGGGCTTCGCCGCCATGGCGCCCGTGATGATCGCCGCCCTGTTCTGGAAGCGGAGTACGAAATATGGTGCGCTGGCCTCGACCCTCTGGGTGGCCGCCTGGCTGGCGTTGACCTGGTACCTGCAAACCATCTCCGACGGCATGGCGCCGGGCCCGGGCAAGCCTCCCGTGTTGATCTTCCCTGCCCTCGGCCACTTGTTCGAACGCACCATTGTGAACGTGACCGTCTATGGGTTCCTCCCGGTCGTGCCGATGGTACTGGGCTCCGCGGTGTGCATGATCGTGGTCTCCCTGCTCACGGCGCCGCCGAGCGCGGAGACCATTGCGAAGTATTTCCCGGGGCACCTGATCGAGTCGTCCGGTCAGGGCGCAAAAGCTGAGCCGGCTTTCGAGCAGGTCGCCTCCCGGGTGCACTAACGCGCGAGATGTGCCGTAATTATTCAGGCCCCTCTCGACGAAAACGCGGCCACATGGGAGCGCAGCCTTTAGGCTGCAGAACTGCCGAATTCCCGACGCGCCCGAACAAGCCAGACGCCTCACCGATGTGCGCGTTTCTGCGGCCTAAAGGCTGCGCTCCTATAACCCCGCCTCAACAGCCACGATGAGCCCCGACTCCACCAAACTCTCCGCTGCCCAGGATCAACTCGATGCCCACGTGCGCGAGATTATCGCGTGGCATTTCTCGCCGGAAACGGGCTGCCCGTTCTGGCTCGACTGGGCCAGGCAGGCCGGCTGGGACCCGCGCCCGGAAGTGAAGTCGTTTGCTGAGCTCATCGGACGGTTCCCGCATTTCCAGGATGAATGGCTGCGTGAGCTTCAGCCGGATGTCTGGGTGCCGGCGAAATACAAGGGGCGGCCCTACAATATCTTCGAAACCGGCGGCACCACGGGCATGCCGAAGCAGCGCATCGGCTGGGATGATTACAAGACCGACTACGAGGAATTCTCCTCCAAGATTCCGGACGAGCATTTCCCGCGCGGCGCGGCCTGGCTGATGGTCGGTCCGACCGGACCACGGCGCCTGCGCCTGGCCATCGAGCACCTCGCCAATTTCCGCGGCAGCCCGTGCTACTTCGTGGATCTCGACCCTCGCTGGGTGAAGAAGGTCATTGGCGAGAAGAAGCTCGACCAGGCCCGCGCCTACATGGACCACGTCGTAGATCAGGCCGTAATCCTCCTCCGGAACCGCAGAATCAGCGCGCTCTTCACCACGCCTAAGCTCCTCGAAGCGCTGGGCGAGAAGCTCGACCTCTACGAGGCGGGCATCCGCGGCGTGTTCTGCGGAGGCACGACCATGGCACCACAATACGTGCGCTTCATCATCGAGGAAGTGCTGGAGGGGCGCATTGGGTTCTACCCGACCTACGGCAATACGCTCATGGGCCTCGCGGCCAGCGTGCCTTTGCGGCCGGAAGACAACTTCTCGATCACCTACTACGCGCCCCAGCCGCGCGCCGTGCTGCGTGTCGTGAATCCCAATCAGACCGGCCAAGTGGTGGACTATGATGCTTGGGGACGCGTTGAGCTGACCACGCTGACCCGGGAGTTGTTCCTGCCACGCTTCCTCGAACGGGACGAAGCGATCCGGCGCGGGCCGCGCAAGCCCTATCCGTGGGACGGGGTGGGCGAGGTCAGGCCCTTCGGAGCGATGGAGAAGACCATCGTGGAAGGGGTGTATTGAACGATGCCTGTCCTCCCTCACCTCCCGGCACTCAGACGGGGAAAACCCTACGCCAGCCTCGACCAGTCGTCGGTCAACGACTGCCGGTCCGGCGAAGCGCTGGCCAAGCTTAGCCAGGTTAACGCCGGCGTTATCCTCAAGGACCTCGCCCGGATCAGCGAGGCGCGCTCAGCGCTCAAAGAACTCTCCTGCGACCGCCTGCTCGAAATCTGCCAGCAGGCTTCCGGCTTGTTCCTGAATGGGACATTGCCGCTAGGCGATCAGGGCCATACTCAAACGCCTCAGCAATACGTCGAGACGCTCTCCGCGACAAGCGGCCTGCCGTTCGTGTTGGGGCGCCGCAACATGGAGAAAATCGCATCGGCGCTCCTTCAAATGCGGACCATTCTGAACAGCCTGACGCGCGGTCTCGATCTCGCCATCCTTGATCGCGGCTTGGGCGAACAGGCGGGCGCGCGGATTAGCTTCTATGCGGCCGCGCCCTGCCTCGGCCTGGTCATGCCGAGCAATTCGCCCGGCGTGAACTCGCTTTGGTTGCCCGCGATACCCCTCAAGACGCCGGTCTTCCTGAAGCCTGGACGCGAAGAACCCTGGACCCCCTGGCGGATCATCCAAGCGCTCATTGCCGCCGGATGTCCGGCCGAGGCGTTTGGTTTCTACCCGACGGACCACGAGGGCGCCGCGGAAATACTTCGTGGCTGCGGCAAGGCATTGGTCTTCGGCGACAACCGCACCACGGCCCCCTACGCCAACAACCCAGCCATCCAGGTGCACGGTCCCGGGCTCAGCAAGATCCTGATTGGCGAGGACCAGATCGAGCACTGGCCGGAGTTCATCGACCTGATGGCCGTCTCAATCGCCGACAATGGCGGTCGCAGTTGCATCAACGCCTCGGCAGTAGTCGTGCCCAAATACGCCGCCGAGATCACCGCTGCGCTCGCGCAAAAGCTCGGTCCGATCACGCCGTTGCCCGCCCAGGACGAAAACGCCCGGCTGGCCGCCTTTGCCAATCCTCGCATGGCAGAGAGTATCGATGCGGCAATTGAGGAAGGGCTGCAAACTGCGGGCGCCGTGGACGCCACAGCCAGGTATCGCACCGGCCCCCGCAAGGTCGCGTTCGAAGGCGCCGTCTATCTGCGCCCCACCATCGTGCTGTGCAATTCGTTCTCCCACCCGCTGGCCAACCGGGAATTCCTTTTCCCCTATGCCAGCGTGGTGCAGGTTCCGCAGGCGGAGATGCTCAGCCAGATCGGCCCTTCCCTGGTAGTCACCGCCATCACTCAGAACGCGGCTTTCCGCTCAGCGTTGCTCGAATCGCCGCTGATCGACCGCTTGAACCTCGGCCCCATCCGCACAACGCAAGTCGCCTGGGACCAACCGCATGAAGGCAACCTCTTCGAGTTCCTCTACCGCCGCCGCGCGCTCGAACTCGCTTAGCATGCTTTTCGATTATCAACCCCGGACCCGAGTCGTCTTTGGCGTCAACAGCATCGAGCGTGTGGGCGACCTGGCGAAGAGTCTCGGCGCCAAGCGAGTGCTGCTCGTCACCGACCGCGGGATCGTGGCCGCCGGTCATGCCGTCCGGGTGCGGGCCATGCTGGTCGCCACAGGCATGCAGGTGACGTGCTTTGAGCAGGTCCAGGAAAACCCCTCGACCCAGTGCGTGGAACGCTGCGTCGAGGTTGCCCGCGAGTCCGCCATCGACACCATCGTGGGCCTGGGCGGCGGCAGCAGCATGGACACCGCCAAGGGCTGCAACTTCATTCTGACCAACGGCGGCCAAATGAAGGATTACTGGGGCATTGGCCGGGCAACGCGCCCCATGCTGCCCTTGCTCGCCATCCCCACCACCGGCGGCACAGGCAGCGAGTGCCAGTCCTTTGCCCTCATCACCGATGAGCAAACCCATCAAAAGATGGCCTGCGGCGACCCAAAAGCGGCGGCGCGCATCGCCCTGCTGGATCCGGCACTGACCATCTCCCAGCCCACGCGTGTCACGGCTTGCAGCGGCATCGACGCACTGGCTCATGCCCTGGAGACCCTCGTCACCAACGTCCGCACCCCCCTGTCCCTCATCTTCTCGCGCGAAGCCTTCCGGCTTACCATCGGCGCCCTGCCCCGCGTCCTCACCTCACCCACCGACCTCGAAGCGCGTGGCGGGATGCTCCTCGGGGCCGCCTGGGCGGGGACGGCAATCGAGAACAGCATGCTCGGTGCAGCCCATGCCGCGGCCAATCCGCTCACCGCCCATTTCGGCGTCGTCCATGGCCAGGCCGTCGGGATGATGCTGCCGCACGTCGTGCGTCTCAACGCCCGGGAGCCCGCTGCCGCCCGCACCTACGCGGAAGTGGCTTGCGCGGCGCAGCTCGCCCTGCCCTCCGAAGCGCCCGAAGCCGCCGCCGAACGACTAGCCGCCCACCTGGAGTCGCTCCTCGACCTGGCGCACCTGTCGCGCACTCTCGATCATTGCGGGATCAAATCGAGCGACATCTCTGAGTTGGCAGAGGAGGCCGCTCGTCAGTGGACAGCTAAATTCAACCCGCGACCAGTCGCTGCTTCCGATTTCCAAGCACTCTACACCGCGGCTCTCGCGCCTGCGTCGAGGCCGACTCAGGAAGCGCAAAGGGCCGGGGCGGGGACGGCCTCGTCCTCGTTTGTTGACGAGGCGAAGGTTGGGCCATCGGGGACGAGGCCCCCCCCGCCCCTGCTATGAATTGGCCCTGCATCCACTTGAACCATACGTGAATAAGAGCCTTCTACTCTACCCGTTGATCCTGCTGGTCTTTGGCCTCGGAATGTATGTCGCGATCCAACGCGGCTCCGCGCTCGACACATCACGCATCACGCATCACGCATCACGTATCGCGCCCCAAACCGCCGCCATGCAGCCCAGTTCCGGCGTCGGTCCCTCCGCCTCGCTGCTCGCCAACCTGCGCCAAAACTTCGAGGACCCCCTCACCCGGCTGTTCGTCCAGCTCATCCTCATCGTCCTGGCCGCCCGCGTCTGCGGCAGCCTGATGCACAAAGCGGGGCAGCCGGCCGTCATAGGCGAAATGATCGCCGGCATCCTGCTCGGCCCCTCTTTGATGGGCTGGCTTTGGCCCGGTTTCTTCCAACTCGTCTTCCCGCCTGCGTCCCTCGGCACCCTGCGGATGCTCAGCCAGATTGGCGTCTGCTTGTTCATGTTCGTCATTGGCATGGAACTCGACGTTGCCCAATTGAAGCACCAGGCCCGAACCGCCGTATTCGTAAGCCAGGTCAGCATCCTCTTCCCGTATCTGCTGGGCGTGTTGGCCTCACTCTGGCTCTTCCCCAGCCTCGCGGCGCCCGGCACTACCTTCCTGGCGTTCGCGCTCTTTATCGGCATCTCAATGAGCATCACCGCCTTCCCCGTGCTCGCCCGCATCCTCGAAGAACGTGGCCTGACCAAGACCGCCCTCGGCAGCACCGCGCTGGCTTGCGCCGCCACCGACGACGTCACCGCCTGGACCGTGCTGGCCTTTGTCGTCGCCATTGTGAAGGCGGGCGGCCTCGCCCCTGCGGTGCTCAGCATCGTGCTGGTCCTGCTCTTTGTCGCTGTGATGCTCTTCTGGATCAAGCCCCGGGTGCCTCGTTGGCTTGGCCACGCGGCGCTCGAATCCAGTGCGCCGGGCAAGGGCATCATGGCCGCCGTGGTGGTCTTTATCTTCGCCTGCGCCTTCGTCACCGATATGATTGGCATCCACGCCCTGTTCGGCTCGTTCCTGGCCGGCGTCGCCATGCCCTCGCAAGGTGAACTCCGGAACTCCCTGCGGGTGCGGCTCGAACACTTCAGCTCCGTCTTCCTCCTGCCGCTCTTCTTTGCCTTTACCGGCCTGCGCACGCAAATCGGTCTGCTCCAGGAGCCCGCTGGCTGGCTCATTTGCCTGGCGCTGATTGCCGTGGCGACGGTAGGCAAGCTTGGCGGCTCGATGCTCGCGGCGCGCATGACCGGGATTAACTGGGTCGATTCCTTTGCCCTGGGCGCGTTAATGAACACCCGCGGCCTGGTCGAGCTCATCGCCCTGAACATCGGCTACGACCTCGGCATCCTCTCCCCGCCCATCTTCACCATGCTGGTCCTCATGGCCCTGGTGACCACCGGCATGACCGGCCCCTTACTCGGCCTCAGCGACCACCTCCGTGCCCGCCACGCCTTGCGGGCCAAGCTCATCTGACCTTCTCTTGAACCCGGCAGAGACGCATTCCATCGTGTCCAATTCATTACCGGCGAAGCCATGCACCACCGGCGAAAAAGGGGTTGCGCGGGAGCGGCATTGAGGGTTTGATGGGGCATTGGGTTGCCGGGACGATAGGTGAATTGCCTGTCGCCACCGCGCGGGCGACGGCCAGTGCGTCCGAGCAGCAACCCATCGAACGAATATGAAAATACGCAAAGGCAGGTTCTCCGGCACGATCGGGCAGGAGGTTTACGTCGATAGCAAGCATGGCCAAGTGGTGCGGAGCCGCTCCCGCCGCACGTGGCGCGCGACGGATGGCCGGCTGGCCGTCCAGCACAATATCATCAAGGTGGTGAATGCCTGGCGCAACATCACGCGCAAGCAGCACGAGGCCTGGACGGTCGCCGCCCTGAAAGAGGGCATGACGCCCTACCCATTCTTCAGCAAGATCAACGGCGCGCAGGTAGCCGCCCAGTTGCCGCTATTCAGGGACCCGCCCAAGCGCGAGAAGCTCAAGCCGAATCCCGTTGGTGAACTGGAGATCCTGAATCAGGGCAAGGCGATCACGCTGCGACTCAGCGTCCCGGACGCGCCCGCAGCCCGCATATATGTGCTGGGCTCGCGGTGGTGCAGCCGAGGCATCTGGACGCGCGGCAACAGGTTCGCCATCATTTGCGAGTTACCCAAAGCGGTGCGTGGCTGGTGCGACATCACCGACGACTACGTCAAGGCCTTCGGCGTGCCACCGGTTGGTTCGCGGGTCTTCATCCGGACGCGTCAGCTCCTCAACGGTTGGCAGGATGAATTCAAGGAGACCTGCGCCGACGTGCCGCCGCCAGCGGACAAGCAAAGGAGTTAAACAAGCTACACGGGTTGCCTGGGTTGCATGGGGCAGGCAGCAAGTGCTTACGGGCCGACTGCCCGGAGGAACGTCGGCTCGACGCCAGCGCATCGTCAGAGTTACGTTAGATGTACGCTAGAGCAACGCTAGAGTATGCCCATAGTTGCAAGGAAGTTGCAGGCATGTTGCAAGCCTGTTGTAAGCTTATTTGAAGCCTCCTCCTCCTCTCTGTCGCCCGGTTCCCAAGCGGGGCGCGGGTCCCATCCACCCGCCGAGCGGCGAAGCGTCCCGAATTGCCCGGGTCTGAGATATAGACCGCGGAAGGGTGGGCAAGGTTACAAAGATTCGACCGGCTTTACGCTTCGACGTTACCTCCCCGTCCTCGCCAGGCGGGTTCAGATCAACGTAGCGAGTCGAGTAAGGTCTGGCGGTCCACCCCTTTGTGTGTTGCCACCGCCCGCACAATGCTGTTGAGCGTGCCGACGCGCAAGGGACTGTGGTTGGGAACCGAGAGCCGCTAGTGTCCCGGCGTCTCGGTCTGCAAGATAACGTGACTGCCTTCCTGATGCACCTGGCGGTAGCCCCAATCGCGGCAGAGCACTTTGATCAACTGCGCACCGCTTAAATCCCGCGGCACTTTCATGCTCCGGCCAGGAGTTCGTCTCGCACGAGATGCAGCCGGATACGTTTGGGTGTCTCGGGTTGATCAAAATAATAGGCGCGCACCGCCTCCTGGACGTTCTTGCGCACTGCCTCCCAGGTGTCCCCTTGCGTAAAGATGTTCTCCGACAGGCACTCGGCGCAGAAGCCGCCATCTTCCTCCTGCGTCACTTCAAAAACCAGTTCGCTCATGTGGCTCAAGTTACGGGGTTTGACTCATGGTCGCAAGTGGCAGGAAATCCGGCCGGTCATTCCCGCCACCCCCCCACCTCTGCTCACCTGCTCGTTTTGACATCGTAGCACCAAAGCGTCCCGATGTCGCGGATGTAGAGCCGCCCATTGGCGATGACCGGGTAGGCCCAGGCCTTCGACGCGCCGCGGTCCGGCGGGTCCGTCGGCTTGAAGCGTCCCTTCTCGTGGTAAGCCTCCGGGGTCGCTTCCACCAACGCCACCTCGCCGTTCTCCCCGTGCAGGTAGAGCCGCCCATCAGCATAGCAAAGCGAGGCCGGGCTGATGCTGCGATCATCCCACTTCACGTTGCCCGTCGTGAACTCCAGGCAGAGCAGCGCCCCCGCGCTGGTGCCATAAAGATATTCGCCCACCTTTACAAGGCCACCGATGCTCGTCGGCAGCTTCGGTGAGTAGTAAACCTGCTCCGCCTCGAACGCCCCCNNATGAAATCCCCATCCGCCACCGGCGTCGGGATCACCGCCGGGCTGCCCTTGGCCGTCTTGTCGTAGCGCCACAACAGCTTCCCCGTCTTCGCTTCGACGCCCACGAGACCCTTCTGCACCATCTGAATGTATTGCCTGACGCCGCCCACCTCGATCGCTTGCGCCGACGTATAGGCCGCCTGCTCCTCGCCGGGAATGGCGCACATCCAAATCAGTTCCCCCGTCTGCTTGTTCAGCGCGACCAGCGTAGCGTTGCTTCCGCCTGGGGTGCAGACCACCGCCTCGCCGTCAACCAGCGGCGACTCGGAGTATGCCCAGATACCCGGCTGGCCGCCGTATTCTTTCCGCACGTTCTTCTGCCACCGCACCTTGCCGGTCGCCCGTTCCAGGCAAGCCAGGTCGCCGTCGGACCCGAGAGCGAGCACCAATTCCCCATCGACAGTCGGAGTTGATCTCGCCGCCGGGTAATTCGGCTGCTGGTCAGGGTTCCCGACATTGCCGATGCGCTGGGACCAGATCTTCTTGCCGTCTTTGGCCTCCAGCGCCTGCACGAACTCATTATTCGTCCCTTCGTTGCTCAGCAGGTAGATCCGGTCCCCCACGACCGAAGGCGTGGAATAGCCCGAGCCGATATCCTTGACCTGCCACACCAGCCGCGGTCCCTCCTTCGGCCATTCGGCCAACAGGCCGGTCTCTGCCGAAATCCCATCCCGGTGCAATCCCCGCCACTGCGGCCAGTCCGCCGCCGGAAGCGCCAGAGGCGCAAGGCATAAACCAAGGGCAATCCAAAAAGCGATGGCGGAGCAGCGTGCGGTCGTGAATCTCTTCATAAATGTTCCCTGAATCTGCACCGGCACAGCGCTACACGCAAATCCTGCCAAGTCCCCGCCTCAAATATCCTAAGCCCGAGGAAACGATGTGACGTCCGATTCCCCCTCACCCCAGCTCGCTCCCCAAGAGAGAGAGTAGGAGTGAGAGGGAAGGCGGCACCCAAATTGGAATATGGTGAGCGGCTTCTGGAAAAACTGTCGAGCGATCTGACCGCCCGGTTTGGCCGTGGCTTCGGCCTCGTCCAGGTCCGCATTATGCGCCAGTTCTTTCTAGCCTATTCTGAAATTCGCCAATCACCGATTGACGAATTCGGAGCATCCCCGGTTGCGCCAGTAATTCGTCAATCAGCGATTGAGGAATCTTCGGTGTCCGCTTCCGAGTTAAAGGTGATTTGAGTAACGCAGTGTCCCCGTGCCTCAAGGGCCGACCGGATATAACGTAAAGCCAGGTTTTCCTCACAATCAGCTCCCACCAGCGCAACCTTCATGGAGTCACAGTATCAGAGGCAATCCCCGCCCAAAAGCTCCGAAAACTTCTACCCGCACCGGGCCAGCGGTCTCCTACGCTTTGCTGTGCCAATCCCTTCCGAGTCACAGGGCTTTGCGGTGGTTCTGGGTGACTTCTACTCCAGAGCACCACGGGGGCGACATGCCAGCCGCTTGCCCAATATCGCTCGGTCGCCGACCCGGTCACCAATTGATAAACTGACGGAACCTTCGACACCGACCGATGTCGCGCTGGTGAAACACCTGAGGATCCCCATTAGTGCGGAATTCTCCGCCCGCCCTACGTTTCCGGCGCCTCGCGGTATGTTTCCTGCCGTCTGCGGCGACCTCGACTCGAAAGACTGAGCCTGAGTCGCCCGGTCGTTCTAAATCAAACCCGCCTGGACGCAGGGTGTATTGCCAGTCAAAGTGGTTTACTTTGGCGGCATTCAACGCAACCACAAAATCGGAGACCGACGGCAATCGCGAAACCTCGGGGCAAACGCATCCTCGCAGAACCCGCCGCAAACCCTCCTCCACATGTGGGCCGACCGAATCGAGGTCAATCAGTGTTCCTGCAATCGCGCGAGCCTTTAGTTCTTCATCCGAGAGATTGGAGTGGGAGTAATCAAGGGCTCCTCCCAGCAGTTGGAACAGAACAATCCCAAGCTGATAAATATCGCTAGACGCTGAATATCCCGCCCCACTCCATACTTCGGGGGGACGATAAAGCCTTGCATGTTGGCTTACGAACGCTCTCCCCGATTGATTCAACCTACTCGCAAGGCCTAGGTCTGCGACAACGCCTTGGTGGCGCGTACTTGCGTTCCGGATGACAAGGTTCGCGGGCTTGATGTCCCGATGTACATAACCGCGCGAGTGAAGATGAGAAAGCCCTGCGGCTGCCTCCAAAGTAAGACGAATGCACTCATGTGCCGAGGGCCATGTGCCACTCTTGATTGCGCCGTCGATGACCTCCTGGAAAGAGCCGCCGCTAACAAGCTCCATTTCCAATAGGATGCTGCCATCATTGAGGGCATCTGCCCCGAAAATCTTCACGAGGTTCTGATGTTCAAGTTGGCAGAGCAACTGAGGTTCACGAAGAGCGGACTGGGAATCGTCGGACGGAACTGGATAGATCTTCAGGAATACTTCCCGCCCGACGAATGAGTTCACTCCTTTGAACACCTTTGCATTGCGCCCAGGCGTGAGTGGCTGGAGATTGCTAAATTTTGGAGGCAGGGGCATCCCCGTCAATTTGATGCTGCTTTGAATGCTGCCGACACCGCTCCATTCGCGCCCTGCGACCAATATTTGTGTCGACCGTCTGCATTGAACAACTCCTTTGCGCGGTCCTGCCACTTTTGTCCGGCAGGGCAGCTCAACGCCTTCTTTAGGCTCTGCGGAGTGACTTGAATTATCTTCAACCCCTTCTGGACAGCTACAAGCTCAGCAATCGCTTCTGCTTTTATAGCCTCGACCGATGAACCGTACTGGCCGCCCGAGCATTTCAGAATGGCGATCGACTGTACTACTCCTGGACTATGATCGAGAATCGTAGAAATAGTCTGTAACAAGTCGGTCAAGTCGCTTGGCTGCTGGATCTGGAATTGGATTCTCTGGACTTTGCTGGCCAAAAACTTCAGTCCCTCTCCCTGCGTCTCGGCGACAAAAATCGCTTCTTTCGTGGCGTTGAGTCCTAAAATCATGTGAGTTAACCTGACCAAACTTTCCACTTTCGGCTTGGAGAATAGCGGATCGGGAGCGGGATGTAAAGGCAAATTGTTGGGGGTTAAGAGTTGAGAGCACGAGAAAGTATGCAGAACCCAGAACGTGTGCAGCGACCCGATGCACCCGCTTTTGCGGTCACGCGCCGACGTCTCCCCAGCGTGGGACCACTTTCCCTTTGACGAACGGCGGTCCCACGCTGGGCTATTGTAGATGAACTGCCTCGCGAAGCGTTTGGAGTGCGTCCAGCTTGCTGGCGCCGTCGTGAGGCGTGGGGCGGGTCGAAAGCGGGAGCAAGCTCCACGCACTCCAAACGCTTCGCGCAGTTCGGTCGCGGCTTTGCTGCGCCGTGCTTTAAGTGCCGTTATGAAGCCTAACACTGACAAGATTGACGACGCTGTGCTGCCCTGCTGCACCTGACCAGCTTCACCGAAGGGAAGGGCGAATTCGCCTTCACCCGCGCCTGGAAGGGGCACGACTGGGAAGCGCTCGATCGGCTCCATCAAAAAGGGCCTGATCTCTGATCCCAAGTCCATTGCCAGCGCGGGGAGGTAACGAACGCAATTTGAGTGCGAGGCGTCAGACGGGTGTATCTCGCGGCTACCACCTCGGCACAGGAGCGCAGCCTTCAGGCTACAGAAGCGTGAAACAGCGGAGAGCGCCAGGACTATCCGACACCGCGGGCAAATAGTAAAGTCCTGCAGCCTGAAGGCTGCGCTCCCATGACGCCGCGACTCCTCGCCGCGTGGCGGGACCCGAAAGACTCAGTCCTGCCTTACCGCTTGCCCGCCTCTATGCAGAACAAGTGTTTGTCGCCTCGCAACAGTAGGCGGCCGTCGGCAACCGCAGGCGAGCCAATGATCCGCTCACCCATAGCATTCTCGCTCAAGAGCTCCAATTTGTCCTCCACGCGTGCGGCAAAGACAACGCCATCTTCACGGGCCGCGTAGAGCACGCCGTTCGCAATCACAGGCGATGCGAAGAACCTGGCGCTGCCCGTTGGCAGTGATCCGCTCCAGATCGTGCGTCCGGTAACCGGATCAAGGCAGACGATTTCGCCTTTGGGCCGCAAGAGGTAGATGCGGCCTTTGTATTCGGCCAGTGAGGACACGAACACGCCCACGTCGTCGCGTTTCCACACGCGATTCGTGCTGGTCACGTCCCCGCTGCCATCGATCCTGATGGCATGCACGCGGCTTTGGCGCGGCCGATCATCTCGTCCCGCCGGCACGATGACCAGGTTGCTGTAGATGACCGGCGACGCAATAGCCGGCCAATACTCCACGCGCTCGGGGTTGAAACCGCCACAGGTCCAGAGCAGCGAACCATCCGAAGCGGAATGGGCGGTTAAGTGATCGGCACCCCAGACGAGAAGTGCCGCGCGCCCGTTGTGCTGAAAGGGCACGGGTGTGGTGTAGGCATTGTCAGCCTCGGTGGGCCCCTCGAAATTGCGCTTTTGCTGCCAACGCAGCGCTCCCGTGGCCTTGTCAAAGCCCGCGATCCAGGAATCTCCGTGATGCATGCGGCACAGGATCACCTGCTCGTCGGCAACCACCGGCGAGGTGCCCTGATCCCAAAAGAGATGGTCGGGTCCAAACCGGGCGGCAAGGTCGTTCGTCCAGCGGACCGAGCCGTCCAACTCGAGCGCGGCGAGGCAACAACTGCGGAAGTAAACGAAGATGCCCTTGCCATCCGTGACGGGCGACGCATTGCAGCTCGAACCAAGCTGGCGCTGTTTGGCCGGGCTTTCCTCTCCGAGCCGCGTCAGCCACAGCTTCTGGCCGTGAACGTCCAGCGCGAGGACGGCATCGTGTCCCGCGTCGGGGGTAGTCAGGTAGATGCGATCCTTGCAGATGATCGGGGTGGAGCTGCTTTTCCCAGGCAAGGCGAATTTCCAGGTCACGCTCTCGACCGTCCAGGCGGTCGGGTAGTTCCCGGTCGCAGTGCTGTTGTTACCAGTTGGCCCGCGCCAATTGGGCCAGTCGGCGGCAAAGACCTGTAGGGCCGTTGGCAGAATAGAGATTACAGCGATACAAAGTGCCAATGAGCGTCTCATATGAATGGATGTCAGCCGCGCATCTTGGTTCCCTCCATGCCCCGGCGTCAAAGCGATTCTCTGCCGTCACTCAATCATTGTGCGCTGTTCCTCGATGCACGATCACCGCTTGAACTTAATTTGCCCCCTGAATATGGCCACGGTTCGGGGTGCGGAGTCTGGCGGGGCGTCGATGGACAGGACCTGAAGTTGCAGCAGGCTACCTGCATGCTCGACGCAGGAGTGCAGACTGAACGTGAAAACAAACCTGTGCTTCTTCGCCAGGATTATCCCCGGCAGAAGAACTCAGAAAGTGGTGGGGGCAGTCGTGGTGTTGCGATACTTTTCAGCTTCGCCCGGTCACTTCTGCTGCCTCCTGCGCTGGGGCCACCTTCGCTGTCATGTTTCCAGGATCCCTTCGGAGCAGGGCCGTTGGGAAGGGCGATGCATGTGGAGCCTTGGCCGCCAAAAGGGCTTCCAATCTGCGCAAATACGGCTATAATTATTCCATGAAACCTGCGCCGCAGTCAGTGTCAGTTGAGCCGGAAAAGTTGAAGCCCGTTCTGCACGACAAGATCGAGCGTATGGACGGACAGCAGTTGGCCTGGCTCAACCGCCTGTTGCTTCAACTAGAAGCGGANNCATTCCTGAATTGGTGAAACAGTTCCGCACCGGGCACCGTTACGCATGACGGTGTGCCTTGACACAAGTGTCTTCCATAAAGTTCTGCGACTGTGCCGTTGCGGCTGCGGCCGATTTCGTGGTAACGGAAGATAATCATTTTGCCGCGCTGAAATCGGCTGGCTTCAGACCGCAGCCCCTCACGCCTGGCGAGTTCATTCGCCTCCATTTGGCCACCGAATAGAACTGGCGCGTCGAGTTTTCGATCATGAAGCAGATTCTACTGGGCGGTCATAATCCCGTACAGTTCTATAGATCGGGCTACGGAATGGTGCCGAGCCGCAGTTTCGCAACCACGGGACAATGGTCGCTCGGGAACTGGCCGTCGCGGGAGAAGGTCACAATCTCGATGTGGTCCGCCGCCACGTCGCCGCGGCTCAGAATCCAATCAATGCGCGGTCCGCCTTTTTGGAGGGCTTTGAACCCATTGAAGGACCCGATGCCGTCGTTCACGCGCTCGCGCGCGGTGGTCCAGGTGTCGGTGAAGAACTTGTCCTCGGTCAGCATCACGTAGGCCTTGTTGCTGCCGGCGGCGGCATTGAAATCGCCCACCAGCAGCACGGGCAGCTTGGGATCGAACGCGGCGACGCGTTCGCGGATGAGCTGAGCGCTCTTTTCGCGGGCCGCCTGGACCTGGTGATCAAAGTGGGTGTTGACGAAGAAAAACTCCTGCTTGGTCTGCCGATCCCGGAACTTCACCCAAGTCACCATGCGCGCCAGCTTTGGCCCCCAGGTCTTCGAGCCGATGACTTCCGGCGTGTCCGAGAGCCAGAAGTGATCGAACGCGAGCGGTTCAAGCCGCGCCGTGCGATAGAACACCGCCATGAACTCACCCCGACTGCCGCCGTCCCGCCCCATGCCGATCCACTGAAAAGCAGGCAGGTCGGCGGCGATGTCCTGAAGCTGAGCGTAAAGCCCCTCCTGCGTGCCGAAGACATCGGGCGCGACCTTCTCGATAAGTTCACGCATCAGCGGTCGCCGCTGCGGCCAGGCGTTCGGCGGGTTGGTGCTGCCGAATTTCAGGTTGTAAGACATCACCGTCAACGTACCCGACGCACCGGTGGTGGCTGGCTGTGCCGGGGCGCTGAACGGGAGGAGGCCGGGGGCACAAGCTACCAAGCCAAGGATGGTGGAGATTGAACGAACGAATGCACCGCGGTTCATGGCGCGGATTGTAGTAAATCACCGCAAGCGGGCAAGCCCTTCGCGCTAGACTTGAGAGGCCAGCACTCAGGCTTCTGCCGGTTGGACGCCGATCACTTGCTCGTCATTGGTGGCAATCACCTTTTGCCCGGGGCGCACGATCAGGAAATCCCGCTCGGGCCATTCCCCATCAAGCAGCTTGTGGAAGAGGCTCAGGTCGCCCTGGATCTCGTCGTATTGCCAGCCGCGCTCGCTGCAAATCTGCTGCACCTGCTCCTGCAACTTGAGGTGTTTGACAAAGTCGAGTGAGATGAGTGTCCCGTGCGAATAATTGCTGGTCCAGCGGCTCATCTCTTCCAATAGATACTTGGCCTGGTCCTCGCCGTATTTCGTCACCCACTGCTCGTAGGTCGCCTTGAGGCTCGTGTTGGCGCTGGCGGGCAACGAGGCGCCCCCCCAAATGGGTCCAGTGGAGCCGCGACGTTTGGCGCATTCCAGCCAGCCCGAGGTGTAATAATACGTGCCGGGCTTCGAGTCGAAGCACTCCCGGTAGCGCTCCTTCGACCCGAGAAAGAAGGTGATGCAATCGTGCGCGCGCGGGATGACCAGCGGCGTGTGCACCGTCGTGACCCCCGTGAGGATGTTGCTGCACAGGCCGTAGCCGAGCAGGATGGCGTCGTATCTGCCGGCGGGCACCGCGTCGATGCGTTTCTGAATGTCCGCGCGGCCCGTGGCCGGGATGTCGTGGTAGCCCTGCGTCAGGAACTCAAAATCAATGAGGTTCGGCGACCGGGCGGCGGCGTAGCAGAGTTCGCGGAATGCGATCTCGCAGGCAATGACTTTGTAGAACATGGTCGTTACATTGGTTAAATGGGTTACATCTGTTACATAAGGAACATCGTGCGCCTCTGCCACCCCATGTAATCCATGCAACCGATGTAACCCATGTAACTACTCCGGCGCTTCAGTTCTTACGCGCCGTCCAACGGATGGCCTGGCGGAGAAGCTGCTGGTAGTTGGGATTCTCGTATGTGTCGTGGCCGTGACCGGATTGAATATAGACCACCCGTGTGCCTTTGTAGGTCTTGGCCCAGGCGACGACGCCGTTGCTCTCGGGCTCATCCGTGGTCAGCAGCGGGTGGCACTCCTTGGCCACGTCGAACCACTTGTACGTCTCGTCGTGGACATCGAAATCGCTCATTCCGCGCGTTACCGGGTGATTCGAGTCGGCAATATGGAGCCGGAAATCCATGCCTTCCTTCCAGGCCGAGCGCGGCTTTGCCACGCCATGGATATTCGTCGCCGCGAGGTAATAATGCGCGCCGATGATATTCCAGTATTCCGGCCATGCCGGGTACGCGGCGATGGCGTGGTGCAAGACCACCAGCCCCTTGCCATCCTTAAGACGCGCCACAAAATCCGCCTTCGCCTCCTCAGTAATCTTCTGGCCATAGTCATACGTGACGATGACATCGTATTGCTTGGCCGGCTCGGCTTTGAGGAATGCGTGTGCATTCGGGTGCTCCACGGCCTGATAGGTGATGTCAGGGTTATCCTGGAACACCTTGAAGAACGGCTCCTTCTCGAACGGATGTCCGCCCGTCACCAGCAACACGCGGATCTTTTGGGGCAAAGGCTTGAGCGCCGGAGCGGCCAGAGACAACGACGACGAGAGCAGACCCGCCAGGCAGCCGAACGTGAGGACCATGCGCGATGTTTTCATCTCTTGCTTATAGCAAGGCGGGGCTGGGCATCGAAAGCAAAAACCTTGTTGTGAGGATCTCATTAACACCCCGCTTCAGCGGGGTGAACGTGAGCCGGTGGACACCTTGAACCGCTTGAGCGGTTTCCGGGCACGCCGCCAATCCCCTCGCCGCCAGAAGAANNTGTCCATCGCCCGTGTCATGCTGCGAACGCGGCGTGGGCGTTCCCGCCGCGAGCGGATTGCAAACATTGACCTGACGATTCATTTCACTATGAACAACCTCTACTCCACGCGACGGCAATTCCTGAAGCAAACCACCGGCCTGGCCCTTTCGGCGGCGGCGCTTCCTTCCCTCATACCCGCTTCTGCCCTGGGCAAATCGGGCGGGGTCGCCGCCGGCAGCCGCATTGCCGTCGGCTGCATCGGTGTCGGCCCACAGGGACAGGGGGACATGGGCAACTTCCTCAATCAGAAGGACGCCCAGGTTGTCGCCGTGTGCGATGTCATGGCCAGCCACCTCGAACAGGCGCGCAACCGGGTCAATCAGCAGTACCAGAACAAGGACTGCGCCACGTATAACGACTTCCGCGAGTTGCTCGCTCGCAAAGACATCGACGCCGTATTGATCGCCACGCCAGACCATTGGCATGTCCTGACCGCGCTGGCAGCCGTGCGCGCCGGCAAGGATGTTTACCTGGAAAAGCCGATGGGCCTGAACCTGACCGAGGACTGGGCACTGCGGAAGGAAGTCCATGCCCACAAGCGCGTCTTTCAGTTCGGCACCCAGCAACGCTCCTCGCGCACCTTCCGACTCGCCTGCGAACTGGTCCGCAACGGTTGCATCGGCAAGCTCCAGCACATCAACGTCTGGGCGCCGGCCAGCGCGCCCGGCGGCTCAACCGAGGTCGTCCCGGTGCCCGCAGGGTTGAATTACGACATGTGGCTCGGCCCGGCGCCCTTCCGGCCGCACACGAAGGACCTTTGCGAGGCACAGGGAGCCGCGAAGACGTGGTGGTACATATCGCAATACGCGCTCGGCTTCATCGCCGGCTGGGGTATTCATCCGATGGACATCGCCGTCTGGGGTGGCGGCGATTTGCTCAGCGGGCCGGTGGAACTGGAAGGCCGGGGAACATTCCATGCCGAGGGTGCGTGCGATACGGCCACAGCGTGGAACGTCGATATGAAGTTCGGCAGCGGGGTCACGATGCGCTTCGAGGGCACACCCAACTGGCCCAACACTGATGCGCCGAAGTGCGACATCTGGGCCCACGCCGACGAATGGAAGAAGCGCTACCGCCGCATCACCGACCACGGCACGGCGTTCGAAGGCACCGACGGCTGGGTGCACGTCGATCGCACCGGCGTCAACCTCCAACCCGAAAGCCTGATCGATCGCAGCGAAGACTCATTCAAAGTCCAGCTCACGAAGAGCCCCGACCATGCGCGTAACTTCCTGGACTGCGTGAAGAGCCGCGAAGAGACCGTGTGCCCGATTGACGAATCCGTGTACTCCGACTCGCTGTGCCACATCAGCGACATCGCCCTTCGCCTCAATCGCAAGCTCGTCTGGGACCCGAAGAAGGAGCGATTCATCGACGACGAGGGAGCCAACCTCCGGTTGCTCGGCCGCAAGATGCGCGCGCCCTGGCACCTGTAGGGGCAAAATAACGCAAAAACTAGAGGAAGACTAGAGGAACACTAGAGGAATAGTAGAGGGACACTACAGGGCATCCCGCGGTGCACACGCGGGTAATACCGTGGCAGCCGGCTGGCGGCAGGCGTCCCAGGTAATGGCTATTTGGGTGCGCCAGGCTTCGATCCCCACTTGAGCGCGGGACGGCGGTCGATGGCCTTCCAGAAGTCGGCCTGGACCGCTTCATACATTCCGAAGAGTCCGCGCGCATCGCGGTCGCGGTCCACGGCGATCCAATAGCCCGGCTGGCCCGGCTTGCGGTCTGTGAGAAACCTCGGCCCTTCGCGGCGGATGACTTTCGTCACGGGGCGATCCGTGCCGTCGGAGTTGATGATGCCGAAATCGCTATTCTCGCCTAATCGGAACCCGCCGGGATACCACCAGAAGAAGATGCCGTCCGCCCCCGATTCAGTCATCATGCGGTAGAAGTCCGCGTAGTAATGGCCCTCGAAGGCGAGCTTCTCCGGGTCCGGCGCCATGCGATTAATGTCCCAGACCGAATAGCCCATTTCCGCCCACATCAGCGGTTTG
>PLZQ01000350.1:0-6063 GCA_003152225.1 Limisphaerales bacterium | reverse complement strand
CTGCATGATGCGGGTCAATGGACTTTACCAATTTCCGCGCCGCAGAGTACTTCTCACGCAACAGGTCATCGAGGAAGAGGCGGTAGTCCGCGACCAGCTTGCGCCACTCGCCGTCGCGCGTGAGTTGCACCATCGAAGGCACGCTGATGGAAGGCGAATTGGTTTCCTTGCGTGGCGCAGGCACCCCCCAGGCTTTCTCCGCCGCTGGCACGCTGCCGTAACGTTTGGCCACCCACTGGTTCCACAAGCCGGCATAGGCGCGCTCCTGCTCCGCATAACCGCCGTGGCTTGGCTCCCAGGCAAGGTCGTAGGCGAATACCGTATCGTTCTCCGCCAACCGGTAGAACTGGATCAGCTCCTTCATCTGCTGCCACTGGAAGTCCATGGGTGTGCCGGGCCGCAAAGATTGGTTTACGTGCAACCCGAGCGCCTCGCAGCGCCGCAGGAAGTCGAGCAGATGTTGCGCCCCGAGCGATTCATGGTGAACGAACACGCTCACCGCGTTCAGGTTCATGGCTTTGATGCGCCCCAAATCCCGCTCGATCACCTCCGGGTCATACGCGCCAGGGCCCAGCCATGCTTCGAAGTAATTCGCGTTGGCCAGCCCAATGCCGCTCGAAGGCATGTAGTTCACCCCATGCGCCTTCCACGGCTTGCCACTCAACCAAAACCCACCGTCACGCGCCTCGATGAAGTGCGGCTGCGCCTTGGATTGCCACTCGCCGAGCTCATGGCGCAGGCCGTCAACCGGTGTGTCGGCCAGCGCCAAACTGACCGAGACGCCAGCTTCACCGTCATTTCGGGACAGCCCACCCTGCTCTACCGCCTTCGCTTCACCGGGCGCGAGGGCGATCTCGCTTTCGAGCACTGTCCTGCGCGGCGCGCCTTTGGCATCAAGGAACTTTACCGAAACGTGGAGGTTGCCGACCGGTTCTTTGCCGAAGTTCACCACCCGCGCCCCGGCCTTGAACTTCTGCCCCGCGAAGATAGTGAAGAACTCGCTCCCGCCTTCGCTCAGAAAGACGCCCCTTCGCATGCGCGTCAGGACCTGGTGTAAGCAATTGGTCACCACCGGCCGCTGGTAAAAGCCCGTCTCCACTGGCGTGAACACCGCCCATACGCTGCCCCGGAAGGGCGGCTCGACATTCACCAGTAGCGCCCCCAGTGCCCCGCGATAATCCTGCGTGGCCGCGTCGTAAGCCCCCAGCAGCGGCTCCCACCGATAAGCCCTCCCCTGCTCGAACCCAACGCCACGCGCCCGCGGATTCAGGCTAACGTAGGACAGGGCGTCTCGCCTGTCCTCTTTCTCAGCTAGCCCCTCCCATCCCTCCAGCGCCACCTTCTGATAATCCGCTCGCACCACCACCGGGGTTGTAATAGGGAAGCATTGGTAGCTCGGCGAGACCGACTCCAGCACTGTGGCAGGCGATTCCGCCGGCGGACAATCGTCGCCGAACGGATTCGACGCCGTGCCCAGGTCGTCGAACCAATACTCATGCTGATCCCCTTCGAGCGCCGTGTGCGACATCGCGAGGCCAACACAACAGGTCACGGCCCGTTCCGGGTGGAAGCGGCCCCGCTTCTCGCCCGGTCCCGGCACCGGCCACGCTTTGAATCGGTCCGGCAGGAGCGTGTAGTCCTTCCACTCCGGGGTCAAATCCACCGTCGCAATCCAGCGCGAGCCATTCGCCTCCATCCATTCCAGCGCAAGCTGTCGTGTCCGCGGGCCGCCCTTGGCGCGGAAGCAAGTCAGCGTTTGGCCCGTCGGAAACGGACGCGTCAGGGCCGGGGACCGCAGCGTTTCCCACCCGCCCAGATGGCCGATCTTCACGTGCAGCGCCTTGCCGTGATCCGCGTCGGCCAATTCATACTCTGCTCTGGCGCTCGGCTCGCCCGCAGACTGCGTCCAGCGCTTCAGATCCGCATGGTCGAAGTCCTCCACGATGTTTTGCGCCCGTTGGACGGCGACTCTCTCCTCGTAACGCTCCCGCGAGACCCATTCGCCCTTGATATGGTATAACGGCGACTGCCACGCCGGCAGCCCCAGCGCCAGCAAGTCGCCGCCCGCCTGCAAGTAGCTCGTGATGGCTGGCGCCGCCGCGCTCGGCAACGCGCGCGCTCCCGGCAGCACCAGCAGGTCGTAATTCTTCGCCGTCAGCAAGGTCTGATTGGTCAAGACAGTCGTGCCGATGAACTCGGTGGCATAGCCGGCGGCCTGGACCTGCCCGCTGATGTCGCGGGCTAAGGCCTGATCGAAGCCCGGCAGCGCCTCGGAGAAGACGACCGCACGCGGTGGCTGCGGCCCCTGCCCGGCCAAGGCCAGGATTGGGTTGAATGCAAGGAGCAGCGCGAACGCGCACACGCAGCTCCGTTGAAGCTGGAACAGATCAGACTTGCCGGTGGGCAACATTTGCATTGGTCTCACGCCAGACGAGAGAATAAGGGGGCACATTCAATTCGTCCATACGTCACTGGTCAACCGGGCAGACGCGCGAAACGGAGAAAGCCGTCGGGGTTAAAACGCCGCCAGGCACCTTTGGTGCTGCTTAAGGCAGGCCAAATTACGGTCCTCGCGGGTAGGGCGCGTCACTACGTGCGCGCCGCCGTCCACACAGAACCAGTCCGAATCTGAATCGTTGTAAAAATTCACGGCGCGCACGGAGTGACGCGCCCTACCCGAGTCGCCCGGGATTACCTCAAGGCGGTATGGAGATGCACGCCGCCGCGTCGGGCTGTTCCGCCGGAACTTGACCTGCTTAGCTTTGTAGCGCAAAGTGAAGCGCAAGCAAATACCTGTATGAAAGCAAAATGGTTCAAACGTTTCGGTTGGTTCTACGTTCCGAGTTCAATTCCGGGCACCATCGTAGTCTTGCTCGCCGCGCTTTTCTGCCTCACGGTTTTCAGGGCAGTTGACCGGCATTCTCATTCTGCAAGCGATACCCTGTACGGAGTGTTTCCGTTCTTCGTCTGCACCTTTCTACTCCTGGATTGGATTGGGGGCAGAACCAACGAGAAGGCGGTTTAGCGCGTTGCACACTTTGACTGAATACGCGCCGTGCGGCGCTAGTCCATATAATGGCCGGTCAGGGTCCGCCTAAGGGTGGGCCGGATCGGCAATCACTACTATGACTATGAAGAACACAATGACTCTGCTCGCCCTGGCCACTACCGTGGCTCTCGGATCACTCACTCTCACCGCGGCCGAAGCCGAGGACGGCTTCCGGCCGCTCTTCAACGGCAAAGACATGACCGGCTGGAAACTGCGCCACGCCGACGGCCACAAATCCTGGAGCGTGCTGCCGGGCGCCATACTCAAGAATACCGTCGAGAAGGGCGCCCACGGCACCGACCTGGTGACTGAGCAGAAGTTCTGGAACTTCACCGTCCGCTACGAGTTCATGACCCCGGACGGCTCGAATAGCGGGTTCTATCTGCGTGGGCGGCACGAAATCCAGATCCTGGGCGATTATAAGAGCGGCGAAGCCACCAAGACTTGCAACGGCTCGATCTACAACTTCAAGGCCCCGGACAAGTTTGTCACCAAGCCAGGCGGTGAATGGCAGAGCGCCGAAGCCACCATTATCGGCGACCGGATCAGTGTGATCCTCAACGGCGTGAAGATTCACGACAACGTGCAGTGTGATCAGCCGACCGGCTCGGAGATAGACGGCCAGGTGAACGAGCCCGGGCCCATCTTCCTGCAAGGCGACCACGGCACGGTCAGCTTCCGGAATATCCGCATCAAGGAATTGCCAAAGACGTAGCCAAAGCAGCAGCCCGACAAGACGCCGAAGGAGCGCATCCTGCTCCTCTACGCCTGGAACGAGAATGGCGAGGGCGGGTATCTGACGCCCGCGAAAGGAATGGGCGACGCCTACCTGCGTGCCGCGGGCCAGGCGCTGCACGCGCACGGGAAGTAAGTCACGCCGGACAGAACTTCGCCGGTGCCTTGGGGTTCGCTTGACTTGCGAGGCGTCGGGCTTGTTTAATGGCCTTGATTTGCAGCGTAACGACCGGAATCCGAGCAAATGAATTCATCTCTTAGTCCCGCATCGGCACAACGAAGCCTGGTCTGCGTGGCGGGCGTCGCGCTTCTGCTCACGGTCGTCCAGTTGCATTCCCCGGCCTTGTGCAGGGCGGCACCCGGCGGGACGAGCGTGAAGGTAGTGGCAACGCCGGCGAGTTCCTCCACCAATCCTTTCTACACCGGGAACCGGGAGCCGCTGGCGCCCAGCCCACTGATAAAGCTACCCATTGGCCAGATTACGCCCAAAGGCTGGCTGCAGCACCAACTTGAACTCGAAGCGGCGGGCATGACGGGGCACCTGGAGGAGATTTCCAAGTGGTGCAAGTTCGAGGGCAGCGCGTGGGCGGACCCGCAAGGCCAGGGACAGAACGCTTGGGAGGAGCTGCCATATTGGCTCAAGGGCTACGGCGACCTCGGCTATGTGCTGAATGACCCGCAGATCACTAAGAACGCACGCAAATGGATCGATGCCGTGCTCGTCAGCCAGCAGACGGACGGTTGGTTTGGCCCGCTCGCCAACAAGACCGGGTTGAAGGGCAAGCCCGATCTCTGGCCGCACATGGTGATGTGCAATGTGCTCCAGTCATTCTACGAGTTCACGGGGGACGAGCGAGTGCTCCCGTTCCTGACGAAGTATTTCAAGTGGTTGAATACCCAGCCCGGCGAGAATTTCGGGGCGGGTTATTGGCCCAGGATCCGTTTCGGCGACAACGTTGAAACCCTCTACTGGCTCTACAACCGCACCGGGGAACCTTGGATGCTAGAGCTGGCCAGGCGTATCCACGAGAACATGGAGAATTGGACCAGCGGAGTGCATGACTGGCACAACGTGAACCTGGCGCAGGGGTTTCGCGAACCGGGCGTCTATTACCAGGCGGCGAAGGACGAGAAGTTCCTGCGCGCCGCCGAGAATAATTACCAGACGATCATGGGCCTCTACGGCCAGTTCCCGGGCGGCGGCTTTGCTGGGGACGAGAATTGTCGGCCTGGACACACTGATCCGCGGCAAGGCTTTGAGACGTGCGGCATCGTCGAGTTCATGCACAGCTTCGAGATGCTGCTGAAGATCTCGGGCAACCCGCTCTGGGCCGATCGCTGCGAGGACATAGCGCTCAACTCGTTCCCCGCCTCCCTCACGCCGGATTGGAAGGGGCTGCACTACCTGACCTGCGCAAACCAGGTCCAGCTCGACAAAGGGAACAAAGCCCCCGAAATCCAAAACGACGGCACGATGTTCTCCTACAGCCCGTTCGAGCGGTATCGGTGCTGCCAGCATAATGTCTCGCACGGCTGGCCGTATTACGCCGAGGAACTCTGGCTGGCGACGGCGGACCGCGGCTTATGTGCGTCCCTCTACGCCGCAAGCGAGGTGAGCGCTAAAGTGGGCGCGGGAACAAGTGTAAAGATTGCGGAGGAGACGGATTATCCGTTCGGTGACACGATCACGCTCAAGCTCTCCAGTGCGCAGCCGGTGAAATTCCCGCTCTATCTGCGCATTCCCCGCTGGTGCGCGGACGCATCGGCAAAGGTCAATGGCAAGGCAGTCCGATTCGCCTCCAAGCCGCTCTCTTATGTAATCCTCGAACGCGAATGGAAGGACGGCGACACGGTGAGCTTGCGGCTGCCAATGCAGGTTTCCGTCCAGAAGTGGGCGAAGAACCAGAATGCGGTTTCGGTGAACTATGGACCGCTTACCTTCTCACTGAAGATTGGCGAGCGCTGGGAGCGCTGTGGCGGCACAGATGCCTGGCCCGAGCTGGAGGTGTTCCCGACCACGCCGTGGAATTACGGACTGGTGCTCGACCAAAAGAATCCAGCCAAGTCCTTCAAAGTAGTGAAGCGGGACGGCGGCCCCTTGCCGGCGCAGCCCTTCATGCCAGCGACCGCGCCCATTGAACTCTGCGTGACGGCGAAACGGATTCCCGCGTGGAAGCAGGACGCGCTGGGCCTCGTCGGCAAATTGCAGCCCAGCCCGGTGAAGTCCGACCAGCCGACTGAAACCGTGACGCTCATCCCGATGGGAGCCGCGCGATTGC
>PLZQ01000173.1 GCA_003152225.1 Limisphaerales bacterium | reverse complement strand
TTAAGCTTCTTTAGGCTTCTCTGGGCGAAACTTTGCGCTGGAACTTATCCTCCCCATTGGGGAAGATGCGCAGCCATGAAGCTGCATCCGCCCCACCTTATCGCCACGCTCGCGCTCACCCTGCTCACCACTCACGTCCTGGCCGCCGAGCCAGAGACGGTCTGGATCTCCTCGCTGGATCTCTCCCCAATCGTGCAGGGATGGGGGCAACCCCAGGCCGACAAAGCGGTCACCGGCAAGCCGCTGTCGATTGGGGGCGCGAAGTTCGAGCGCGGGCTGGGCACACACACGGACAGCGTGGTGCGGCTGGACCTTAAGCGGGGCGCAGCGAGGTTCTCGGCCTCTGTCGGGGTGGATGATGCTGCCGGCAGCGATCACGCGACCATCTCGTTCCGGGTCATCGGCGATGGCAAGACGCTGTTCAGGAGTCCCGGCATGAAGCTGGGCCAGCCTGCCCGCAAGGTTGACGTGGACGTCAAAGGAGTGAAGATGCTGCTGCTCCTCGCGGATTCGCGGGGCGACGTTGAATACGGCCATGCTGATTGGGCGGACGCCAAACTGCTCGTTACGGGCGAGCGTCCGGTCACAGTCGCCCATCCGCGCGAAGAGGCCGTCGTCCTCACTCCCAAACCGCCCCGCACGCCCCGCATCAACGGTGCGCGCATCTTCGGAGTGCATCCGGGGCATCCGTTCCTGTTCACGATTCCGGCGACGGGCGACCGCCCGATGACGTTTGCGGTTGACCATCTGCCGAAAGGATTGAGCGTGGATGCAAGCACCGGCCAAATCCAGGGCCGGATCGAGAAGCCGGGCACATACACCGTGACGTTCCGGGTCGCCAACCAGCTTGGCAAGGCGAAACGGAAGTTCAAGATCGTCTGCGGGGAGACGCTGGCCCTCACTCCGCACATGGGCTGGAACAGTTGGTATGTGTGGGAGGGCCACGTTACCGACCAGATCATGCGCGCCGCCGCCGATGCGATGGTCAGCAGCGGCATGATGGACCACGGCTACCAATACGTGAACATCGATGACTGCTGGGCGGTGAATCCGAGCTCGTCCGATCCGACGCTGGGCGGCGAGCCCCGTGATGCGCAAGGCAAGGTGAACGCCAACCAGCGTTTCCCGGACATGAAGGGCCTCACTGACTACATCCACGCCAAGGGCTTGAAGGCAGGCATCTATACTTCGCCAGGGCCGCTGACCTGCGCGGGCCACGTAGGAGCGTATCAACACGAGGAATTGGACGCGCAGCGCTTCGCCGAGTGGGGATACGACTTCCTGAAATATGATTGGTGCTCGTACGGCAGCATTGCGAAGAACCCGAAGCTTCCGGACATGCAGAAGCCGTACCGTCTCATCGGCGGTATCCTGCGGCGGCTGGACCGGGACATGGTGCTCAACCTCTGCCAGTACGGCATGGGCAACGTTTGGGAATGGGGCAAAGAGGTTGGTGGGCACAGTTGGCGCACGGCGGGCGACCTGGGCGGCTCCTTCTATGGCATCCCCGGCGCGCTGTTCCGGGACGGCTTTGATGTCTATGCCAGCAGGGAGTTGCACAAGTATGGCGGCCCGGGCGGGTGGAACGATCCCGATTACCTGCTGCTCGGTTACCTGAGCAACTGGAAGGGCGCCACCGCGCTCACGCCGCTCACGCCGAACGAGCAATACACGCATGTCTCCCTGTGGTGCCTGGTGGCCGCGCCCCTGATCTTCAGCGGCGACATCACACGCCTGGATGATTTCACTCTGAACCTGCTCACCAATGACGAGGTCATTGACGTGGACCAGGATCCGCTCGGCAAGCCAGGCCGCCGCGTGGCTATTGACGGCGATCTGGAAGTCTGGGCCAGGGATATGGAAGACGGGACGAAAGTCGTCGGCCTGTTCAATCGCGGCGAAGACGCAACCACCATGAGAGTCAAATGGACCGACCTTGGCCTTAAGGGCAAACGCATCGTGCGCGACCTGTGGCGGCAACAGGACCTGGGCAAATACGAGGGCGAGTTCAAGGCCTCGGTGCCCCGGCACGGTGTGGTGCTCGTTCGGCTGCGTAAGTAGTAGCGATGGATGTTGGATGTTGGATGTTGGATGTTGGTTGTTGGATGTTGGTTGTTGGATGTTTAGGCCATCTTGTCCGAAGGCGCGCCTTTGACAATAAGCTACCCCTGCGTGAGACTGCGGTGAATAAGGACCTATGGGCGCCCAAGAACTTCATGTGGTGACGGGTGCCTTCGGCTACTCGGGGAAATACATCGCCGCACGGCTGTTGCAGGCGGGGCATCGCGTGCGCACGCTGACTAATTCTGTCGATCGCCCCAACCCCTTCGGCGGGCGGGTCGAGGCTAGCCCATTTCACTTCGCGGATAAGGCGAAGCTGGTGGAGTCGTTGCGGGGCGTGGCGGTGTTCTACAATACGTATTGGGTGCGCTTCAAAATCGACGCCATCGGCCCGGAGACCTTTACATACCGTGAGCTGGTCCGGGAGATAGGCGCGATCATTGGAAAGCCCAAGCCGATCATCTCGATTCCACCCTCGCTCGGTTACGGCGCTGGCTGGCTCATCGGCAAGTTCACCGGGGACGTGGTGATCACCCGCGAGGAGATAGAAGGGCTGATGCAAGACCTGCTCTGCACGAAGTCGCCGCCTGCCGGGTCAACCCGGCTAACCGATTGGGCGCGCGCGCACGCCGCAACTCTGGGCCAGCATTACGCCAGCGAACTCGCTCGCCGTCGCGACCGTCAGGTGGCTTACATAAAGCCCGCAGGGACATAGAGCGGATTTCCCTGAAGCCGGGCCGATAATGTGCTATTGTACCTTGGTTCCTTCAGGAACCGCCCACTCATGAGAATACTGTTGGTCTATCCGCAGAACCCCGATACGTTCTGGAGCTTCAAACACGTCCTGCGCTGCGTCTCCAAGCGCTCCACTTTTCCGCCACTCGGTTTGCTCACCATCGCCGCCATGCTGCCGGCGGATTGGCAGCTCAAGCTCGTCGATCTGAACGTCGAGCGCCTCAAAGACAGCGACCTGCGCTGGGCTGACTACGTCATGGTCAGCGCTATGATCGTCCACAAGCAATCGGTGCATGAAATTGTTGCCCGCTGTGCCGCGTTGAAGAAACCGGTTATTGCCGGCGGCCCGCTGTTCACCACCGGGCATGAGGCCTTCCCGGCGATTCAGCATTTTGTGCTGGGTGAAGCTGAGGACCTCGTGCCGCAACTGGTGGCCGACCTGTGCGCGGGCACCCTCCAGCCACAATACCGCGCCACCGAGCGGCCGGACATCATGCGGGTGCCGGCACCGCGCTGGGATCTGATCAATCCTGAACATTACGTCACGATGGCGGTGCAGTTCTCGCGCGGGTGCCCTTATGACTGCGAGTTTTGCGACATCATCGTCATGAACGGCCGCGTCCCTCGCACCAAGACCCCGGCCCAGTTGATCGGGGAACTTGAGGCCCTCAGGCTCCGGGGTTGGAAGGACATGGTGTTTATCGTGGACGACAATTTCATTGGCGATAAGAACCGCACCAAGACCTTGCTCCTTGAGTTGATCGCCTGGCGGGATAGGACCCGGCCCGGGATGGGCTTCTTCACCGAAGCCTCCGTCAACCTCGCGGACGATTCGGGGCTATGTGAACTGATGGTCAGGGCCGGCTTCAAGAAGGTCTTCGTTGGCCTCGAGACCCCGTCGGCTGAAAGCCTCCAGGAATGCCACAAGGTGCAGAACAAGGGCCGGGACCTGGTGGAAACGGTCAAGACCCTCCAGCGCGCGGGCCTGGAAGTCATGGGCGGGTTCATTGTCGGGTTCGACAGTGACCGGCAGGACATCTTCAAGCAGCAGTTTGACTTCATACAGCGTTCAGGCGTCGTGACCGCGATGGTGGGGCTGCTGAGCGCGTTGCCGCAGACCCGGCTCTATCAGCGGCTCAAGAAGGAAGGCCGCTTGGTGGCCGACAGCACCGGCAATAACACCGAAGCCGTGCTCAATTTCAAACCCAAGNNTACGAGCCGAAGGTTTATTATCAGCGAATCCGAATCTTCCTGAAACAATACCGGCCGAGTGGCCCGCGGCTGCGGCTTTCATCCGCCGATTTCCAGGCCTTCTTGAAATCCTTCTGGCTCCTGGGAATCTGGGACCGGGGCCGCCAAAGTTACTGGCGGTTCTTCTGGGGCACGCTGTTGCGCCGGCCTGGCCAGCTCCGCTGCGCCATCGAGCTGGCGGTGATTGGCTACCACTTCCGCCGCGTCGCCAGCCGGCTCTGACCCGGCGCCTCCAGGGCGCCAACCGCCACGTAAATGTCCGGCGCAGCAACTCGGGCAGGGCTGCCTCGCTGAGGCGGCCAGACTGGATTGCAAGCAGACGTTTCGGCGAAGCGTTGCTACCTTGTCTGGTGCGAAACTCCCGATTGATACAGCTTTGGCTGGCGCAGACTGCGAAGTTTATGCGTGACTCGGGCCAGGGCACCCGCTAGCCTCGCCAAGTTCGCTTTAGAAACTGAATCTGTATTGCCCATGCAAACTCGTTTTGATTTAACACAAGCCGACATCCCCAAGGCCTGGTACAACCTCCTGACTGACTTCCCCGAGCCGCTGCCGCCGCCGTTGCATCCTGGCACCAGGCAGCCCATTCCGCCGGAAGCCCTGCAGGCGATTTTCCCGGATAACCTCATCCAGCAGGAGATGAGCCCGAACCGCTGGATCGAGGTCCCCGAGCCGGTTCGCGACATTTATGCGCTATGGCGGCCCACGCCATTGCTGCGCGCGGTGCGCTTCGAGCAGGCGCTCCAGACGCCCGCCCATATCTATTACAAGTATGAAGGCGCCAGCCCCGCCGGCAGCCATAAGCCCAACACCTCCGTCGCGCAGGCCTATTTCAACAAAGTGGCCGGCACCAAACGGCTCGCGACCGAAACCGGCGCGGGCCAGTGGGGCGCCTCGCTGGCTCTGGCCTGCAAGCTGTTTGGGCTGGAATGCAATATCTACATGGTCAAGGTCAGCTACCAGCAGAAGCCATATCGCCGGATGCTGATGCACACCTGGGGCGCAACGGTCCATCCCAGCCCCAGCGACCAGACGGAGTTTGGGCGCAAGGTGCTCGCGGAAGACCCCAATTGCCCGGGCAGCCTCGGCATCGCCATCAGCGAAGCCATCGAGGATACCGTCACGCATCCGCATACGAAATACTCGTTGGGCAGCGTGCTCAACCACGTCTGCCTGCACCAGACCGTCATCGGCCAGGAAGCCATCAAGCAGATGGAAATGGCCGGCGAAGAACCGGATACCATCTTTGCCTGCTGCGGCGGCGGCAGTAACTTCGCCGGATTGGCATTCCCGTTCATCGGCAAGAAGATCAAGGAGAATAAGAAATACCGGATTGTCGGCGTGGAACCTTCCGCATGCCCGTCACTGACGAAGGGCGAACTGCGCTACGATTTCGGCGACACCGCAGAGACCACGCCGCTGCTGATGATGTACACCCTCGGCCACAAGTTCATGCCGCCCTCCATTCACTCAGGCGGGCTGCGCTACCACGGCATGTCCCCGATGGTCAGCCACGCGCTCAAACTGGGTTTGATGGAGGCGGAGGCCTATCATCAGACGAAAGTCTTCGAGGCCGGAACGCTGTTCGCCCAGACCGAAGGCATTGTGCCGGCGCCGGAATCGGCCCACGCCATCGCNNTGCTCGACCTGAGCGCCTACGAAACCTATCAGACCGGCAAAATGTCGGATGTTTAAGTCACTCTCACGCAAACCCAAACATACTTAACAGAATCACTATCGGTAACATGAGAACACAATTGACCAAATTCATCGGCGGCCTGCTCCTCGCGGGCTTGCTCGCACTGCCCGAACTCGTTCAAGCGCAACCAACAGCCCACTACGCACCAGGAACTGAAGGCCTCAAAGCGGCGTCGCTGCCGCCGCCCGGCGTGTATCTGCGCGACTACAATGAGTTTTACTATTCCGACCATCTCAACGATGCGGGCGGCCACTCAATCGGGGCGGCCGATCCGCGGGTGTACGTTTATGCTCAGGTTCCTCGCCTCATCTGGATCACGGACCAACAGATCCTCGGCGGTTACCTCGGCGTGGATGCGTTGTTGCCGCTTGAATACACCGAGATCAAGGCCAACACACCGGGCGGACTCTATCACGATCAGACCTTCGGGATCGGTGACTTCTTTGCCGAAGGCACCTGGTCGAAGCACATCCAGCAGTTCGACTTCTCGTTAGGCTATGGGTGGTGGATGCCGACGGGCGATTCTTCCGGCAAGCCCGCGTCGGTGCCCAGCACCATGGCGGGCCTGGGTTATTGGGGGCAGATGCTGACGGCGGGTGCGACGTGGTATGTGGATGCAGACAAGAAGTGGTCGCTGTCCGCGCTTAACCGCTATGAATTCAACTATCACAAGGACGACGCGGGCATGACGCCCGGGCAGGCTTATACGGTTGAGGGCGGCCTGGGCTATGCGTTTACCAAGACCATCGAGGGCGGCGTGGTAGGCTACTACCAGCAGCAGGTAACCGGAGACGACGGCCCGGCAGCAACCCAGCGAGCGCATGGCCGAGTGGCGGCCATAGGCCCGGAGATCGGAGTCACAATCCCCTCGGCGATGTTGGGGATAACCTTGCGCTACGAGTACGAGATCCTGGCGGAGAGCCGATTTCAGGGCAATACCTTCGCCCTGACGCTGACCAAGAGGTTCTAGCCGGAACACATCTGTAGCGGCGTTCTTTGTGAGCGCCGCTGTGTGCGCTTGAAGTGGGTGGCGCTCTGCCGAGCCGCCACTACTTTCGTCATGACCGACAACCAATGGAACGAACTGCTCGCTGTAATCAACGGCGCGCCGCAGGATCATGCGTCCATAGGATTTATCATTGATTCCCCCTGGCTGCCGAACTGGTTTGGCATCGACATCCTGGATTACTTCACCAACGAGGCCCTGTGGTTCGAGGCCAACCGCAAGGCCATCGAGACGTTTCCCGAGGTCATGTTCCTGCCCGGGTTCTGGTCGGAATTCGGCATGTGCACCGAGCCGTCCGCGTTCGGTGCCAAGTGCGTCTTCCACCAGAACGAGTTCCCGTTCGCCGATAAGACGATCCGCGACGTGGCGCAAATAGACGACCTTGTCGAACCGGACCCCGCCACGGACGGCTTGCTGCCTTTCATGCTCAATCGGCTCCGGAGTGTGCGTCCGCGCCTCGAAGAGCTGGGCCACAGGATCCGATTCTCCGTGTCGCGCGGTCCGTTGAACATCGCGACCTTCCTCATGGGCATCACGGAGTTCCTGATGGCGCTCAAGACCGACCCGGACAAGGCGCACAAGCTCCTGCGCATCATCACCCAGTTCCTCAAGAAGTGGCACGAACTCCAGCGCCAGACCTTCCCCTCCATCGATGGCATCTTCATGCTGGACGACATCGTTGGCTTCGTCGGCGAACAGGACTTTAAGGAATTCGGCCTGCCCTATTTCAAGGAACTCTATGCCGCGAACGTGGCGGTGAAGTTCTTCCATAACGACGCCGAGTGCGCCAAATCCATCGGCTATTATCCCGAGATTGGCATCAACCTTTACAACCCCGGCATCTTCAACACCCTCGGCGAACTGCGGCAGATGTCAGCCAACCGGCTTACCATTCTCGGCAACATTCCGCCCCGCGACGTGCTGGCCAAAGGCTCGCCGGCTGATGTTACGGCCGCGGTGAAGAAGCTTCTGAGGGAGACGCCCGATCGGTCGAAGCTCATCCTCTCCTGCGCCGGCGGAGTCCCGCCGGCCGTGAGCAACGAGAACCTCAGGGCGTTTATCGCGGCGGTCCAGTGAGCGCGGGCAGGTGGGCATTCACCCGAGTTCCGCAACCTGCGATAGACTCCTTGAGCTTCAAATCCAGTTGCAATTAAGTCGAGTCTTGCTGCGCGAACGACAGCCTGCCTCTTTGCCATTTGCCATGTGCGATTGGCGATTGGCTATTCCTCTCACTACTCCGCCCCGGCAGGTGCAAACCCTCGCCTTAGACAGAGATCCGCATCGCTATCTAAGGGCATCGCTGTCACAAGCCAACCTCCCTCACTTCTGCCGATCGGGCAAGGGCGTGTCGCCCGGCCTGCCGGGAAAAACGCCCAACAATCGAGCACCAATCGAGCANNGAACAATCGAGGAACAATCGAGAGCTACGCGCGGGCAGGTGGCTGGTGCCTGGCTTGCACGACGCCTGCGGCGCCGGTGCTCGCCGGGCATTACCTACTTGCTCGAATAGCTCGCCACCACCGTCGCTGCGCCGATGTCGCCCGGCAACTCTACCCACTCGCCCTTGAAGTGTGGCCACCGCTTGCCATTGACTTCAACGGAGGACAACAACCGCCCGCCCGGCTCCCGGAAGCGTAGCCGGATTGTTTTCGGCGGATTGCGTCTGGGGTTTTCGAGTTTGGCCATGATGCGTTTGTCGCCCCCGGTGTAGATCACGCTCGCCGGGCCAAAGTAAGTTCCAGTGCGTTCGATGCCGCACACTTGTCCGGCGCGGAGCCATTCGCGCGGGACGGCCTGGCCGATGAGAAGCGTGTCGCCGTCTTCTCGGACAAACAGGTAGCGCAGCCATCCAGCGACGTTGGATTCGTCGGAGCTCTTGTAATGGTCGCCCGTCCAGTCGCCCAGGGCGGGCAGCGCGTGCTCCGTGTTCATGCGCTCGTCCGGGAAGTATTGCGCGGCCTCCGCGTTAAACAGCGCGCGCAGGGCCTGTTTCACGTCGTCGCGATACAGGTAGGGCTCGACGTCAAGCAGCAGGCAGGCCTGCATCGACATGCCCCCACGACCGAACCAGTATTTGTCGAAATCATCCAGCAGGTAGCCGTATTGATTCGAGATATAGCGGTTGTCCTCGTAATCCTTCAGGATCCAATCCGCTTCGGGCGAACGCGCGTCCAGCGCCCCGGTGATGAGCAAATGCATCGAGCCTTCAAGCGTCTCGCAAATCCAGCCGAAGTAGCGCCCCCGCCTGTGAACCATCGACGGGATGTGCGGCACCGCCGTGCCGTCGCGCAAACGCACCACGGGCGACCGGTCGGCAGCCTTGCGGAAGTTCGCCAGCAGATTCGCGTGGTAGGTATCGGCCTCCTTGCGCACGCGCGTCGCTTCCGGATGTTTGATCTGTTCCAAGGCCCACGCGGCGGAGTCCAGCCCGCGCCACGTGTAGCAACTTGTCGAAAGCCACGTCCACCAATCACCGATGTCCTCCAGGCTCCCGGCTGGCAGCAGGCCGCGCTCAAGCTCGTGGCGGCTGGCGGTGCGCTTGGTCTCATTGATGATCCAGTCCGCCCCGGCCACGATGCCCGGGGCCGCGCCGCGCAGCCACGCGTCGTCCCGCGTGAAGCGGTAATGCTCGCCCATCATCCAGAGAATCCAGCCGTGGTGCTGGTTATAGCCGCCCGCTTCCAGACCGCCCGCTCCGTAAAGCACGCCCTTCTTGGCGGAGAAATCCCCGGGCAACCCCACCGTGCCCTGGTAATGCAGCCACGCGTCCAAACACTCTTGCGCCTCCTTGTGATAGCCCCGGCGGTCGAGGTCCACCACCATCATGCACGATTCGTTGCCATAGGCGCCGTAGCTGAACGAGCCCACGCGCGCAAACCGCCGCCCGGCGCTCTCGGGATCGCCCTCACAGTTGATGAGCAGGTGCCCAGCATCGGCGCGGTAAAACTCGTTGAGCATCGGCTCCGGCGTGATGAGCCGCGCGCTCTCGTCCAGCCGCCGCCGCCAGTAGCCGGCGATCTCGCGCCGCTCCTTGTCGAAATCCAGTGCCGCCAATGCCGCCTGCTCNNTCCCTTTTCGTCCGACCGCAGCGGCTTGGGCGTCTCCCCGCTCTTGTAAGACATCGGCATGGCGGCGGTTTGCGGTGAGTCGGTGGTATTGGTAAAGACAAACTTCGCCAGGAACACCGCGAAAGCGTCTGCCGCGGGGACCGAACCATCCGCTCGCGAGCCGTTCAGTTCAGTCGCCAACGCAGTCTGCGAAATGCGCACGCCGTTGGTCTCCCAGACCGTGTAGCCGATTGGCAGGCACGCCTCTTCAATGCTGCGGGAGGCCGGCACGAGTGGCGGCTGAAAACGGAACCGCACCGGCGCGGTTTCGAGCGCCAGTCGGGGCGTCTCCTTACCCGGACGCGCCTGCAGGTAGTTGTCATTGGATCGAAACCGCACCGTGCCGTCGGCATCGAGCCGGAACCGCTGCCGCCCGCTGTCGAGTCCCAGCGGGAGGTAGATGTGCGATTTCTTGGGCGGCATCCCTTCCCAGGCGGCATGCCAGGTCTGCTCCGGCATTTCCGCCACGCGATCGTAAAGCGTCTTGGCGCCGGCGCTCTTCTGCGCGGCTGCTACCGCCGCATAATCGCGCGAGTCGCTTTCCGGCAATACCGCCACATTGGCCTGCGGGAGAAACAGCGCACCCTGCTTTAAGTCGTCCACCGCGAAAGTGAATACGTGTCGGCCGTTTCGCACCGTCACGAGCGTCCGGTCGAAGGTATTCGGGTCAGGGTTGACCACCGCCTGCAACTTCAGTCGGGAACCGCGTGGGGACGTCTTTTCGTCGGTCCCGAATGCGCCGTTGAACACCTCGATGCTCGCATTCCCGGCGGGAGCGGATTGCCATGCCAGGTTGACGATACTCGGTTCGAGCGTCGAATCGGTAAACGCCTCGATCCGCTTGATCCTCGGCAAAAGAGCGTCGGCGGCAACGCGGAGTTTCAGCGTGTATCGGAAGGGTGCCGGGTAGTCCTTCAGGTTGGGAAACTCTTTTGCATTCACCGGCCGGAAGGTGAACGTGAGGCTATTGCCGTCGGCCTTAGCCTCGGCATCCGCCGTGCGCCACTTGTAGGTGTACCAGTTGCCCAGTTCCATCCAGCCGACGGAGCCGCCGCCCGGCTCGCGATCTTTGGGCAGATGCTGCTCGGGCCAGCGGCTGCCCCAATACTCCAACCGGACTTTCTCCAGCGCGGAAACGGGGCTGTCGAAGTGCACGACTACCCTATGAATCTCGCGGGGGTCCTCCCACATCACGCCATTGCCCTCAGGCAGCGGCAGACCAAATGGCGCGGCATCAAAGGGCGCGGCTCGGAGCGCAAGGCAGAGGCCCGCAGCGGCCAAGCCGACCAGCCAGATACGGGAACAGGGAAGCAGTGCCGGAATCTCCAAGCTCGTTTTCATGGGTTGTAAGACTGGCTCTTTGATAGCCGCGCCGAAGTGCGTAGTCGAGGTTCATTTGTGCGCCGGTGGATAGTAGGGCGCGGTGTCCGCCCCACACCGCGACCGTCCCCAGATGTTCGAGACTCACCGGTTCCGGCGACCTCCCACGGCCCGGTCGAGACGCTTTGGGGTGGCTTTGATGTTGCATTGAAGGGGTTTTGGCCCCCCTTAAGATACCGGATTGGTTGCCTACTGCTTCCCAAGCACTACGCCTGCGGGTAGCTGGTGGGGCGCTTCAGCCAAGGAAGCCGATAGATAGTGGAGATTGCGGGGAAAAGGCAGAAGGCAGAAGGCAGAATGAAGAAAAAAGAAGAGGGAACGGAGGCATCAGAGGGGAGAGGGCAAAGCTCAACCGGCCCTCGCGGGAGCGAAGGCGCTCAGAATATGTGGCGGGCGGCGGTCAGGGAGGCTGGCCGGCCATAAACTCCTGGCGGCGGTCCTGCCAATCATCAATGAGCTGGTTAGCGCGAAGGAACAGCACGGGGCCGACGGGCGGCTGATCGAACGGGGTGGTGTCGAAGACGTTGGGAACGGCCGGTCGAGAGCACGAGTCATATCCCGGGGGAAGGTCAACCTGAGCGATTCCACGATTTGCAAGAGCAACGTTGACCTTCACAAAGAGGAGGAAGCCGGTGAGTGGGCCGCATTGGCAAAGACGGGGCTTGGACTTTTTGGTCCGAGCGACGGCGCACCAAATGATCCGCTGATCCTCAGTAAGCGCCCGCCAGCGTTTGGAGACCGCGCCGAACGTCCCGCGGACAGCGACTTGGGCCGGGGTGCGGGGATTGTACGGGACAAAGGCCGGGTAGCTGTATTGGCAATAACGGTTGCGTTGCCAGACCATGTTCCCGCGTTTCCCTGATCTNNGGACTCTCATAACTGAGCTGCCGGCACGCCTTCATCCGGGCCAAAAGGCTTGCCTGGCAATTACGCAAATCCGCAAACGACTGCATGAGTCAATCCATACAGCAACCGGGAACAGAGGTCAAGATTGGATTGCAGGATAATGCAAGGCGGCGGCCCAGGGTGGTTTCCGGAGCAGATCGTAGTCGGGAAGCGGCGGCCCGGGCTGTTCAGAGCGAATGGAGGCAGGCGCGCAGATCGTTAATAAATGTATTCCGAATTCCCGGACCCTTTCACGCTCGCGCTGCCCGAAAGGCGTACGCAAAGGAGTATGAACAATTGCCAAAGGAGGTGAAGCAGCGCAGGTCGCGCCACGCTCCAATGAGCACGTAATTGGTGGAGTAGATTCAGGAGCAACCAAGATGAAGAAACAAACTTGCCTTGGCGATGGCGGATATGGAATCCCTTTGTTATCAGTTGCAGCACAGCTATTGGGCACAGGGATGCTCGTGGTCACGGCTTTCCTCGCAGTCGGTCAGACCCAACCCCAGTCCAACCAACAACAGCCTGAGTCATTTGTGGCAGTCGTCGCCGATGCGCAAGGGCTGCCTTCGGTGCCAGCGGATCAACGACCCTCATTTGGAACCTACTGGAAGGTGCGCAACTCCTATCCATGTGTGACCGCCCCACTGCCATTCCCGCCTCATGATCCGAGCCTGGTTGTTTATGCCGTTGGTGGCGGCCAGTTCCTGGTAGATGAGACGGCCGGACAACTGGTTTCTTTGCTCCCATCGCCGTCTGGGCAAACAGCCTTAAGCGCGGCGGATTATGCCTCGATTCTTCAGGAGCAAGTGGATGAGCTGCAACGCTTCGTCGCTCAGATCCAGGCGGCGCAATTGAACGCCCAATCGAGTCGGAACGGCCAATTGAGCGGTTTGGGCCTGGACAGCCCGCCCATGTCGTCGGAGGATGGCGGCGACATCACGTTCGACGGACCGATCGCTACCATGAATGACTTATGGCTGCAAATTCTGTCCATTTCGGTCACGAACGGCACCGCCAACCTGGTCATCCATCCGCCATGGAACGTGACCAACGGAGTGTATGAACTGCTTTATTGCACCAACCTTGCCCCGCCAATCTCATGGCAATGGCTGCTGCGCACCGACCCGGGGCAGACAAATCTTACGGCTCCCAATGCCGCCCCTGCGCAGGGCTTTTACCGATTGGGTCCGCCCGATGACCTTGTCGCAACCAGTTCTTTGGGCACCAACTTCTGGGTCGCGTTTCCTTATATGTATGATGCTGCCGGCCAGATGTCACTTTACATTTCCAGTCCAGTGGGGGCCACGGGGAGTGTGACGATCCCGGGGCTGGGCATCACCAACACTTTCTCAGTTGCGGCACGGACGGTCACTCAGGTGGGTATTAGCAATGTAGCCATGACAAACGGTATGGATGTGACCGCAAGCAATGCCATCCACGTTACTGCCAGCCAGCCGGTGTCAGTGTACGGGGTGTATTATCAAGCACAAACGAGCGGGGCCTTTACCGGCTACCCGACACCCCTGCTGAGAACCAATTACTGCATCATAGCCTATCAACCCAGTGGTTTGTACTCCAAGTTTGCGATTGTGGCAACAGCAGACAACACCACGGTGAGCATTACCCCTTCTGTAACAGCTAATCTTTTCGGAGAGCCAGGATTTTATCAGGTTGTCCTAATGCAAGGACAGACTTATCAAAACGGCACCACCGGATGGGACTACTGGAATGATGTGACAGGAACATGGATTAGCTCAGACAAACCCATTGCGGTGTTCGCAGGTGCAAACGGCACCCGGGTGCCCGACACCATGACGTTGGCGGGGAATCCACTGGTTCAGGAGCAACTGCCGGTGGACACCTGGGGCACACAAGCAGTAGCGCTTTCTTTGGCCGGCCGGACGAACGGAGACAGTTACCGCATCCTCGCGGCCTACAGCAACACGGTGGTAACCATCAGCGGCCGAGTGGTCAGCCCTTTGGATGAGAGTTCCACTCCGTGGACAGTAACAACCAGCAATGAAGTAGTGGTGGTGGTCATAACGAACGCCGGGCAGTTCTACGACATCATCGTTGACGGGCCGGTGGAATTCAGGGCCAGCCAGCCCATTCAAGTCGCCCAGTTTGCGAATGGGGCGGCATCCGATCACGGCGTTGAGCCATTCGAGGGAGATCCCTGCGAGCTATTGTTGCCGCTCACGGGCCACTATTTGTGTACGAATGTCGTCTATACTCTGCCCAACGACGGCGTCACCGGAGGCTTTGATACGAACTTCTTGAACATCATTGTGGCGCAATCGGCAATAGGCAATACGCTGCTGGATAGTTCAATACTGGCAGCCAGCAACTTTGTGGTGATTGGAACAAGCGGATACTGTGGGGCACAGGTTCCGGTCACGAATGGCGTGCATACAGTGACGAGTTCTCAGCCGGTCTGGGTTGAGGCATATGGATGGGGGAGCTGGGATGCCTACGGCTATTTTAGCGGGATAGTCAAATGACAGCCCGTGTGACAGAATAGAACAGGACCTATATGAAAATCAGCATCATTGTTTGTTTGGCGCTCGCAGCGTCTGTGCCGCAAATCACTCAAGCACAGGCAAGCACGACCTACCTGTCCAACTTGGATCAGCCCTCTAGTCCTATTGTAAGCGTGATA
>PLZQ01000499.1 GCA_003152225.1 Limisphaerales bacterium | reverse complement strand
GCGCAACTGCCGGCGCGGTTGATAATGAGTTCCTTCTCTCGCAGGCGATTGCCGAATACCAGTGCCGCCTCGACCTCCGGTTCCAGCGTGAGCTGCGCCTTGCCCCGGTCCATGAAGTCACACCCGCTCACCGTCAGCCCGCCGCTGTGGGCATGAATTGCGGGCGCGGCCTTGTCACGCTGCCCCCAGCCAATGAAATGGCAACTGCTGAAAGTGGTGTGGCCGCTGCCTTCGAGCACGGCATGGCGATCCGTCGTAGGCACGCCCCAGAACCCGCACGCGGTGAACTTCACCGGCCCGCTGTTCGTCTTGGCCACCTCGATCCCCGCCATGAATTGGCAGTTTGCGAACGACACGCCCGCGTGCGACTGGACGCTCTCCACCCGCACCGCCGTCGGCCCAATATCTGAGCCACACTGCGTCAGCAGGCAATTCCCCGGCCCCGCCTGGTTCTGCACGAACTGGAAGCCGATGTGGTAGCCGATGCAGAAGCAGCCGCTCAGGAACTCCCAATCCGTCTTGCCCAGGACAAACGCTACCGCCTCCGCCCGCATGAACTCGTAAAGCTCCCCGTCCCAGCCGCCCCAGAACGACCAGAAGTGGATATTCTCGACCCGCCCCACGTCGTAGCATTGGTCGATGAAGAGCCCCCGGTAAAGCGGTTGGCCGTAAAGGCCCTTGATATAGTGCCGGCCCGCCGGGAAGGTGCCGAAGTCCACCGCCTGGTAGGGATTCACCAGCAGCACATCGAGCAGCGAGATATTGTCCCCCTGCCCGCGCACCGTCCACGGATACGGCACCGGCGGATTCTTCATCTTCTGTTCTGGATAGAAGATGGTCAGGCCACGCAGGGTGCAACTGGTATGCAGCGTGATGAACGGCTGGCCTTTGGCATCGCCCGCCCCGGCCACGGCGAGCAGCACGCTGCCGCTGTTCTTGGTCCGGGCCGATGGTGCGCGGAATACCCCTTCGAGCATGACGCCCTCCGGCACCTCCAGGTTGCCCTTGATCAAATACCGCCCGCGCGGCACGAATACCGCGCCATTGCCAGTCTCCGCGGCCGCCTTCATGGCCGCGGTGAATGCCGCCGTATTATCCTTCGTGCCGTCCCCCACGGCGCCGAAATCGTGCACGTGCAGGGCCATGGGCGCTGGGCCGGGCCGCGGCGGTTCCGGTTCCGCCGCCGACGCTGGCAGCGCGCCCACGACGGTTTCGGTGGCGGCGGTCAAGCCCAGACATGAAAGCATCCGGCGGCGGGAAATTCTCTGTGATTGCATGCGTTTGCTGACGGGGGTCGGGAGTCTGGTATTCACTGGCGTTCCGTTTTGCGATTATCCGAATCTTAATCCTGATGTCTGCTCAAGCGCGTCAGGCGACATGGTTGGCCTCATTCTGATTGAGGCGACTTGGCGGCTGGCCATGCGAGCAAGACACCTAGCTGGATTGGCGACGTTACCACATCGAAAGGCACGGTCAGGGGCAATAGGGCGTAATAGGCAGGTTCACCCGCGACCTCCACGTTTTGCTCGCTTGCTTTATCCCATTCGACATGGGATTTGGCTTTCCACTCCACAACATGGTTCGTAGCGCACCCGCTGGTTAACAGCAGGCATCCGCCAACAAACAGCAAGCTCAGTCGTCTCATGTCTCCGGCCCTCCCGGCGCCAGCCGGGAATGGGGTTAAGGCAACAAGCGATGGGAACAGACTTGCGCATTTCCATCAAGGAAACATCTGAATCTTCTTTTGAATCGAGTGGCACGGGTCCTGTCCAAACACCTGAGCCTATGAAACGTCAAAAAGAGATTTTAGTTGTGGACGGCGATCCGTCCATGCGCACGATGCTCAAGCGGGTGCTGGCCGAGGAAGGGTACTCCGTGCGGTCCGCCGCCAACGGAGCGGCGGCGCTGCAAATCGCCAATGCCGTGCCGCCCGATCTGGTGCTGCTGGACCTGAAACTGCGCGGGGAGAACGGCTGGGATGTCTTCCGCCGCCTCACCCGGAAATGGCCGTTGCTCCCGGTGGCGGTCGTCACCGCTCGGCCAAACCAACTCTTCACCGCGCTGGCGGCGGGCGTCGGGGCGCTGCTGGAGAAGCCGTTCTACATTCCGAAGTTGGTTCAGACCATTAAACACCTGCTCCGCGAATCGGTCGAAACCCGGGCGGCGCGGATGGCGGGCAAAATCGCCCAGTTCCACTACCTGCCAGCTTGGCCGCAGGCCCAGTCCGGCGCCATGGGCGCAACCGGCTGAACCTACCGCTCCTCCCACCAGCGCAGCAGCACTGTCGTCTGTCCTCCGATTTTGGTTTGCCAGGTTAAGCACCCGGGGCTTCGGCCAGCAGTTTCTTCACTGCCTGCTCCACATAATTGGGTTTCAGGCCGACGATGCGCACGGTCCCTTTGCGGTCCACGATGGCATAGGTGCGTGAGTGCTCAACGCCCTGGAAAGCGCGTGCGCACCGAGTAGAGCGAGGTTCGGGCAGGAATGAAAAGGGTTCGACGGTCAGTTCCTCCGAAAACGAGCTGCAAGGGGCGTTCGGGCACTTCGATGAGGCCGATAGGCTTGCCCGCAGGGCTGTAAACATGGATCTGGCCGGCAGCGATGTACACGTTGCCGCGCGAGTCCACCGCCACACCCTCGCCGCCCTGCTCGGCGAAGAGGCGGAAGTCGCTTAGACTCCCGTCCGCGTTCACGGCGGCAGCCCAGGTGGTGAGATCGGCTTCGTCGGTGACGTAAAACGGCTGCCCTGGGGTGGCTGGCGCGAGGCCGAAGGCTCGGATTTGAGGGCTCGATTTGACGCCCCAACTCACCGCCCCGCTAAGAAAGTCTGCGCCCGCTGGAAAGATCGTGGTGCCGTCAGGTGAGACGAAATGGGCAGCCGGATGCGAGAGCGATTCGCGATTCAAGCGCCAATCGCTGGCAGGCAGGAAGAAAGTCTTCTCCGCCCGGGCGGCAACGGCTTGGGGCGGCAACGGCACCATGACTTCTGGCGGCTGGACGGAATAAACGGTGCCTTTCCCCGCGTAAGACACCACCACAAGATTGCCGGCTTGGTCCACCGCCAAGTTGACGGGCTCCGGCAGGGAGTCGCTGACGGGGGAAGGCTGGTGCGACGCGGGGTCCCAACGATAGATACGCTGGAGGTGCGCGTCCACGAAGTAGAAGTCACCCTGGGGGCCGGCGGCGCCACCCGAAATGTTGTAGAAACCACCGGCGAGCTTTTCCACTTTCGCTCCCCGCGCGACGACCGACGAACGCGGGACAGGCTTGGACCGGGGCGCCGAACCGGAGAGGTCAAGCCAGGCGAACTCGCGCTGGCGGACCTCGATGTTATGGGTTTGGTCGTAAAGAGCGCAATCATAGCTGACTTTGCTGTTGCTGTAGCAGTGCACGTTGCGAAAACGGATGTCGCGCGAGTTGGACACCTTGATGGCCCAAGAGAAGGGCTGGAACATGCTGATGACGCGGTAAGCGAGGAAGTTGGCGACGGTAATGTCGTGCGAAGAGTCAATCTCCAGCGGCAGGTCAAATCCGCTTTCGCCGCGCTCGGCTTCTGTCTGCAAGGCGTAAAGAGCCCAGTGGGCGGCGTTCCGGACTTGAACCTCGTGGCGGACGTGATGCTCGCTGGACATCTGGTAAACGCGGCCTCCAGTCTCGGTGTCAGAGACGAGCATCCCGGCCTGGGCAAAAGTGGAAGGGGTCCAAATATCGAGGAACGTGCCGCCACCGCCATCGGTGACCCAAAGGCTGGGGTATTGGCTGTCCCAGCGGCGATTGGAGTCGGGGTCGGAAGTGTGATTGCTGTTGTAAGGGCTTTCGTGCGAGCCGTCGGGCTTGGGCGTGCCGTGGCCCCCGAGGAAACGGACGTCGTTCATCATCGAGCCGGCGCCCGCCTTCCAGAGAGCGGCGACGGCGCGCGGGTTTGCGCCGCCGGTGTAGAGGCCGAGGCCGATGAGGATATTGCTCCCTCCTTTGGGCGCTTCGATCAGGGCTTTTGGCGCACCAGCACCCTGATAGCCCTCCGTGCCATCCGGCAGGAGAATCTGCGTCGCCCCGGGGTGCAGACCGATCATCACGCTGTCCGGCCGCAGCCTCAGCGTGTCGCGCACGACGTAGAACCCGGAGGGCAGGTAGAGAGCGCGGTGGGCGGCGATGGCCTTCTGGAGCACGTCCGTGTCATCGGTGGCGCCGTCGCCCTTGGCGCCGAGGTCGTGCACGTTCACCCAGGTGTCTGGCGCCGGCAGCCCGGGCAGATCCGAAGCTGCGAGCGAAGGCAAGGTGCTGAGCACAGCCGCGTCGAACAAGGTCCTGATCTGTGGAGTGGCCCCGATGTCGGAATAGCAGAGGCCGTGGGAGAAAGTCCTCACCACGTAGGTCTCGGCGGGGGCGGCGAAGTGCTTGCCGCTGTCGCGCAGCGCCGCAAAGACCGGCACCGCGCGGCAGGTGGCCCCCTCCAGGTTGATTTCGTTGCGCGGATTGCTCTCCACCCCGAAGAGAAAGGCCGGGCCGGAGACCTCTTCGAGGCGGGCGTCCTTAACCCAAAGCTCGTCGGCTTTGCCGGGTTCGAGCGCGACGGCCGTCGGCACCCGCAGAAAATGGGGGCGGATGAGCGTGAGACCGGCTTCGCGTTCCAGGATGGCGGCTTCGCGCTGCCCTTCAAAGGAGGAGTCAATCACCGTGAGCTGCCAACCCGGTGAAGGCTTGGACGTCCAGATCCCGTAGCGGCCGCCGAAGAAGTGGACGTCCTCGATCACGTTGCCCGCCTCGTGGATGCCCGCCAGTGCCGAGCCGAGACGGAGGTCCATGTGGGCGAGAAAGCAGTGCTGAGCGTAGCGCGCGCGCACGGCCACCGCCCCCGGGTTTCCGTCCTCGATCTCGATGTCGGTGTTGGAAAGCGCGGAATAAAAGGTGCCAGGATTGGCGTCGGGAACGGCAGGCGGGACGCCCTCCGGGTTGCGGGAGCGGTTGCGCCCGGAGCCGGGGCGCCCTCCGGCGAAGAAGACCATCACCTTTTCTCGAGTGGGCTCTTGAAAGCCCGGGGTGTTCGCAGGCAGAACGATGACCGGGCGCATGGCCCCGTAGCCGATCACGCGGATGCCGGGCCAGATATACAGAGTGTCGTTGAGGCGATACCGCCCTGGCCCGAGGAGCACGATGCCCTGACCGCCGGTCTCGCGGACGCGGTCAATGGCTTGCTGGAGCGCCGTGGTGTCGTCACCGCCAGACGGGCCGGCGACATAGACCGCCCTGGGATCCTCCAGCCGCTGTGGGTAGTACGAGGCCGGGCACGCCGGCACCGCCGCCGCCAGCCAAATCAGAACCACGGCAAGACGCCCCAGCATGGTGGGAATTGGCTCGGCGCAGAGCGACGGCCGCCCGCAAGTGAGAGAGCGTTGTCTCCAGGTCTTTCGCATGGGCGCCAGTCTATCCGGATTACCGGAAACGTCAAAAACTGCGATCCGGGACCCAGCCTCGGCCAACGGATGATTCGAGGCCGGAATTGCGTCACCGTGGCGGACATTATGGCTTTTAGACTTCGCGTTCATATCACCCTGTATAGGTCCACAAAACCTGTTACNNCACGGGCCCATTTCAGCGTCCCATTTCAGCTTTCAGCTTTTCACCATCGCTCCCCGAGCCTCTAGCCCTCTGGCCGGGCTGGCCGACGAGCCGTCGCCGGTCCTGCTTGAATCCCTCGACCGCTCTAAGGATACTCGCCTCGGATGAACGTCGCCGCCATAACTGAAGCCGACCGCAAGGCCCTGAGCTTTGGGATGACTCTCTCCCTGGGCGTCGGCCTGCTCATGTCCGTCATGAAGGTGGGCGCCTATCTGCTGACCGGGTCGGCGGCCATCTTGAGCGACGCCGCCGAATCGGTGGTGCACATAGCTGCGGTCATCTTCGCCGCCTACAGCCTCAAACTGTCCTACAAGCCGGCGGATGAATCGCATCTCTACGGCCACGCGAAGATCGCCTTCTTCTCCGCTGGCTTCGAGGGCGCGATGATCATCCTCGCTGCCCTCTACATCATTTACGAGTCCGTCCACAAATGGCTGATCGGCCTCAGTCTTGAAAATCTCGGCTTCGGCGTAGTGCTCACCGCGGCGGCGGCGGCCACCAATGGCGCCTTGGGCGCTTATCTCCTCCGGCTGGGTCGGCAAAAGAACTCCATCATCCTCCAGGCCAACGGCAAGCATGTGCTGACGGATTGCTGGACCAGCCTGGCCGTGCTCGTCGGGTTAGGCTTGGTACTGGTCACCAAGTGGCTGCCCTTCGACCCGATCTGTGGCTTCATCATGGCGTGCAATATCCTTCTCTCGGGCACCGGCCTCATCAAGTCCTCCTTCGCCGGCCTGATGGACAGAGCCGACCCGGAGACCCAGAAGAAGCTGATCGACCTTCTCACCCGCGAGACCGAGATGCACGGCCTGACCTATCACGGTCTGCAGCATCGCAACCTAGGCGATGCGCACCGGGTGGTTGTCCATCTGGTATTCCCCGCCGGCACGTTATTAGCCCAAGCCCACCGCGACGCGACCCGGATCGAACAACTCATCCAGGATTCATTGGAGCCACGCGCCTACGTCACGACCCATCTGGAGAGCGCGTCAGACCACGACGAACTGCATCCCGACGAACGCGCGGAGAAGCCTGTGCCAGCCCCTAAAGCCAGCCCCCACCCCACCGGCCACTGACCACCGATTACTAATCACCGATCACTGCCCCAGGCGCCCCACCGGCAATCCTGAAGGAACTGTGTAATCCAGCCCAGGGTCGGCCCGTCGTGGGGTAATGGGGCGACGGGCGTACCCTGGGTTATCGTGTGAAAAAGGCCTCAACCCCGAAAGTCCTTGAATGAATCCGGAGCCTTCATTGTTGCGAGCACCGAAAGCCGAAGACCGCACGAGCCCGCGCGGCTATGATGGCCGAGACCGTTTATTTCGGCTTTGTTATCGGCAACATTATGCTGATGACTGCTTTCCGGATTTCAGCATTTCAGCATTTCAGCGTTTCAGAATGGCCCCTCCCTTTTCCCTTTGTTCCTGAACCGCTTTGGAATACCCTTCAAGGCGGTGGTGCGGCGCAGCCTATTCTCCGAGCCATGCCGGCAACCGCCGCAACACTGGTCCACCGACAGGAGCGAATGAGGATATGTTTACTGGCCCGCAGCACACGTCGACGCCGAGAGGGAATCTCCGCTTCGCTTAACTATGCCCGCCGAAGCCGCTACCTGCCGGAAACTCGTTGTGCCAAAGCTCAAGGTGGCGGGCTGGGACAACGAGCCGCATTCCATCAGGTCCTTTGCCGAGCACATCGCCAAAAACATCATCACCCCGTCAGCCCGCTACTCCGCCCATGTCCGCCCCACCGCCCGCAGCGGCCACTTAACATACGAGCCCTCTGGCGGCACCATCTGGGCGACGAGCTGACCCGTTATGCCACTCGAATGCTTTATAGCCATGGCCTTCGACCACGCTGAAACCGACACCCTCTACAACCGGTCCATCCGCCCCTTGCTCAAGCAGCGAGGCATCACCCCATTTCGCGTGGACCGTTCAGTTCGAAACGAAGACATTGACGACCAAATCTTGGCAGGCCTGCAGCGCTGCGATCTCGTCATAGCCGACCTCACCTACGCCCGTCCCTCGGTTTACTTCGAAGCCGGTGTCGCGCACGGGCGCCACGTCTCCGTCATCTTCACCTGCCGCGCCGACCATCTCAGACACCGGCCCGACGATCCCCACGGCAACTTCCGCGTCCATTTCGACCTCCAGATGAAGCCAATCATCACATGGAGTGCGCCTGGGGATCCGCGGTTCGCGAGGCGCCTGGCATCCCGCCTCGGCCACGTGACCCGCCCGTTGCTTAAGCGCAAGGAAGCGACCGCGCTGGACGAGCAAAGAGCAGCAGCATTTGCACCTGTCCCACTACATGAGAAACTGGACCGCCTCATAGAGGTCTATCTGAGTGCTCGCAAACGTCACGGCTACAGAGAAGACAAAACAAATGGCGGCGCCACCCTGCTTCCTCCCAGGTCCGGTCACCTAAGGTGGTGTCATGCGCGTTTCTCCAATACTTTGTCGAAAAACGACCTCATGGCTTACTCGAGCCCTTGGGAACATGGAGGCCTAAAGGGAATCTTGAACGAATCATTTCAGACAGGGAGACTGCCCAAACGCGCCTCAAGAACTATCCTCCTATGCGCCCTTCAACGCGTCCCCGCCTCGCGAGTAGCTGCCGCCCTTCCATTGTCCAGCATCAACGCTCACAACGGTCTCATTGTGGCGACGCATCACTCAACCACCGACGTTGCGAAGTACCCAAAATCCCACAGCGGCGAAGTGCTGTGGCACAAAGGAAGAACCGCGACCGTCCCCACCGACGTCACCATCGCCGTCATCTCCGACATCAAGCATCCCGACGAGTTCCAGATCGCACTGCAAAGAGTTTTCAAATAGCAACGAACGAGACCGTCAGCCAAATCGCACAGCCTTAGCCTGAGCCCCGGCTTTTCACCATTCACCGGCGTGGGCCGCGAATGGATTCGCACTTTGCTGGTGGATTTAAAAGCGGCGGACGAGGTTTCCTGCCCGGGGAAAAGGCCCGGCGGCGCGCTGGCGCCACTTGGGGAGTAAGGGTATTAAGCCGTGAGTGAGGGTAGTAATGAGGGTATTAAGCCCGAAGTCTAACGGCCGGAGAGGAAGAATGAGCAGCCGCGTACGGCGATGGACGCTCCCGTTGTCCAGAGGTTGCTGTCTGGGTTAGGTCTTGCTCGGGAGACGTGTTCTGCCACGATTCCCCCATGAATCAAACTGGAAGCATCTCCAGGTTGTCATGCCCCATTCTCACTCTCCGTTGGCTCGCGCCTGCCTGGGCCGAGGCTTTGGCCCGGGGGTTCGGGCTTATGATTGCGCTTGCGGCGGCGGGAGCGGAGCGGCCAACCATTGAAGTGACGGCCCCCAACACGGTCATCACTCAGTCCTGCCGGGTGGTGATCCCGCCGGGCGCAGTCATCCGGGACGTCAACGAGCAAGCGGTCATTCGGGTTGGCGCCCCGAACATTGAGATCGAATTTGTCAGGGGCTCGGTCCTCCGCGGTTCGCCGGCGGACACGCGGCCCGATGAATAAAAAGGCTACGGCATCCGCGTGAGCGGATACGCCGGCGTCACCGTCCGCGGCGCGCGGATCAGTGGGTTCTGGTGCGGCCTCTGGGCGACGAACGCCAACGGCCTTTTGCTTGAGGGCCTCGACGCTTCCGACAACCGGCGGGCCGACCTTAAGTCCACGCCGGTGGCCGAGGATGAAGGGGATTGGCTCTTCGGCCACAATAACGACCAGCACGAATGGCTCAAGAACTACGGCGCGGCGCTTTATATTGAAGATTCCACCGGCGTGACCGTGCGCGATTCGCGGGTCTGGCACGGTCAGAATGCGCTGTGCCTGGACCGCGTCGCGGCATCGAGGGTCTATGACAATGACTTCTCATTCAACTCCGGCTGGGGGATCGCTTTGTGGCGGTGCGGGCGCAACGTCATCAGCCGTAACGCGGTTGACTTCTGCGTGCGCGGATACAGTCATGGGGTGTACAACCGCGGGCAGGACTCGGCGGGGATCTTTGCGTTCGAGCAGAATAACGAGAACGTCTTTGTGGAGAACTCCGTGACGCACGGCGGCGACGGTTTCTTTGGCTTTGCCGGTCGCGAGGCCCTGGGGGAGACCGGCGAGCATTCCGTGAAATGGTACCAGCGTCGTGGCAACACCGACAACCTCCTGATCGGGAACGATTTCTCGTATGCGGCGGCGCACGGGATTGAGAATACCTTCTCTTTTGGCAACAAGTATTTGAAGAACCGGATCGTGGGCAACGCCATCTGCGGGATCTGGGCGGGCTACTCGCGCGAGACGCTCATCGCCGGCAACGACTTCGAAGACAACGGTGAGCGAGGTTATGGGCTCGAACGGGGTGGCGTGAACATCGATCACGGTGGCGACAACCTGATCCTTCACAATTCGTTCGTCACGAACCAGTGCGGGGTTCACCTCTGGGGCGGAGCCAACCCCGCCTTCGAAAAGAAGAATTGGGCCAAGGCCAACGGCTACGCCTCGACCGGCTCGATGATCGCCGACAACACGTTCGATGGCGACAGCGTCGCGTTCCACTTCCGCGGCCCGGGAGAGGTGATGCTTGGGCGGAACAAGCTGGTGGACGTGGGCAAAGAAATGATTGCCGAGCCCACTTACCAGGTGATGCGCGATGACCAGCGGGCCGTTGAGCCCCTCAAGGAGCCCGAGCACAAGGTCTTCGGTAAGAAGCACCCGGTAGGCGCCCGGCCGGAACTCCGTGGCCGGCAGAACATCATCATGACCGAGTGGGGTCCCTGGGACCATGTGGCGCCGTTGGTGCGGCTCGTCTCGTCCGCCGGCGGAATGGCGCGGATCGAAGTGCTGAAAGTTCCCGTGGCGGAGGTGCGGGTGGAAACCGTGGGCGACCAGGTGCGCGCGGTGCTGGCCCATGTTCCCGCGAAGGCTGACGAATCGCAGGTGACCGTCAGCGCCGTGGAGCCGGGAGTGCGCCCCTATGTGCTCAAAGTGCAGGCGGCGGGAAAGCCGCTGGCCGAGATGATGGGGACCCTGCTCGCCACCAAGTGGCAGACGACCTTCTTCAAGTGGCCCACGAATACTGACCCGCGCAAGGACCTCGCGGGCTACCGCAAGCTGGCCCAAGGCCCCACAGCGGTCTCCGCGGAACTTGAGGAGCTTTCGTTGCGTTACGGGATGCGCGGGCCCAGTGAATTGGGCATCTCGGATAAAGTCACCGCCGCCAAGCTCGGCCAGGACCACTTCGGCATGATCGCCCGGACGCGCCTGCCCCTGACGAAAGGGACGTGGGAATTGGCCACGTTAAGCGACGACGGGGTCCGCGTCAGCGTCGATGGCAAGCCGGTCATCGAGAATTGGACCTGGCATGGGCCCACGCGTGACTTGGGCACCCTGGAGCTCGCAGCCGACCAGACCGTGGAGATCGTAGTTGAGCACTTCCAGATCGACGGCTACGCGGTCTGGAGAGCTGGTGTAAACGTCGTTCTGTA
>PLZQ01000437.1 GCA_003152225.1 Limisphaerales bacterium | reverse complement strand
TCCACCGGCCACGCGGGATGACCGGAGCAGCGGGCACGCCGAAGGAATTGCCCCAATACTTCCCGTCCTTCGAGATCTCCATCTCGTGCCAGTAGCTGTAGAAGTTCCAGCGCCCCGGCGCCGGCCAGCGGCCCCAGTTACCCCACGGCTCGATGGCGGTGGAAAAGCGCTCAGTACCTTCAGGCTTCAAACCAGCGCTGCCAAACCCGCTCCATTTGTCGCCGCCGTGCAATCCTTTGTTCGCACGTAGCGTCACGAAGTGATGCACGTAATCGCAGCCCGGGTCGAAGCGAGTATAGAAGCGGATGAAGATCGGGTCCGCCGGCTCGAACCACTTAGTCAGACCCCCGCCCGTATCCTTGCCCAGGTGCGCCTCGACGCGCAGACAGCGTCGCCCGAGCCCGGCGTCCTCGCCCGGAGCGGCAAACTGCAAGACTTTGCCATCCTGGTTCCTCGTGTCGTCCCAGTCGGCGCCAATGGCTCCGTCCTCGAAGTCATCCGCGAAGATCACGTCCGCGTGACTCTTCAGCCCGGCATCGCCGGGGAATTGCGCGGCGAGACCCTTGCCTGCGGGCAACTCCGCTTTCCCGGCCAGGTTGGTGACACCTTCGGGATCGCTGGCAAGGACGGTTCCGACCAGGGCGCAGACCGCGCCGGACACACTGGCAAAAAGCAAGCGCCGCATAGCCAAAGGGAACCATTCGCCCGGCTGCCGGTCAAATTCAATGGCGAGCCCCCGATGCCCCCAAAAAGCTTGAGTTTCCAGCAGCTTCGCCGAACACTCCTCGCGTTCGATGAACCAACCGCCGCCGCAAGTTCTGGAGCTGATCCAGCGGTTCGACCGCAATCGCGAGGCTTACCGCTCGCCTCACTATAACGAAACCCGACTCCGTCGTGAATTCCTCGACCCGTTCTTCAAGGCGCTCGGCTAGGACATGGACAACGAGCAGGGCCACGCCGAAGCGTACAAAGACATCGTCCACGAAGACGCCATCAAAGTAGGCGAGGCCACTAAGGCACCCGACTACTGCTTCCGCATCGGCGGCACCCGCAAATTCTTCCTCGAAGCCAAGCGGCCTTCGGTGGACATCAAGAACGACGTCAGTCCCGCTTTCCAGCTCCGCCGCTACGCCTGGACCACCAAACTTCCCGTCAGCATCCTCAGCGACTTCGAGGAATTCGCCGTGTATGACTGCCGTTTTAAACCGGACCACCGGGACAGCGCCGCAGTTGGGCGCATGCTCTACATCCCTTACAACGAGTATGCCGGGCGGTGCGATGAGATTGCCGGCGCCTTCTCCAAAGACGCCGTCCTCAAAGGTTCGTTCGACCGGTTCGTCGAATCTACCAAAGCCAAGCGCGGCACTGGCGACGTTGACGACGAATTCCTCAAGACCATCGAAACCTGGCGCGCTGACCTGGCCCGCAACCTCGCCCTCCGCAACCCCAAGCTCTCCCAGCGCGAGCTTAACTTCGCGGTCCAGCGTATTATTGACCGCATCATTTTCCTGCGCATCTGCGAGGGCCGCGGCATCGAAGACTACGGACGCCTGCGCGCCCTCACCAATGGCGGTCGCATCTATCCCCGCCTTTGCCAGCTTTTCGAGGAAGCCGACACCCGCTACAACTCCGGCCTGTTCCACTTCAAAGCCGAGAAGGGCCGCCACGAAGCCCCCGACGAGCTGACGCTGGCACTGGACATTGATGACAAGTTGCTCCACGACATCATCAAGGGCCTCTACTATCCGGAGTCCCCTTGCGTTTTCTCAGCGCTCCCGGCGGACATCCTCGGCCAGGTGTACGAGCAGTTCCTTGGCAAGGTCATCCGCCTCACGGAAGGCCACCGCGCCGTTGTGGAGGAAAAGCCCGAGGTCAAGAAGGCGGGCGGCGTGTACTACACCCCCACCTACGTCGTGGATTACATTGTCCAGAACACGGTCGGCCACCTGCTCGAAGGCAAGACCCCCAAGCAAGCGGCCAAGCTCAAGATCCTCGACCCCGCTTGCGGCTCCGGCTCCTTCCTGATCGGCGCCTACGAGTACCTCCTGAAATGGCACTGCGACTTCTACACCAATCACGCCGCTGACAAATGGGCCAAAGGCCCCAATCCGGTGCTCGTTCAGGTCGGCCCCGGCAACTGGAAGCTCACCATTGCCGAACGCAAACGCATCCTCCTGGATAACATCTTCGGCGTGGACATTGACAGCCAGGCCGTCGAGACAACCAAGCTCTCCCTGCTGCTCAAAGTCCTGGAAGGCGAGACACAGCAAAGCCTTCAGCCCGTCCTCCGTCTGTTCCACGAACGCGCCCTGCCGGACCTCGGCGACAATATCAAATGCGGCAATTCCCTCATCGGCCAGGACTTCTACCAACAGCAGCAAATGTCGCTGCTTGACGACGAAGAACGCTACCGCATCAACGTCTTTGATTGGTCTGCCGAGTTCCCCCAAATCTTCCGGCGAAAGACCGCCCCGAGCAAGTTGCGTGACACGCCTGTTCCGCCATTGGACTACACTGTTCCCGGAGTGCCGCTGCATGGGCGCTATGGCTATAAGAAGATAAAAGGCGAAAAGCATATGCCAGTCCTCACGCCGTTTGAATCCGAATGGGAGGGCGGTTTCGATGCCGTCATCGGAAACCCGCCTTATGTCCGCATCCAGGGTTTCCCTGCGGACCAAATCCAATACCTGACGACCCACTACCGCTCCGCTACCGGAAACTGTGACCTGTATGTCAGCTTGATCGAACGTAGCCTCAACCTGTTAAGTCAGGGCGGTACGCTCGGCATGATCGCCCCGAATAAGTTCTTCAGGACAGACTACGGAAAGGGTCTTAGGGGGCTCCTCTCCGACCGGCGAGCCGTCCGCCGAATAGTTGACTTCGGGGCCAATCAAGTCTTCGCTGCTACCACTTACACCTGTCTTCTATTCCTCCAGGGGAGTGCCTCCGATTCATTTGAATATGCTCAAAGCAAGGCAGACCGGGCATCACTCCAGGGCGCCATCTTCTCCAAACGTGACAGCGAGGCGCTCGGGTCCGGCTCTTGGACTTTCGAAAGCCCCGACACAAATTTGCTCCTGGCCAAGCTGGAGCAGGGCGCCACGCGGCTCCTTGATCTCCCCGCCGATATGGGGCGCGGCAGCAGCACCGGCGATGACAATGTCTTTGTATTTGAAACAGGCACTCTGAAAATCGAGGAGGGCATAGTGCGCGAACCGCTCTTCGCTAGCGACTTTGGCCGCTACAGCTTTGCGCCGAGTGGAAAATGGAAGGTGATCTTTCCCTACCATGTCTGCGACGGGGGAGCTTACCGCCTGTACAGCGAGCAAGAGCTCAAGACCGAGTTCCCGCGCGCCTTCGCGTATCTCCTTGAGAATCAACCGGCCCTCCGTCGCCGCAAGCAATACCGGGAGTGGTTCGGCTATAGTGCGCCTCGCAATTTGGAATTGCACGACCAAGCACAGATCGCGATTCCCCTCCTTGCGAATGGCGGCCTGTTTGCGTTTATTCCGAATAACAAGCCTGGCGTACTTTGCCCGATGGCCAGCGGCGGTTTCACCGTCACCATTTCAAAGGACAGTCGGCTGAAACCCGAGTACGTGCTCGGCCTCCTAAACTCGAAGCTTCTCTTTTGGCGGCTCGGCGCCCTCAGCAACGTTTTTCGTGGGGGCTGGATTACCTGCACGAAGCAGTATTTCGGCGCATTGCCCATCCGCAACATCGACTTCTCCAGCCCCGCTGATAAGTCGCGCCATGACCGAATTGTCCAACTGGTTGAGCAAATGCTCGCCCTCCATCAGCGCCTGTCCGCCGCCAAGACCCCACAGGAGCAAACCGCACTGGAGCGCCAAATCACCGCCACTGATACCCAAATCGACCGCCTCGTGTATGACCTTTACGGTCTGACTGAGGACGAGATCAAGATTGCGGAAGGGACGGCGGCATGAATGAACTCTGTTTTCCTTTTGCCCTATTGAACGAAATCAGCAATTCTCCTTATCACTTATGATCAAGCGGATTAAGATACGCGACTTCAAAAGCATCCGCGAGGCCGATCTGGAGCTTGGCCCAGTGACCGTCCTGGTCGGTCGCAGCGGCACGGGAAAGTCCAACCTCGTCCAGGCAATACGCTTCCTGCGTAACCTCCTGCTGGATCAGAACGAAGCAATTAGCTACGAATTCGGCTGGGAGCGCATTGTGCCGGTCGGAGAAACGAGGCCAAAGACAGCGATCGAGGTGCTTTTTTCAATTCCCGGTGAAGAGCGCGACTATATCTACCGCCTTGGTTTTGGGATGCCTGGCCAGCAGAAGTTTCCAGGCGCGGCGGAATTGAGAGAGGAACGGTTAGGGCTAGGAACAGACATTCTCTTCGCCCGGGTAAAGGGGGATAACAATCAGTGGGGGTGGGAGCAGGCTCCCAGTGTGGCGCCCACCCCAGAACCGAATCACTGGGGCCCTATGCTGGGCCTCTTCCCCTCACTGCAGCAGGTAGTTTTCGCCAACGCAGCCCTTTCCACAGGCATTGGTTACTATCATTTCCCGGCGACGACGCTCTCAGCTCCAAACGCTGCGCCGCATGGGCAGAACCTCCTTCAAAAAATCCCCGGCCTTTCGGACGCAGCAAACAACTACCTCGCGGTCATGCGCGGCATCACCCAGGATTTTCACCATCCGGACATCCGAAAGAACCTCCTTGCGTCTTTGCAAGCGCTCGACCCGGCTATTGTGTCGGTCGAGCTTGATTCGCTGGTGAACCCACAGCGGGCAATCATTGGGCACAAGACTGCTGACCGTGTGTTTGCGCTTACTTTGGACCAGGAGTCAGACGGCTTGCGCCGCTTCTACGCGCACCTGCTCGCCCTGTACCAGACGCCCTCCAAGCTGGCACTCGTGTTTGAGGAGCCGGAAAACGCGATTTTCCCAGGCGCTTTGTCCCTCTTAGCGGACGAGTTCAAGGCGGCCCCACGCGAAAATCGCGGCCAGGTGATCCTCACCACCCATAATCCTACTTTCCTTGACGCCTTCGATGTGGATGACGTTCGAGCGGTGGATATGCGGGAGGGGAAAACCATCGTTGGCCGGGTCTCCAAGGAGCAGCGGCTTTCGGTGAAAGATCATCTCCTTAGCACCGGCGACTTGCTAATGGTGGATCGAGCAAGACTGGATGACGTACCAAAGGCGCAGCAGGCGGCATGAAACGTTTGGTGCTCGTCGGAGAAGGCCAGGGCGATGTGGCCGCGCTGCCCGTGCTTGTGCGCAGGCTGCTCAGGGAAAAAGAGAGCGGTGGCGAGGTCTTCGTTGATCACGACGTCATAAGGGAGTCGAGTCCCGTAAGATGGAATAAGCAGGCGGCGCGCCCCGACTACACCAAATGGATTTCGCGTGTTACTATCGCTTCGCGTCGGCCTAATTTGGCAGGCGTGCTTGCGGTCTATGACGGCGACGCACCCACCTTCCCCGCCGGGTCGGCCTCGCCATTCTGTGCGGGCGACGCCGCCAAGCTCATGGCGCGCGCCGCTGCTGAAGCTGGCGCAGGAAAGACCTTCTCCCTGGCGGTCGTATTTGCCCGCGTCGAATACGAGAGCTGGATCATTGCCGGGGTGGAGTCACTGGCGGGCAAACGTTACAAAGACGGACGGCTTGCACTGCCGTCGGACGTCAAGTTCCCGACCGGCGATCCTGAATCACATGGCAAGAGATGGCTGGAGCAAAACTGCCGCACCTACCGGCCATCCCGGGATCAGAGCGCGCTGACAGAACTGCTCGATCTTAGCGTCGTGCGGGCCAAGGGCCTCCGTTCCTTCAAGCGCCTGGAGCACGCCATTGACCAGTTGTTGGACGCGGCTGCCAGGGGTACTCATCTTTCGACCCCAACCTGATGCTGCACAGAATGAATCCACGCAAGATCGTGGAACGCTATAACCTGCAACTGATGGACAAAGCATGAAAGATTACCGCATCAACATCTTTTACAGCGAAGAGGATGGGGGGCATATCGCCGATATTCCTGACCTGGTGGCCTGCTCTGCCTTCGGCCTCACACCCGACGAAGCATTGCAGGAAGTCCAGGTGGCCAAGCGAGCTTGGCTGGCGGCAGCCAAGAAAGAACGCAAGCCGATTCCTCCGCTGGCCTATCGGCCCTCTATCTACCAACTGGCGTCATTATCGCAGACGAGCCGGTCGAAACCTCCCAAGTGCGTCAGGCAACCCGGGATGAAATCACCCAAGCCCGCTCCCTGGCAGTGGGTTGATACGAGAGAGATCAACTGATTGGCATTATGATCACAGATGAAATGATACACGGCTCGTTGCCGCTTTCGGCTGGTTCTCGTCAACAGCGGCGGTTCTGCTCCATTCGTAGAGCTCGCCGTCCTCATCAGGGGCCGAGCCCGTTGCAACCTCCAGCGCAGCAGGGTTGGGGCGAGTGGGATGCAAGTGCGCGACAATTCGAAGAGATCAAGGGGCGCTGCCATGAAGCCGGCGAGACTTACCGTCCGCCCTGGCCCGCCCGGATCGAGGACGACACTCCCATCGTTCCGCGGGCGCTCGCGGAGCAGGTGTGCGAGGAGGCTTCCGTGTGGCTGGGTGAGCCGTTCCCGCGCGCATGGGCGGCCGAGTTGGCTGAGCGGGCCAATGTGGTTTACCAGCACAACGCCAGGTTCCGCCAACTCCTGCGCAAACGCGAAGACGCCGGCATTTACTGGCTGGTGGCTTTCATGCGTCACTGGCTGTGTGGTCTGCTGGCCAGCCGTCGCCCGGACCTCCGCGAGCGACTGCCCGGCGCCTACGCTATCGGCCAGGACTTGCCGTAAGAGACCCCGACGCTCAGAAGCCGGAAGTCAGAAAGCCCGGGCAAAGCCACCCAAAGCCACACTCTGGCAAAAGCTGAAAGGCTGAAATGCTGAAAGCTGAAACCGCGGAAAGTCAACTCAAGCCACACCAATGCGACCTCAAAGCCACCCCAAAGCCTGTTGATAGCCAACCGATTGCGACCCCAAAGCTACCCCAAAGCGTCCCCAAAGCTACCCCAATACTCCCACAATGCTACCCCAAAGCCTGGATAAAGCCAGAGCCGACGGAGGGTGGGGCTATTTCGCGTCCAAGGCGTGGATGGCCCGGCGGAGTTGGCGTTCAATCGAGTGCTGCCGCTCGGGGTCGAGGACCTTGCTGCCGGTCAGCTCGCGGACGTAGAAACTGTCAATGGCCGCGCCGCGTTCGGTGCAGATTTTCGCGGAGGAAATGTCCAGGGCCAGCTCAGTCAGGGTTTGGGAAATGGTGTAGAGCAGGCCGATGCGGTCTTCGGTCTCGATTTCGATGAGGGTGCGTCTCTCAGAGGCCTCGTTGTCGAGGTAGATTTGGGTGGCGATCTTCTCGCCGAAGTAGGCCTGGTAGAGTGGCCGGGAGATTCTCTGCCGCCCGATCAAGGCCGGGAAATCGACTTCCTCGCCGGTGAGGGCCTTGTGGAGAACGCTCTCAAAGCGTTCGCGCTGGTCCAGGCCCGCCAGGTTGCCGGTGAGGGCGTCGGCGACGAAGAAGGTGTCGAGCACGATGTCGTCTTTGCGCGTGAAGATCTGGGCGCTTAGGATGTTGAGGCCGGCCGCGCTGAGGGAGCCGGCGATTTTGCGGAAGAGGCCGGCGCGATCCCAGGTGCAGATCTTGACGGCGCTGTAGCCGCGATCGGGCTCGTTGTGCCAGTTGACGACGGGGGCCAGCGGGTTTTCCTCATCGGATACCTGCAGGCGCATGAAACGGTGGGCCACGAGGAGGTCGCCCAGGATTTCCTTGGCGGGATGGATCTGGAAGTAGGGCGCTGGCAGGGTGGCGAACTGGGCCTGGAGTTCCTCCTCGCTCAACGGTTCGGGCGCCAGGCGGCGGACTTCCTGCATCAGCCCTTCGCGCTGCTTTTCTTCCACGCGGACGAACTCCGTGCCGCCGGTCATGAGTTGCATGGCTTTGTGGTGCAGGGAGCCGAGGAGCAGGTCTTTGAAGCCGTTCCACAGCTTGTCGCTGGTGGCCTCGGAATCGACAAAGGTGTGCAGGGTGAGCAGGGCCAATGTTTCAGGGGTCTGCACCTTTTTGGCGAACTGGCGGATCACCGCCGGGTCGTCCAGGTCGCGGCGCTGCGAGACGTTGGCCATCAACAGGTGGTGTTCGATGACGAGCAGCAGGGTCTTGGCGGCGGCCTCGTCGAGGCGGAGGCGTTTGGCGGCGCGCACAGCCAGTTCGCAGCTTACCTCAGTGTGATGGCCGTGGCCGTCGGCTTTGCCCACGTCGTGGAGAAGCAAGGCGAGGTAGAGGATGAAAGGCCGTTCGATCTTCTGGAAGAGCGGGGTGTAGGTGGAGTAGGGCGGCGCCTTGGCCTCCCAGACGCGGTCCAACTGCTCCAGGCACATCAGCGTGTGCTCGTCGGCGGTGTATTGGTGGTAGAATTCATGTTGCACCAGACAGGTGAGCTTGCCGAACTCCGGGAGGTACTTGCCGAGCAGATCCACCTCGTGCATGGCGCGCAGGACGGGCGCGACGCTGCCGCGCTGGTCGAGGATGGCCAGAAAGGTTTCCCGGACATGTTCATCCGAGAGGAACGCGCGGTCCACCAAGCCGAGTTGGTTGCGCATGAGTTGCGCCAGGTCCGGGTGCAACCGCAGCCCGCGCTGTTGCGCGTACAGAAACACGCGCATCAGCCGGCGCGGGTGGTCGCGGAAGACGCGGTTGGAGACGGCGTGGATCTCCCCGTTAATGAACTTGAACCCGTCCACAGGTTCGGTGACCAGCTTGCGCCCGCCGGGAAGCAGTCCGGTGAGACGGCTGGGGAGCGAAAAGCCCGAGAAGCCGTGTGCCTGCGGCAGGAGGGCCAGCCGTTGCTCGAGGGTGCGGGTTATGAGAAAGATGTTGCGCGAGTGGGTGTAAAGGTCGCGCATGAACCCCTCGATACGTTTGCTGGGCGAGCGCTCGTGGTAGCCGAGGTTGTAGGCGACGGCGGGCTGGAGACTCTTGCTGAGCGCGTCCATCGCCCGGTTGGTGTGGTAGTGCATCTCGGTGCGGACGCGGAGCAGGAAGTCATAGGCTTCTTCCAGGTGTTTGCGCTCGGCCTCGCCGATGAGGTCATGCGCCTGCAGTTCTTTGAGCGAGTGGGTGCGGTACTTGAAGAACGCCATCCAGAGCAGGTTCTGGTAGTCGCGCAGGCCGCCACAGCCGTTCTTGAGGTTGGGTTCCTGCATGCAGGCCGAGTTGCCGAACTTGGCGCGCCGGGCCGCCTGGTCAGCTAGGCGCATCGCAATGTACTCCGGTTCGTAGCCGGCGACGCACTTGCTGACCAGGGTCCGTTGGAACCGCTTGAACAGCGCGTCGTCGCCCGCGATGAGCCGGGCCTCGATGAGCGAGGTCTTGGCTTGCATGTCGCTGTTGGCAACCTTGACACAGTCCTCGATGCTGCGGACCGAGTGCCCGATCTTCAGNNACCTGACCGCTGTGCAGGAACATGAAGTCAATGTCGCTGTGCGGATTGAGCTCCGCCCGGCCATAACCGCCGATGGCCACCAGCGCCAATTGGGGGAACTCCTTGAGACCCTGTTCGGACATGCCGGCCTTGGCCGCGTCCCAAAGGTGGCGCAGCAGCGCGTCGAGGATCGCGGCGCGGGCGTGGCAGATCTCGAGGCCGCCGATGCCGGCGCGGTGGTGCAACTTGAGCCGGTGCGTTTCCACCTTCAGGAAGGCCTTGTAGCGGGCCAGTTCCTGGGCCGGCTGCCGGCCCGGCGGCAGCGCCAGGCGTGCTGCGGCGCTCGCTTCGATCTTGTTAAGCAATTCCTGCATCCGTGCATCACTTTGGGTGCAAAAGCCCTCCAACGCAAGTGCCCGCGAAACCTTGTGGCCATCGCAGTGTTTGCTAGATTGACGAATATGGCCGTGGCGCCCGATCCCGATGCCGCCCTGATGTTGCNNAACCTTGCTTACCGTATGCTGCGCGACGCGACGGAGGCCGAGGACCTCGCCCAGGCGGTCTTTGTGCAGGTATTCAAGTCCGCCAGCCGTTACGAGGTTTCCTCCAAGTTCTCGACCTGGCTGTTCACCATCGCCCGGAACCTGTGCCTGAACGAAATCCGCCGCCGCTCGCGGCATCCGGTCGATTCGATGGACACGCCCCACCCGGAGCAGGAAGACCAGCCGCTGCACCAGTTCGAGGACCATAAGACAGCCTCGCCGCCTGAGCGCTTATTGCACAGCGAGCTGGAGCAGAAGATTGAGCAGGCCCTGGCCGTGCTGCCGGAAAACCAGCGCCTTGCCATCCTGCTCTGCCGCCAGGACGAACTGAGTTACGAGGAGATTGCCAAGGTGCTTGGCTGCTCGGTGTCGGCGACGAAATCCCTCATTCACCGGGGACGGGAGACACTCAAGCAGAAGCTGAAACCCTATTTGCAGAGCGGCGCCTGGCATGAGCCGAATTGAAAGCAACTTTGTAAACCGAACGGTTTTAATATTACTGGCAATGTTATATGACAAACGACCCGATCTATAACCACTTGCGCGAGCTAAGCTGGCGCCGGAAACTCACCGCCGCTGAGGAAGCCGAATTGCGCGCCTGGCTGGCGGCCCACCCTGAGGCGCAAGTGGATTGGGAAGTCGAAGCCGGACTGAACGCGGCCCTGGGCGCGTTGCAGGACGTGCCCGTGCCGAGCAATTTCACAGCGCGGGTGCTGCGGGCCGCCGAGCGCGAAGCCGCCGCAGAGCAGCGCCGGCCTGGACGGGGATGGTCGGGCTGGCTGCGGCTGCGCTGGCTGCCGAAAGCGGCCTTGGCTGCCACCGTGGCATGCGCCGGGGTGGTATCGTGTCTTTTGATTCAAGACGCCCATCGCCATAAGCTCGTCGAGAGTGTGGCGGCCGTTTCGGCCGTGGCCTCCCTGCCCAGCCCTGATGTCCTGAAAGACTTCGATGCTATTCGCGCCTCCAATCCGACACCGCGCCCGGATGAACAATTGCTCACGGTGCTGCAATGAGTTTGTTCCAACCTGTGTCTTTCCGGCTGGCGGTCTTGCTCGGCGCCGGCTGCCTGCTGTCAGNNCGTGACCAACCCTTCGGCGCCGCTTAAGCATGCACCGCTGCCGCCGGTGCCCAAACCGCCGATCAGCTTCTTCCGGGAACTGTTGGCGATGCCTGCCCCCGAGCGGGAACAGACCCTCACCAATCGCCCAACCGAAGCCCGCCGGATGATTCTGGCCAAGGTGCGTGAATATGAATCCCTCAAGCCCGATGAGCGCGAGCTGCGCCTGAGCGTGACCGAGCTGCGCTGGTATCTGCGGCCGCTAATGACCGCGTCGGCGACCAACCGCCCCGCCCAACTGGCCGGGATTCCGGAGCAGCAGCGCAAGTTGGTCGAAGACCGGCTCCGGGAATGGGACAAGCTGCCGCCGGAGGTGCAAAAGGACCTTTTGGAGAACGAGGCCACCCTCAGTTACTTTGCCGAGATCGAAGGCCGCAGCGACGAGCAGCGGCGGGAGCTGCTCAACAACCTCTCCCCGGCGCGACGCGATTTGCTCGAACAGGGCATTAACCGCTGGGCCGCGATGTCCGAAGCTCAGCGCCGGGCCACGTTGAGCCGCTTCAACCGGTTCTTCGAATTGACCGCGCAAGAAAAGGAGAAGGCTATCAAGGGCCTGCCCGAACCGGAGCGGCAGCAGGTCGAGAGGATGCTGCAAACCCTCGGAAGGTTATCCCCCGAGCAACGAGATCAGTACCTGAACTCCGTTGCCAAGTTCACCGATTTGAGCCTCGCGGAGCGCCAGGAGTTTCTGAAGAGCGCCGAGCACTGGAAGCAGATGTCCTCGGCCGAACAGGAGGCCTGGCGCGAGCTGGTCAAGCGATTGCCTCCCCTGCCGCGCCGCCCGCCGCCGCGACCGCCTGTGCCCCACTGGGGCCCCTCCGCGCCGGCGGTAGTTACGAATGGCAACTGACCGCTTGCGCTGATCAAGCAGTGCGGGCGGAAGGGCACATTTTCGTTTCGCGGCCTGCCTTTTGATTCTACACTCTAAGCGATGCATCCGATTGCGTTTCATCTCGGCCCGTTGCCTATTCACTGGTACGGCGTAATGGTCGCGCTGGGCTTTCTGGCCGGTCTGTGGACAGCCGGCCGGCGGGCGATGCACGCGGGCATGGCCGCCGAGAAGATCATCGACCTTGGCCCCTGGCTGATCGTGGGGGCAATTCTGGGGGCGCGGACGCTTTACGTTATTTCGTATTGGCGCGAGTCATTTGCGGGCAGACCGCTGGAGGAAATCTTCATGGTCTGGAATGGCGGATTGGTCTTTTATGGGGGGCTGATCGGCTCCTCGCTGGCCTGCATTCTCTACGCCCGCCTGAAAAAGCTGCCGCTCTGGAAGCTGGCGGACATCCTGGCGCCGAGCATTGCGTTGGGATACGTCTTCGGCCGGATCGGCTGCCTGCTCAACGGCTGCTGTTACGGGCGCGCCTGCAACTTGCCCTGGGCCATTCGCTTCCCCGAAGGCAATCCGCTGGGCTCGCCGACTTTCCCGGTGCATCCGACGGAGATCTATGAGTCACTCCTCAATCTATGCCTCTACGCCGCGCTGGCCTGGCTGTTTCGGCGCAAGAAATTCGATGGGCAGGTCTTTGGCGTTTACCTGGTGAGCTATGCCGTGCTGCGCTCGTTTGTCGAGATGTTTCGTGGTGATTACCCGGAACCAAAACATTACCTCGGCGGATGGGCCACGCCGGCGCACTTGGTCAGCATTGCCATTTTCGCAGCAGGCTTGGTGTTGCTTGCCCTCCTGCGCCGCCCGGAAGCGAAGCGCGGATAGGGGGTAAAACATGGAGAATAGAGAATAGCGATGGCAGCCGAACCCGAACCCCATCCCCCCTCCTCGGTCCTCCCTCCTCCCCCCCTCTTGCTGGCCGGACCAACTGCGGTCGGCAAGTCAGACATCGTGCTGCTGCTCGCCGAACGGCTCGGGGGCGAGATCATCTCCGTCGATTCCATGCAGGTCTATCGCGGGCTGGACATCGGCACGGCCAAACCCTCGCCCGAGGAGCGCGCGCGCGTTCCCCATCATCTCATTGATGTGGCAGACCTGACCGAGCCTTTCGACGCCTCCCAGTTCCTGAAACTGGCGCACCGCGCCGTGGCTGACATTCAGACGCGTGGGCGCGTGCCGATCCTGTGCGGTGGGACGGGGCTGTATTTCAAGGTCTTCCTTGAGGGTTTGAAGGAGGCGCCGCCGGCTAATGCCGCCTTGCGCGCCACACTGAGAGCTACCCCCCTGCCCGAGCTTCTGCGCGAACTGGCCGAGCGCGACCCGGTCAGCTATGAACGGATTGATCGCCAAAACCCGCGCCGGATTATCCGCGCCATCGAAGTCATCCGTCTGACCGGCAAGCCTTTCTCCGCCCAGCGCGCCGATTGGCAACCCTCAACCCTCAACCCTCAACCCTCAACCCGCCACTTTGGCCTCGCGCGCACCCCGGCGGATTTGCTGCGCCGAATCGACGCCCGGGTGGANNCAGATTGTCGAGCACCTGCGCGGCGAGCGCTCCCTCCCCGAGACGATTGCACTGATCAAGATCCGTACCCACCAATTTGCCAAACGGCAAATGACCTGGTTCCGGCGGCAGCTTCACTTGGCCTGGATTCACCTCGAACCGCAGAGCAGCGCCGAGGCTGTCGTCAAATCGATTGCCTCGCTTTGAACCTTTTCACTGTCGCCGAGCCACAAAAACTGCCTTGTCTCCCGCCAGGAAGGTGGTATGCTTGTTTGCAGACATTTAGAATGAGATTGAGCGTGACACACGCGCATAATTGAAAGCACTGATCGAGACCAGGAACCGGAGGACGGAACGAGTCTTCCTCGTAGGAGTAGAACTTAAAACCCGGCAAGGTCGCGACCTGCGCGATTCATTGGAGGAACTTTCCGAGCTGGCCACCAC
>PLZQ01000253.1 GCA_003152225.1 Limisphaerales bacterium | reverse complement strand
GCTTCCGTTTGCCCTCTCGCTTGACGACCGGCGTTCCACATTTCCCGCACGGCTCGCCTTCCTGCATGTCGGGACGGACCCCTTCGGTCTCGGGCTTGTTCTCGTAACCGTCGTCCACTGGAAGATTAGGCTGGCGCAAGGCGGCCATCGCGAGTTGATCACAACGCTCGTTTTCCAGATGGCCCCGCGGGGCCAGAGCGGAGCATGGCGAGGGCTACGGCACTAACAACGCCTACAGGACTGCTCAAAAATGGCAGGAGGTCCGCGCCTCTCGCATCACACCCGCAACATGGCTAAGGGCTTTCTCTTCATTACCCACCACAAAACGCTTCCAGCCGCTGCCGCTAGCAGGAGGATGCCCAGCGCGGAGGTGGATTGGCTCAGGCCTGGGCGGCCGCTGCTTGACGGGTGTATTTGCGCGCTGGAGGTTCCTAACATGCTTGGGTGCCGGTACCACCAACCATGAATTTCCGCCAGGCAGGTCTGGTAAGTGATGCCTTGGCGAGTCAGCAGCCCGAGCGTGGATTCGTCGGCGGGGGCGATGAAGTCGGGCGAGCGAAGGTCGGAGATCCACAGTTTTCTGGAGCCATCCCTGTATTCAAACACCTCGAATCGGGCATTCTTGTGCTGAGCGAGGATGCCCGGGACCTGGTCAGCGGCGACCCGGCGAACCTTCCAGTTGGTGGTCAGACCAAGCAAAACGGCCACGGCGATCATTCCGCACGCGGCCAATGCGGCAAAGGCTTTGTCCACGCGGCGTTCGTTCCTTGCGGCAGCGATGAGGCGCGGCTCGCATGGCTGGTGGCCGCGTCTGCGCAGCAAGGTCACCGCGCCCGCGACGACGATGAAGAAACAGAAGGCAGGCATCAATAGATGGAATGCCCAATTGCCGAGCGACCACAACACTGCCCGGATGCCCAGGTTAAAGTCGCGGCCTTCAATTCTCGTCTTATAGCTGATGCCTTTTTCAGCCAGCAGCGCCATTGTGCTATTCTCTGCCGGTGCGTGAAGAACATACTCCGTGCCGTTTTCGCGCACCTCGCCATTGAGATTGCGGAACCCGTTTCTAAGTTGTGACAGGGAAAACTCGATGTCGCGCCCCTTGGAATTGGCGATCAGGTTTTGAACTTCAGCGGTGGACAGGTAATGCTCTTGGGGAATGTGCATGCGGGAGCTTACACTGGCGATCAAACAGAAAAATGCCAGGCAAACAAGAGCCCCGGCCATAGCCAGCACCACCCAAAGCGTAATGGACTTTCCAGCCTGACTGGAGATTTGCGCGCCGCCAGCGGTCTCAGGACCGATTGGCCGCCGTCGCTGCCAAACCCAAATTACCAGAGACAGGGGTGCCACTGTATAGATGAAGACAGGAATCGGGAAGTTGAGCAAAATCTCCCCTAAGGGCCTGATTCTTGGGTCGGACAGGCTAAAGATTTTCACGAACAAGACCAGGAGCAGCGGAGGCAGAAAGACAAAGAGGAGCATGCTGGCTCCCATAATGCGCCAAAAGGTGGCCACGGACCGGCGCGCCCGCTCACTGTTCTGACGATCGCCTCCCATCTTGTACCCAATGTACCCGCCCAGCGGCAAAACCGGCGCCAGCCAATAGACGAAGCCCAGAAGGATTTTGGCACTGGCCTGAAGGAATCCGCCCAAGGTCGTAGTATTGGCTGCCACGCCGCCCTGACTGGCCAACGTCGTGCCGACCGTCGCCGCCTTGGCGATCGTGGCCAGCAGCGGCAGGGCGGCAATCACGCCGAGCGTGAAGGCTTTGCCCGGACTGGTTTGTTTCAGCGCGCCAGCGACAAAGGCCAGGAACTGCTCCTGCAACAGTTTCCGCCCGCGCGACAGCCGTTGCTTCACCGCATCCTCACTGAGCCCCAAATCCTGCGCGACGGCCTCGATGGATTGGTGCTCGCGATAAAACAACACCAGCGGTTCGCGATAGATCTCCGGGATGCGTTCGAGCGAGCGCCAGAGAATCGCCTTTTCCTCGTCGCTGATGGCTTGGTCCGGAGGCAGCGGTTCTGGTGAGACCCATTCGTCCACCGTCGCCAGCGATTCGGCGGCATGATCCGGCTCACGTCCCTGGCGCCGAAACTCCTTGCTGATGAGAAAACGGGTGATGCTGCACAGCCAGGGCCGCAACTTGGCCGGCTCACGCAATTCCGCAAGCTGTTTCCAGGCGGACACAAAGGTCTCCTGGGCGAGGTCTTCGCTCCGGCTCACGTTGCCCGTGGCACAGTACGCCAGCGACGAGATCAAGGTTTGATAGCGTTCAACAATCAGCCGGAAGCCATCCCGATTTCCGTCCAGGCTTTCGGCCACCAGCTCGGCATCGTTGAGTTCCGCCCCGTTCATCGCTTCGGTGGTCATCATATCACCCTATAAGCACCCGAAAAGCCCCAAGAGGTGACAGAAAATCTATCAGGTGCCGGCGCAGCGGCTGCCCCGTAGCTAAAGGCACGGCATTCTTGCAAAACCCTGCCACGCTTTAATCAGGCTCAGCCGCGGGGTCTCTCCCCGTTTCACAGCGTTATCCTCGGACGCCGCCTGGCGCGGCGCTTGCCCAGGGGGGCTGTTCACCTCCGAACACCCGGGCCGGTGTCGGTCTGGTACGCTGGAAGGGCTGTCCAGGGGGTATGGCTCTACGCTCCTCCATACCCCCTGTCAGTTCCTCCCCACTACCGCCGCTGGCGGTCTCATTGGCAGGCCATGTCAATCACGACCGTGCTGGCCAAGATCAGAATGTCATCTTCCTCCTCGGCGATATCGACACCATAGGTGTCGCCCCGGCAAAACAGCTTCTGCTTCATCACGTAGCGCATGCGAATCCTCTACCCGCCCGGGTGGCGGGGGTCATCTACAAAACCCAGGGCCCTTTGTAGCCGCCCCGACCGCGATCAACCTAAAAACAGCCGTTGGCCCGCCACAAAGAGCGCAAATAACCCAGCAGCGGTGTTGATTTTGGCAACTGTTTTTTAACTTTGGACCTGAGCTGTTAATATGGGTTGGGCGGCCAGTGCTTTGAGTTTATGGTTCATGTAGATGAGTAGTTTGCGCATCACTGCCGTCAAGGCCACTTTGGGGAGCTTGCCCTTGGCGATGAGACGCTGGTAGAACGCGCGGAGCACCGGGTTGTATCGCGCGGCACTCAGGGCCGACATGTAGAGGGCCAAGCGGACTTCTGGGCGCCCACCCCCGATGCAGCGCACTCCCTTCATGGTGCCGCTCTCCCGAGTCCAGGGAGCCAGGCCGGCTAAGGCCGCGGCTTGTTGACGGTTCAACTGGCCCAACTCGGGCATGTGCGCCAGAATGAGGAGCGCGGTGCGCGAGCCCACGCCTTCGATGGCATCCAGAGCTTCAACGCGTTGTTGGAGTTCCTGGTCTTGCTTGAGCAGAGCCTGCAGTTTGTCTTCGACGGCTTGGATTTGAGCTTGGTAGCAGTCCAGGAGGGCCTGGTGTTGTTTGCGCACGAACGAGTCGTGATGATGTTCGGCTTGGGTCTTAGCCGTAGCCTGAGCAGCGATGAGTTGTTTGAGCCACTGGGTCAAATCGACCAGTTGGCGTTGGACCTGGGAAGCGGGTGGGGTGGGCTGAGGCTGATAGCGCTGGCCATAGTTGGTCAGCATCAGCGCGTCGATCCGGTCGGTTTTGGCCCGCTGGCCTTGGGCCTGGGCGGCCGCGCGCACTTGGGCGGGATTGACCACCGAGACAGGGATTTTGGCCTTATGCAAGGCTCCCACCAGGTTCCGTTCGTAGCCGCCGGTCGCTTCGCAGACGACATGGGCGCCGGCGACGGCTTGGAGTTTCTGGCACAATTGGGCTCGCGCCGCAGGGGCGTTTTTAAGTTCGGTCTGGCGCCCTTGCACATGCACTTGGAGCGTGGCCTTGGCGACATCGACTCCGACATAGACGGCGGTGTTTGACTTCATACCATTTGATCGTGTTCTGACTCATCCTTACAATACGAGCTGCCGGTCGAAACCGGCGCTCTGGCAACGGTTCGAGTTTGGAGCACAGGCCACGTGCGGCTCAAGCTGGGCTGCGGACTGGTAGGAGACCGTCCGAGGGCTAAACGAGCTCGCACGCGGCACCACTGCCCCTTGCGCAGGGGCAGTGGTCTCATTTCCCTACCGAAGCAGGGAAACAAAAATGACGGGCGAATGCATCCGGAAATTACAGGAGCGGAAAATCGGGACCGCAAACCGCCCAGGGAGATTGCCCCGGCGCCGTCCCGCTGCCGCTTTCTTTGACTCCGGCTCGCTCCGCTCGCCTCCGTCAAAGAAAGCGGCAGCGGGACCAAATCAAAGTTCGCTTCCCGGAGAGCGGATGAGATTGCAAAGATGCGCATAGAAGACAACATATAAGTGCCGCAAAGCCGCAACCGAGCAACGAAGGCAGACAGGAAGATTGAAGACAGAAAAATGGGATGCCACTTCATTTTCCTGTCTTCAATCTTCCTGTCCCCTATTTTTCTGTCAGCTTTTCCTGCTCTGTTGCCCAGCGGGGACGGCTCGCGGTCCGGTGACATTGTCGAGCGCTTAATGGTCCATTGCCCGGCTGCCGGCTGGACGGATCGACCATCGCGGTGTAAGTCAGAAATGAGATACACAGATGAGGAAGCGTCTATGAGTAAGAGCGAGAATCTTCGCCTCGCGCAGGAGTTCCTGGGTCGCATGCTTACGATCCTCGGCTGTCTGTTGGCCGTGGCGATTTTCGCCGGGTGCGCCTCAACGGAGGTCACCAGCAGCCAGCCGATCGTAAATGAAAGGCTTCCCCGGCCCAATTACATCTGGGTCTATGACTTCGTTGCCACGCCCGCCGATGTGCCGCGCGGTTCCGTCCTCGCCGACCCGCGCTACCGTCCCTCCCAGCCGCAAACCTCCGACGAGATCTCGGCCGACCGCCAGGCGGGCGCTGAGGTGGCGGCCACGCTCGTCGAGCGAATCCGCGACATGGGACTGCCCGCCGAGCGCCCTTCCGCACGAACGCCGCCGCAGACCAACGACCTGGTGATCTGGGGCTACTTTATCTCGCTCGATGAAGGCAGCGCCGTCCAGCGCATCGCCATCGGGTTCGGCTCCGGCGCCGCCCAGTTGACCACGGCGGTCGAGGTTTATCAGATGACCGCCACGGGGTTGCGAAAGCTCGAGTGGGCCAAAGTGGACGCCAGCGGCAACAAGGCCCCGGGGTCGGCCCCATAAGCGTTAACTTGTACTG
>PLZQ01000097.1 GCA_003152225.1 Limisphaerales bacterium | reverse complement strand
TCCAGCCGCGCCCGGAGCTCTGGGGCGACACCAGGATGAACGGGAAGTCGGGCTTGGATTCCACGATTTTGGGCGGGCCGTGGACCTTCACTTTGGCCAGGTCCGTGCCCGATTCTCCCGCGCCGTGCAGGAACAGCATAAGCGGCCAGCTTTGTTTGGATTGTTCGTAGCCTTGCGGCAGGAATAACAAGTAATCGATCTTCGCGGTCACTTTGACTTGGGCCTCGAAGTGCTTTTCCTGTTGCGCCGGGGTTGCCGTTGGCTCCGCAGCGAAAGCGGGGGCTGCCAACAGCGCCAGGGCTGAAACCAGGGATGGGATGCTATATTTCATAATGTCTATTCTTCAATGAACTATGGAGGCGTGACTTTAACCAGCACCACACCGTGCCGCGGCACCTCGGTATGAAACTGGTCGGCAAACTTGCCGAGATTCTGCTGGCGCCAGAGGTCCCGGACGCTTTGCTGGCCGGAGACACCCAGGTCGGACCATTTCACGGTGGCCTTGGCAGTATCCTCACCGCGGTTGAACAGGCCGACCGCCTTGGAGCCGTCTTCGAGGTCTTTGGCCCAGATTTCCAGCGAGCCGTCCTTGGCGATGCGGGCGGCCTGGTGGCCCAGGGGGTCCTGGCTCACGTCCAGCACTTCGTCGTTGGTGAGCAGGTTGAGCGTGAAATCATCCAGCTTGGTCATGTCGCATCCGATCAGCAGCGGCGAGCACAGCAGGCACCAGAGGCTGATATGGGTGTATTGCTCGTTCGGTGTAAGGCGGGTGGGACGGACTTTGGCGCTCCAGCCGACGTAGCCGACGACCAGCATGTCCGGATCGTTCCAATGCCCGGGACCGGCGAATTTCTCGTGGCCCGCCTGCCCAAAGCCGAGGCCGGACATGCTGGACCAGGTGTCGCTGATATCGCCAGTGGTGCGCCAGCAATTGCCGCCGACCTGGGCGCCCCATTCCCACACGTTGCCCATACCGTATTGGCAAAGGCTGAACAGGATATCGCGCGGGGCCTTGTCGAGCGCGGCGCGCATGATCTGATACGGCTTCATCAGACCGTCGTGGTCTGGATTGGGCACGATGCCGCCGTAGCTGCACCAGTCATACTTGAGGTAGTCAAAGCCCCACTCCCCGTAACGGCGGGCGTCCAGCTCCTCGTGCTTATAACTTCCCTCGTGGCCGGCGCAGGTCTTCGGGCCGGGCGAGGAGTAAAGCCCGATCTTCAGGCCCTTGCTGTGGACGTAATCCGTGAGGGCTTTCATGTCGGGGAATTTCTGGTTGGAAAGCACCATCCCGTCGGCGTCCCGTCCGGCTTCCCAGCAGTCGTCGATGTTGATGTAAGTCCAACCGTGGTTGATCAGGCCGCTGGCGACCATCGCGTCGGCCGCGGCGCGGACGTTCGCCTCGGTGACATCGCAAGCGAAACAATTCCAGCTATTCCAGCCCATCGGCGGTGTCAGCGCGACGGTGTCGCCGCAAACGATCTTGAGTGCCCGTTCGGCGGTGCCTTTCGCGTTTTGGGCGCGGAGTGTGACGACATAGGTGCCCTTCTCCGCGAGGCTGCCGGTGATGATCCCGCTCTGCGGATCGAGTTGCAGGCCGGCGGGCAGGTTCTTTGCGGAAATGGTTATGGGCCGCTCGCCCGTGGCCGGGACGGTGAAGAGGAAAGGGGAGCCGGGCCGGACGCCAAACACGCGGGCGCCATTGATGCGAGGCTTGGGTGACTGCTTCGGCGTCAACACGACTGCCGCCTCGCGCACCGGCGCAACGGCTTCGGGCTTGCCTGCCTTCATCACGATCTTTGCATCGGCCCAGTCCGCGTGGTCAAAGTTGATGCCATCTTCGCCATCGCCCACCGACAAAACGAGTTTCTGGACTCCGTCCAGAGCCACGGAAACGGCCTTGGCCGGGTCGCCCCCGTGGAGCACACCGCTTTCCCAGAGGGTCTTGCCATCGCCCGTGACCTTAAACACGACGCTGCCCTGTTTGCCGACTTCATCATCGACGCCGACGGCGGCGGTGAAGCGCTCCGCCTTGCCGCCGAGCGCGATGCGGAGGATGCTGTTGGCGTGCGTCCCGAGGCCGTGCTCGAAACGCTTGCCATCAAGGAACAGCGGATGGCCGTCCACGGACTGATTGGCGTGCGGGTCGCCCCAACCCTGCTCGACGTGCTGAAGCTGAAGCGCATCGAGGCCAAAGGTCTCGGCTTTTGCGAGGTTCAACAGGGCGAACGAATACAGAGCCAGTGCGAACGCGAAAATCACCCCAGGGTATTGGATATGCAGCTTTCGAGTCATGCGTGCAGGTTAATGTGGCGCCTCCTGTTGGGGCAAGGAAGTATCACCATCACTCCTCGATGGGAATTGGCATCCTCCCGCTCAAGCGCCCTGAACCCAGGCGCCGCTCGGCACTGCCACCGCCCCGCGCCGTACCGGCGGGCATCCTGCCTGCCGTAGAGGGCGGCATCCTGCCGCCCGGACCGGCGCCCGAGTGGCGCAGGACGTCCATTCCGCCGGGCAAGATGCCCGGCTCTACGGCAGGCAGGATGCCTGCCGCTACTTGGTGGCGATTTCAAGCTGCGCCGCCTAGCCACATAAGCCCTTTCTCAGGCGTTTATCGCCCTTATCACTAGCCTTGCTACCATGCAACCATTACGCAACCATCATGCAGTCATTATGCAGCCATTATGCAGCGATCATGCGACCATCAGGCAATTCTAGCGGGGATAGGGAGATACTCGCGGGCTACAGGCCGGATGGTCCAGGGTTGCGCGAGGGGGTCCCGGTGGAAGGGTTGGCAGGGATTTGCGCCTGCTGCCTGCTTCCTGCGTGTGGGCGCAGTTCCGTAGTTACTTCGCCTCCCAGACGACCTCGCCGTCCATGAGGGTGAGCAGGACGCGGGCTTTATCGATGTCCGCCGGGTTAATCTGGTAGAGGTCGCGGTCGAGCATGACCAGGTCGGCCAGTTTGCCGGGGGTGAGGGTGCCTTTGACCTTCTCGGCGAACTCGGCGTAGGCCGAGCCAACGGTGAAAGCGCGCACGGCCTCATCGACTGTGAGCTTCTGTTCCGGATTCCAGCCGTTGGGATGCTTGCCATCGAGGGTCTGGCGCGTCACCGCGGCCTTGATGCCTTCCAGCGGGTTGAGCGGGGCTACCGTCCAATCCGAACCGAAGGCGAGCACGGCGCCGGCCTTGAGCAGTGAGCGGAAGGCGTAGGTGCTTTTCGAGCGTTCCGGGCCGATGCGCTTGTCGCACCAACGTCCGTCGTCGGCCTCGTGATACGGTTGCATCGAGGCAATTACCTTCTGCGTGCCGAAGCGGGCGATTTCGCTGGGGCGCAAATGCTGGGCGTGCTCGATGCGGAAGCGCCGGTCGCGCGGCCCGTTCTGCTCGGCGGCCTGCCGGTAGATGTCGAGGATGCGCAGGTTCGCTTCGTCGCCGATGGCGTGGATCATCACTTGCAGGCCGAGTTTGTCCGCGCCTTCGACGCGTTTGAGCATGGTGCCTTCAGGGAGCATCTGGTCGAACAGCAAGCCGCGTGTGTCCGGCGTGTCGCTGTAAGGCTCGAAGAAGAAAGCGGTGGATGAGCCGAGGCTGCCGTCCGCGAAACCCTTCAGCCCGCCGATGCGCAACCGGTCGCTGCCGAACGCCGCGCGCACGCCGGTCTTCGCCAGCACTTCCCATGAGACAATCGAGCGGATGGCGTACATGCGCGTTTTCAATTCGCCATGCTCGAGCATGTATTGATACAGGCCGACATCCCCGTCCGCCGACATGTCGGTGACGCTCGTCACGCCTCCTTGGGCCGCGTGTTCGCAGGCCGCCTTGGCCGCGATATGCTTCTCATCAAACGTCTTGTCCGGCACCACGCGCTCAACCAGGGTCTCGGCGCCATCCTTTAGAATGCCCGTAGGCTCGCCCGTCTTGGCGTCGCGCACAATCAGGCCGCCGGGCGGGTCTTTGGTTTCCTTGGTGACGCCTGCCAACTTGAGTGCGAGGCTGTTCGCGAGCGCCATGTGGCCGTCGAGCCGGTTCACGAATACTGGATTATCCGGCGTGGCGGCATCGATCATTTCCTTGGTCGGGAGCGGCGCGCCGGGCCACTTTTCGTGGTCCCAATCGCCGCCCAGGATCCAGCGGCCCTTCGGTAGCTTCTTCGCATACTCGCCCAGCCGCCGGGCCAGTTCTGCGGTGGAACTGGCGTCGCGCAAATCGACGTTCGCCAGGGAGAATCCGCCCATAAGGAAATGCACATGAGCGTCGTTGAAGCCGGGGAGCACCAGCTTCCCGGCAGCGTCAATAACCCGCGTCTCGGGTCCGGCCAGCGCGCGAATCTCGGCGGTCGAGCCAATGGCGGCGATGCGGTTGCCCGACACCGCCACGGCCTGGGCGGTGGGGTGCGCTTCATCCATCGTATGGACGGCCGCGTTGATGATGACAAGGTCGGGAGCGAGCGAGGATGGTTTGGCGGGAGCGGTAGTGTTCAACATGGTGAAAGCAAGTAAGATGACGGCAACGGGTGTCTTCATTGGACGACGGTTTAGCTCATCCGATTGACAAAGAGGTAGCGCACCAATGGGTGTTTGTCACGCCGGATAAGCCGGACCGAAGCTTGACCGCCCCTTCCACCACGCCGCGCGTGATCGGGTTGACCGGAAGCGCATCTTGACATCGCCATCAAGTAGCGGCAGGCATCCCGCCTGCCGTAGAGCCGGGCATCTTGCCCGGCGGAATGGGCATCCTGCGCCATTCGAGCGGGGGCCCGGGCGGCAGGATGCCGCCCTCTACGGCACGCAGGATGCCCGCCGCTACGGCGCAGGGCAGTAGCAGCGCCGAGATGCGCCCGTTGATCGGGTTTGATCGGTTTCCAAATTGACATTTCGGGCTAATCTCATCTAACCTTGCTGCCAGTTCAGGATTATTTGGGTTTAAGTGAAAGCGTCTGGCGAATGAAAAGGATACTCTACTCCATCACATTGGTTTTGCTCGCGGTTGTAGCGAATGCGGCGCCATTCACCGCCGGGGATTTAGCTGTGCTTCAGGTGGGCGACGGGACTGCCGCGCTGGGCAACAGTTCCACCGCGCTGTTTATCAAAGAGTTCAGCACGGCAGGCTCTTTGGTGCAAACGATCACTATCCCGACGGCTGGCGGGACGCAAATAGCTTGCAGCGGGTCAGCCTCTTCGGAAGGCGCCCTGACGCTGTCGGCGGACCGCAGCGTGCTGACGTTTGCGGGCTACGCCGCGTCGCCCGGTGTTGCCGGCATTGCGAGCACTGCCGCCGCCACTTACAGCCGCGCCGTGGGCGTCCTCAGCGCCAGCGGCACATTCTCGCGCGTGGCTAGCGGTTCCAGCGCGTTTGACGGGAACAACGTTCGCAGCGCAATATCAGATGGCCAAAACTACTGGCTGGCCGGAACCGCCTCAGCCACCGGCAATAGCGGGATCTGGTGCTCAACCGGCGGCGGAACCCCGGTGCAAGTTAGCGCCGGCAATTACCGCAGCGCGAACATCGTGAACGGCAACCTGGCCGTCTCGACCAGTTCGGGCAGCCCGGGCGTCTATGGTTTTCCCGGCCTGCCAACGAGCACGGCCACGAGCAGCCTGTTGTTCGCCGTCACGGGCGGCACGCCTTCGCCTTATGACTTTGCTCTGAGCCCGGACGGCACGTTTGCCTATGTGGCGGATGATCGCTCGGGCAAAACTTACGGGGGCATTGAGCGCTGGAACCTCAGCGCTGGCGTCTGGACGATGGCTTATAATTTGGCGTCTGGGATAACCGCCAATGATGGGATGCGCCAGATCGCCGTTGATTTCAGCGGGGCCAACCCGGTCATCTACGGCACGACTGCCGAGGCCAGCGCCAATCGGTTGGTCGAAGTGACTGATGCGGGTGCCGGGTCTGCTTTCACTGTGCTGGCTACCGCGGACGCCAACACGGTTTACCGTGGCGTGGATTTCACTCCTAGCCAAGTCCCCGAACCGTCCGCTCTGGTGCTGCTGGGGCTTGGCTCGCTCCTGCTCGTAAGCCGCCGCGCCTCAGCCATGCGGCCTTGAGCAGGCGGAGTCGAGACTCATACCACACCCCCTCTTTCATGGCCACCCTCTCCATGAACCCGAGAGTAGGGCAGGCATCTCGCCTGCCCCAGCCACAAGGGGAAGGCAGGCGAGACGCCCGCCCTATTTTTAGGACTGCCAATGGGTTGCGCGCTGTCAATTGCGCGTGACTTTGAGCCGGTAGAAATAGCCTGCGGGCGCCTGCGGATCGGACACGGTCACCGGCCCGTTGGTGCTCGGGATGAAGTTGGTGAGAGTGGCCCAGGTATTTGTATCTCCGAGGATGTTCAGGCGTTCCACGGCGTAAGTGCGGCCGGTGTGGGCATTGAATTGCAGGAGGCAGATGAGATTGCTGCATGAGACGAAGTCGAACCGCAGCGTGTCCTGGCCATTGTGCGGATCGGTGCCGGCCAAGTATTCCTGCAAGTTATTCAGGCCGTCGCCGTCGGGATCGCCAAGAGCGCCATTGTCCCCCGTCGGGTCGAGTGGATCCAAGCCGTTGGCGAGTTCCCATTCGTCGGGCAAGCCGTCGTGGTCGGTATCGACGGTGAGGGCGCCCTGATTCAATAGGCCGGGAGTAGGAGCGGCAGCCTGCCAGTTGGCTGGGTCGTCGGCAAACGCCACGCTGGCGATGCGCTGGAGGGAGTAGCCCGTGCTGTCCGCGCCGGAAGGCCAGGGCGGCAGCGGTGAGTAATTAACTTCCTCCATCAGCACTTGCGGCACAAACCCCGCGATCGGCGAGGGCGGGATCTCCGGCTTATCAGGCATATAAAGGGCGACCCGCTCGCCGGCATTATCAAGATGCCCCGACCAGGGGCCAAAGATCGGCGTGCTCGCGTCCACGCCGTAGCGACTGCGGAACCAACCCAGCATCATCGGGTCATGCGCGGGATCGAAGCCGACCACGAGCACGTAAGACCACGGGGCCAGCGTGACGTCCATCGGGAAGGTGAATTGGACAGCGCCGGCAAGCTGCCAGGTGTTGGTGGCGTGGAGTGGGTCAAAGAGCGGCACTGGCTGGCCGGTGATGTTCCGCAGTTCGACGTATTCGTCCAGGTTATCGGCGTCCAAACCGAAGGGCGGCGGAGCATACATGATTTCGTTGATGACGACGGGGCCGACCTTGGGGCCCGGGTTGGCGGCGCCAAGCGTGTTGTGGGTCTGGGTCACGAAGTGCTCGCGGCCGTCGCTGGTGACATAGCGGCCAAAGGTGACGCCGTTGACCTGCGCTCCGAATTCGAAGCCGTGCCGGTAGCCGGTGAGGTTGGTGCCGTCGCCGGAGAAGAGATACACCTCCTCGCCCAGGGAGCTGAGGGCGAAGCTGTTGGAGCCGTTGTTATTGAATTCGCTTTCATCAAAGAGGGCGTAGCCGCCCGGCAGAATGACGACGTTGGTCGGGATGCAGTATTTGGCAGGCTGGGTGTGGTCGTCAGTGATGAACCAGCCGCCGATGGCCGCGGGGCTGGTCGTGGGATTGTAAAGTTCTATCGTGTCGCTCTGCGGCGGGTCGGTATGAGTGAGGACTTCATTGATGACGACCGCAGGGATGACCGGGGGCGCTGAGTCGGCGCGGCCGGGCGAACCATTGAGCGCGGTACTGGGGCGCCAACTGGCGGGGTTGGTCCAGGTGTTGAAGGGGGCATACTCGTTGCGGATCACCAGCGAGAAGCCCTGGCCGTCGGTGGTCGGATACCAGGCATTGTTGTAGCTGAAGTCCAGGATCGATTCCTTGAGGGCGCCTTCGAGGTAGAGGTGCTCGCCGGCGTTGTCGAGTTGCCCGGTGTATTGGCCGGCGATGTTGGTGACACTCGGATAACGGGAGAGGAAGGCGGCGCGGTTGGCAACGAGCACCAGGTATTGCCCTGGGCCGAGGTTGGTGGTGGCGTTGGTGACGGTGAAGGTAAAGCTAATCCCAGCGGTGAATCTCATGCCGACGAGGTTGAGCGCCTGGGCGCCGACGTTCTTTAGTTCGATGAACTCGAAGTCGCCGGCATCGTTCGTGCCGGAGGCCACCGGGTGATACATGATCTCGGTGATGGCAAGCGGCGGGGTGGCCACCACGAACGTGCCGATGGTCGAGCCGGACCAATGGCTGGAGATGGGGGGATTGCCGCCGACCGTGCCGCCGGTCACGTTGTTGTGGGCGGCGTTGAAGGTGCGGGCGAAGACGAGAGCGTTGTTCGTCAGGGTCAGGTTGATCGTGCCGCGATTGGAAACGGCATTGGGATTGGCCGCGCCGCCCGGCAGGCGCGGATCGGCGCCGTTCAGTGTGTAGTAGGTCGTGGTATTGGCTTCGATCGTGGGCGCGGTGATGGTGAGCGGGAAGCCGGAGGTGATGGCGCCGTCGTCGTTGCTGAAGACCGGGGCGCGGAGGAAATTGGTGTCAATGAAGTCGGTGCGGTCCGCCAGCCACTTCCTGAGGAAGTTGAGTTCGCCCTGGTAGCTGCCAGCGAACGCGTAGGAGTAGCCATTGGCGGAAACGGTGCCGGTCCGGGGGCCAACGCCATCCTGGGAACCCCAGCGGAGTGTTTCGCGGGGCTGGGCCTGGGTCAATTGGCTGCTGAGGTTGGTGATGACGGAGAAGATATGGTTGGTGGAAAGGGTGGTGCGGCGCAGGTCGGTCCAGCGGTCGATCCACCGCTGCCAGAAGTCAGGGTCGGTAAAGAGGCGCTGCCACCAGAGCACGGGTGATGGGTAGATCGCGCCGAAGTAGTCAGTCCCCTCGTCGTCATTGACTTGCACGTGCCAGAGGCGGGGATTGAAACAGCGGTTGTCACCGCTGTAGGACGTGCCCATGCTACGGTCGTAGTCCCATAGCGGTCCCAGGCAGAGCTTTTGCCCGCGGTCTTTATAGAAATAACTGCTAAGGCGGAAGGCATCGACGTTCCAAACGAGCGCGTTAAGGATATGGTTGTCCAGCCAGGAATCGACATCGATATAAGCCGCGTAGCCGGTCAATGGGTTGGTGTAGTTGGGCCCCCAGAGCGCGGCGCCGAACTGGGAGAAATAGCCCGCCAGATAGCTAGCTTGCGCCTGCCGCGCCGCATCCACCATCTCCAGCCCGGGCGGGTCCACATATATGATGCTGCCCTGGAGGTAGGAGTCGTAAAAGGTCCGCTCGTTGGCGTCGGGGTCGTCGATCTTCAGCAGGTAACCGCCGGTGATGTCCACGGCGTTGGTGACCTGCGGCTCAAGTTTCGCGATGTCCACACGGTTCTGGCCGCGCTTGACCTTCTCCTCGACGGTGTACAAGCCAAAGTAGTTGCCGCCTGCCGTGGGGGTAAAGGTGACCGTGCCGCCGCTGGTATTGAGGAACACTTCAGCAAAACGGGTGCGGGAAGAGTAATGCCCGCTGTCCCGGCTAAGCTGATGGGTAAGCGGGTTGTGCAGGTAGGAGGGGTCGAAGCCGTCCTGGGCGAAGAGCACCCAGTCGGACTCGGCGGGCAGGCCGAGGAAATCAACTTTGTTGTCCTGGTTGTATTCATCCCAGATTTCCAGGGCGAGATTGTATTGCGGCAAGCCGGCCGTGGATCTGCCTCGGATGTTGAAGCCTGCGCGTGTGACGAGCGTGGGCGGATTGGCCAGCGACGTGCGCCCATTGACCGGCTCGAACAGCATAAGAATCACGCTCTGGTTCTGCGCCGAAGCCGACGACGAGAGGGGGCCGCCCGCCAGATTGTGCAGGAGTATGACGGGCAAGTCGGAAGTGAACGCAGTCGCAGCCGAAGTGATTCTGACATAGCTCTCGGTATGCGGCACGCCGGGCCAGATTCCGCGTTGCCTGGGGAATGCGCGGGCACGCACCTGCGCGGTGTCGGCAATTTGGATCGGGGCCGTATAACGCGGCGAACTGGCGGTTGGAATATTCGTAACGGCCGCGGTCCCGTAAGCGAGATTGGTGGTCACCAACACGTAGCGGATGTCGCTATTGGTATCCGTCGTGGTCAAGGTGAGCGGGAAACCAGCCAGAAACGTGCCGCCAGCCCGCGAGAACTGGACATCGGGCCCAAAGCCAGAACCGCGGGTTGCATTCGCCGCGCCAGGGGTGGCGTTGGTAAAATAGCCGAGGAGCGTCGGGTCCAGGCGGTCGCGGCCGTAAGAGATATCGGTGTATTGCTGCGGATAGGTCGGACTGAAAGCCGAGATGAGGTTTCCGGCGGTATCGAACAGCCCGAGGAAACCAGGCGAAGAGGAGAGCTTGAAGCTGGTGTGGAGCTGGCCGTTGATGTTGGTGTCGCGGCCCGAGGCGAAAACCACCAGGTAGCTGTTGGCCGACAACATGGCGGCCGGGAAGACCCATTTGTCCGGCTTGGCCGCATCGTCCGTCAACGACCACCCGGTCAGGCTGACAGGCGTGCTGCCGCTGTTGTACAGCTCGATCCAGTCGGGGCTGTTCCCCAGCTCATCATGCACCGAATTGACCTGCTTGCCGTCGTTGGCCGCCATGAATTCGGAGATCATCACCCCTGGCAGCGGCGCGTTGGGGTTTAGCACGTAGGACCAACCGCCGCCGGTAAAGGCATTGGAGGCGGCGCTCAAATCATGAATGCCGTGACCCGGCGCCCAGGCGACCTGCACGGTGCCGGTCGCAGGCTGGGGAAAGCTGAATACAAACTGCGATGGCGTGACTATGGTGAGGTTCGTCGTCGGCTGGCCGTTAATCAATAAATCGGAGGCGTCCACACCGGCGACCGCCTTGCTGAAAGCCACTTCGACCGAGGTTAACTGGCGAACGGCGGAGTTGGCGGCGGGATAAACCAACGTGAGGGTCGGGCTGGTCAGATCAGGGAGGTAGTAGAGGGCGGGGTTGATGACGAAGTCGGAACTGTTGCCGATGGAGGAGTTAAAGGCCTGAACCGCGAGGACGTTTACCCCCGGCACCAGGAGGGATTGGATGTCGGACACGGTATTGGTCCACCAGGGAATCGGCTCCGCTAAAGCCGGGCTCGAGGTGCCGGTGTAGGGCACGTCACCGGCGGGCATGTTGAAGCGCCCGACCTCCTGCCCGTTGATCCATGCGATGAAACCATCGTCGCTGAGCGCGGCGATCTGCAGCGCCGCCACGTCATAGATGTTGGTCACCACAAACTGCTGGCGCATGAAGATGCAGGTGTAGTAGCCGAACATGTCGGCGAGGACCGTATTGCCAGTGTAGGCGCCCGAGCCGCCCGGCTGATTCTCGTAATAAAACGCCGCCTGGCCGGCGGCCCATGCCGAATCATCGAAGTCCAACTGACGCCAGGCGGTGGCATCCGGAGTGGAAGCCTCAGAATTACCCTTCAAGAACCGCCAGTTGCTGTCCGGGGCGACCAGCACGCCGGCAACGCAGGGAAGGACGTTGAGGGAGGCGATCAACAGCAGCACAAACCGCAACATA
>PLZQ01000388.1 GCA_003152225.1 Limisphaerales bacterium | reverse complement strand
AAGGGCTTGGCGTCCACATCCGGAATGGCGACGCCGTCGTGGAACTGCCGCCTATAGGTGCGTCGGGGCCTCCCTCCTCAAAGGAGCACCTGTCACCGCGCGAAGCCCTGCGTTGCCTGCAGACGAAAGCCCGGCTGATTCCGGGCCAGGCTCAGCAATACCTCAATGAAGCGTATGACGAGCGGTTCGCCGCAGAGCCGTGCCGACCGGCATGATCCCCTTGGACACCAACTGGGGAACAAGCGAGTCTTTGCCGTTTTTGCCGTTTACCCTTGCATGATTGGAGTGTTAAACGATTTTGTCTAACGCTGTTATGAAGACTGTTTCTGTCCGTGAGTTTTACCACAATGCCGGCTTGGTTGATGGCTTGCCTGAAGGACAACAACTGGTCGTCACCGCCAACGGAAAGCCCAAGTTCGTCGTGCGCCGGAGCCCGAGACCAATAATGACGCGCAAACTGGCGGAAGGGAGCGCAGTTGGGCGTGTCGGAGCTTTGAAGTTCGACGGCACCGCGTTTCTCGGGTCGCTCAAGAAATGAGACTGTACGCGGATACTTCCTGTTAGCTGGGTTACAAGTGTCGGCGCAACACCTAGCACGCGGCCGCGCTGAGCGTTTTCGATTGCGAGCCGGATGCGGAGGTGCTGTGGACACCCTGGCAGCGGGTCGGCGGGTGAGGGGGCGCACTTGGCTTGCGAGCGGCGTGACGATGGCTACCGTCTCCCCGGTCAGCGTCATAAACTCTACTTCGTAGCCCTCGCCGCCTTTGTGAATGTGTACGACCGTGCCGACGTCCCCCGCCACCAACCCTTCGTCCGGAACGTTGGCGGACAATACAACGCAATCGTGCTCTTTAATCATACGAAAGCGTCTTTCAATGGGTTGGCACAGGGGCAGCCCATCGCCTTGAAGTCCTTTGTGTTGCGGGTCTGCCGTGGCCACCTCTTCCTGTGACTCCAACCAGGGTAGAACTGCCGGGTTCTCCCGCTCCCCTTCGATCAGGATATCCGAATCAATGAGCCAGCGCATCTTCTGACTCGCGGTCCAGCTTGCGGATTTGGTCTTCGATGGCGTCGGCAGCCTGTCGATCAAGTTTCCCGGCCTTGTGGGACCGGAATAAGTCTGCGGCCTTGCGCCCGCTCATAAACACCGAGTCGGGCACCAGGCGGGCAATGGGCTTGCCATGTCTGCGCACCACTACGGTCTCGCCATGCTCCACCTTGCCCAGGAAGCTGCCAAACGCTCGCGCCATGTCTGTGGCGGTCGCTTCGATCATGCCGGGAATGTATGCATTTTATGTATTTCGGCAAGCCCGTTCCCGGCACCGGGTTAAGACCCAATTTGCGCGGATGGGCGAGATTAAGTGTCGCAGTTCTGGGCCAGGCTCAAAAGTGCCGGCGCGACACCCAGCACGCGGCCGCGCTGAGCCTTTTCGATAAGCGGTAAGCGCCGAGGTCGGAACGGAATACCTCACCGACCTTTTCAATAAAGCCCTCATCCTTGAACCCTCACGAGAATTGACCGCGTTGCGCGCTGGGGATTACGTTGGGGTCATGACGGTAAAAGGCGGCACGCACCTGACCGCCGGCGGCCTGGTGGTCAGCAACCCCGGGATTTTGGGCGGAACACCGGTGTTTCAAGGCACACGCATGCCGGTGAAGACCCTCTTTGATTATCTGGCGGACGGATTGTCGCTCGATTATTTCCTGGAGAGCTTTCCTTCGGTCACCCGCGAGCAGGCGGCAGCGGTCTTGCGCTACGGCTGGCAGCGGATTGAGGGCGAACTCGCCGCATGAGGAATGGGCTTGTTCCACACGGCCGAAGCCATTAGTTTTCTGGTATGAGCGCTGTTGAGCTACTTAAGCAGGTCGAGGCCCTGCCCGCGCGCGAGCGGGAAAAGTTTGTGCTGGCTTTGCTCAAACTGGAGGCCAGGCCATCCGATGGGAAACGGAAGAGCCAGCGAGTCAAATGGCCGGATGTCGAAGCACGAACTAAGCGCATTTTCGGTGAGCGGGTGTTCTCCAACCTGGTGCTGTTAGAGCGCCAGGAAGAGGCCATCTGACCCGGAATGAATTACTACGCCGACAGCTCATCGCCTACGAGGTGGCGCCAATCAATTGCCGTGCTTGCCGCTGGAGGATGGCGATGAACTTGTTCGCCCGCACGTAGCCGGCGTACTCAGCCCTCTCCGTCTCAGTGAGTTGGTCTTCGGTTGATTTGCCGGCCAGCTCTTCGATCCGCGCCTGAAGCTCCGGCGCGACACGGAAACGCAGAACCGCCTCAGCCTTATCCGACAGGACGATCCTCAGCACTGGGCGAACCCCCCTCTCAAATGCGTCTATTTCCGCTGCTGCTTGCACGCCCTGACCTTACCAGACACGCCCGCGCTTTGGCGAGGCGAGGATGCCTGGGTCTGAGCTTGAACAGGATGCGGACCGAGGTGTATGGTAAGTGCAACGAAGTCGCGAACGACACATATGCCCCAATCCATTCAACTTGAAGTTGAGGTGCCCGGTGATTTGGCGCGCTTTCGCCTGCCCGAAGGCGTGCAACACCGGCTTCAGGAACTGCTCGACAAGCAGGATGCCGGCCCTGCGCTTAGCCTCGACGAAAAGCGCGAGGCTGAGGGCCTGGTTGATCTGGCGGACTTATTGTCGTTACTACGGCTGCGGTCGGAGAGGTTGAACGGCGGGCACGTCTGAGCGCATGACCATCCCGGCCGATGCTCGCCGCCAGGTTATCCGGCGGGCGGAAGATCGCTGCGAGTATTGCGGGCTGTCGCAAGCGGGGCAGGAAGCACTATTCCACGTGGACCATGTTGTTCCGGTGACCGCCGGGGGCACGGCAGCGCTGGATTGAGCATGAACCTCCCGCTCGCCCTCGCGATTCGCCGGGAAGAAATCATCCGCCACCGCCATCCCTCGTGGCTGCATACCTGAGTTGGATTCCCCCAAAAACCATGGACCGCCCTGCCTCCCGCCCTCAACCATCCCGCCCCCTCCCCGCCTTCCCGCCGTCGCCGCAGACCTCCCCACCAGCAGCTCCCTCCTGCTCTCAACCCTCAGCCGCCCGCTGGCTGCCATAATCTGGCGGTAGGCGCCCCAAAAATATCAATAGTGAGAACTTGCTCGGTCTGCCACAAATCCAAGCGCGAGGGCGCCTGTGTCAGCCCGGAATTGCGCCCGTTTGACTACGAAGCAGATTGATGATAACAGTTATCCCGAGTGATTTCACCATGAGACTGCGAATCCAATATTTCGCCCTCGTTGTACTAATGCCTACGGCATTCCACGTCTGCGCCGCCGTGCTCTATGTGGACTTGAACAACCCGAGTCCGATCCCTCCCTACACGAACTGGCTAACGGCCGCCACGAATATCCAGGATGCGATCGATGCTGCCTCTCCTGGCGACCAGGTGCTGGTGACAAACGGCGTATATCAGTCGGGGCAGCGGCTCGGTGGCGGGGATTCCACCGCCAACCGTGTCGCGATCACCCAAGTCGTGACCGTGCAGAGCGTTAATGGGCCGGCGGCGACGGTGATAGAAGGCCATCAGGTCCCCGGCACCACCAATGGCTTGGGTGCGGTGCGTTGTGTGTACCTCATTAACGGTGCAGCGCTCATCGGGTTTACGCTCACCAACGGCGCGACCGCTTCGATCGGCAGTGGCGGGGGTGTGAGTTTCCAGACGCTCTTCCATACTACCTCCTTTATGTCTAACTGTGTGATAGCTGGCAACTCAGCCGACGTATCTGGCGGAGGCGTGGCTGGCGGAGGCAACGTGATCAACTGTGTGATTAGCCACAACTGGGCACGTCAAGAAGCGGGCGGCGCGGGAGGAGCCGTGTTGGTCGGTTGCTTAGTCAGTGGGAATTCGGCGGGCATTCTAGGCGGAGGCTCGGTGCAGGGGGTGCTAACCAACTGCGTCCTGGCTAGCAACTCGGCGGGCACTTCTGGTGGAGCTTCATACGGAGACAAGCTTTACAACTGCACCATCACCGGCAACTCGGTCACCGGTACCAATCTCGTTTATTCCGGCGGTGGCGTGGCGAACGCCTCGATCGTCGCCAATTGCGTAGTGTATTCGAATACCGCCCCTCAACAACCAAACTACTACGACAGCAGTCCAATGGTCTATTCCTGCACCACCCCCTTGAGCCCGGGTGCCGGCAATATCACTAACCCGCCGCTCTTCGTGGCCCCGGCTAATGGCGACTACCACTTGCAGGCCAATTCACCTTGCATTAACGCAGGCAACAACGCGTACGCGCACAACAACCTCGATGTTGACGGCAACTCGCGGGTCGTCGGCGGCTCTGTGGATATGGGCGCTTACGAATTCCAGAATCCGACCTCAACCATCTCTTACGCCTGGCTTCAGTGGTATGGACTGCCCACTGACGGGTCTGCCGATTCCACCGACCCGGACGGCGATGGAATGAACAATTGGCAGGAATGGCGTTGCGGCACTGATCCGACCAATACCTTATCGGTGCTGAAGATGCTTGCCCCGTCCAATAGTGTCTCGGGCGTCAGTGTCCGTTGGGAAAGTGTGCCGGGAATCAGTTACTTCCTTCAGCGCAGCACCAGCGCTTCAGCACCGGTCGGCTTTCTGACGATCATAAGCAGCATTGCCGGACAGGTGGGAACCACCGGTTATCTCGACACGAACGCCAACACGGGCAGCCGGTATTTCTATCGCGTTGGCCTGCAGCCCTAGCCGACTGGCATTACGGACTACCCGGGGGTTCGATGCAGTCGCCAGTCACCCATTCCCGCGGATTCTGGCAAAACTTCGGGCGGCTATCCCGCATGATCTGCTGACCTTACCTGCAGGCGGACGCCATCTCGCGCGCATGGGCGAGGTCCCGGCGGTTGAGCGGGCGCACCTGACCTGCGAGCAGGGTGACGATGGCTACCGGCTCGCCGGTCAGGGTCACGAACTCCACTTCATAGCCCTCGCCGCCTTTGTGGCTGTGAACCACCATGCCGACGTCCCCCGCCACCAATCCTTCGTCCGGAACGTTCGCGGCCAATACAACGCAATCATGCTCTTTGATCATAGCTTCGCCTCCAGAGGATAGGCGCTTATTAAGCGGGACTCAACCAATTGCATGGTCGCGTTTAACCTGCGCCTAGTCTGCCTGGCAGCGGTAATCTATCGGCCAGCGTCCCAGAGAGTATATCAATAGTGAGAACCGACGCTTGCCCTGTCATCTGTATGGCCAACCGCAAGCCCAGCACCGTGGCAAACCCTCCCACGAACGAAGGGAACCGTGGCCACGAGGACAAGGCTGGCCCTCGGCCTGAATGCCGGTGGGTATGGGCTCTGGCTCCGGTCCACGAGCCCCGGGATGGATTCTTCGCACCGGTTTCTTGCGTGCTCGGTCTTCTCTGTCATGCTCGTGTCGGTGCGCCTCCAAGGCGGCACGGGTGATAAGAACATGGCAGCGGGTGCAGCGGACAGCTTCGTGCTGGTTGGTCATGTGCGCCTCAAATTCTTGCTGTGAAAGCTCCACGCTGCAAACGGGGCAGCGGCGGGAGATAGCGAGGGTGCCGAGGTCCGCGTGGACTAGCATTGTGCGGTCGGCCGATAAGATGACCAAGGCGCCGACGAGTTGTTGGGGATTCTGAACGCCGTTGACGATCCATTGTTCCGATCCTGCTTTGGGTGTGGTGACGACCGCGGTACACCCCGGAACGCCTGGAGTGAAGGCGACACAAGTGACCACGGCACCAGCCGAGCCTGGGAATTGCAAAGCCCTTTCCGAAAGAATCCGCAGTGGAGAGCGGCAGTCGGGTGCTTGATCGAAACAGTCGTGTTTTGGCCATGGCCAGCCTAAGTCGTTAACCCAGACCGAGCCGCCATTGTGCCGGATGAAAAAGACCAGTGCGTCGCATATCGGGCAACGAGCCCGGCGGCAAATGTCGTGAGCATGATCAAAACGGAGTGCTGTCGGGTAGCTCTGCGGGGCAGCGGTCTTCCAGCAACCTCCGTCGAGGTGAATTGGCGTTGTGACACCCCCCACCCGTCGGAACACTATCTCGCCGCCGCAGTAGGTGCAAGTTGGCATAGCGTTTTGCTCAGTTAACCGGCAGGGGTCCCTCAACATCAATCAGTTTCAACATGGGAAAGAATAGATTATTCATAGGCTTTTTGCGGCTGGTACCGCGTTCAGCCTGTGGGAAGGCACTTGGCGCAGTGCGCCCAGGACAAGTTTGTAGCCCTCGTGGCCTCCTGCGAGACGCTTGATCTCGCCGTCACAGTGGTAGTGACGCTTCCAGTGATCCAGTATTTCGAAGGCGCGGTCGATCAGGAATTGAATTTCCTCCAGCTTGGCTGGGTACCTCCGAAGGAAGGAGGATGTGCCTTCGATTGCCAAATTGCGATCCCTGTGTGCGACGAGCTTATTCCTCCAGGTCCGTAGCTTCATGACGGACGGATGGGGTGTCTTCCTCCCATTTGTATCCACCCTCTGGACGAACTCTAGACCTATTGTAAGCGTGAT
>PLZQ01000365.1 GCA_003152225.1 Limisphaerales bacterium | reverse complement strand
TACCAAAATCATTGCCAGCCTGCCCTCCGGAGCCAAGCCCGGCGACTATATCACCAGCCTGGAGATCACCGCCCGAAAAGCCCCATCGCAGCGCGGCGGGTGCTGCGCCTAGAGCGGCCAGCACCAACAAACAAGTCATAACCGTAAACAAACAACAACAAATGAAAACAGCAGCAGCCATCATAATTATTGCCACTGCCTTCGGCGTCTATGGCGCCGCGGCGCAAAACAACCAGACCACTGCACCCAAACCGGCCGCCGCCGCACGCGGCAGCAACACCGGAGCGTTAGCCATGCGACAAGCCGCCGAGGCCAAGCAGTATCTCTTCGCCTTCATCTACGAACAAAACGACGACGCAACGAAAGCCGCCCGCAAGACATTCGACGCGGGCGTGGCGAAGATTACCCCTGCCCCGAAGTCGGTCGCCGTGGACCGCAGCGACCCCACGGAGAAGGAGATGATCGAGCAGTTCAAGCTGGAGGCAGCCCCGATGCCCCTGGTGCTGGCCATCGCGCCGAACGGCGCCGTCACCACCGGCCTCAAAGCAGCGGACCTCACCGAAGCCCGCCTTGCGGATGCCGTGGTCGGCCCAGGCATGCAGCAATGCTTGAAGGGACTTCAGGACCGAAAACTGACCTTCGTCTGCCTGCAGAACGCCCACACCAAAGCCAATGATGCGGCCATGAAAGGCGTGAATGAGTTCAAAGCCGATCCTCAGTTTGCCGATGGAGTCGAGGTCGTCAAAGTGGACCCCAGCGACCCGAAGGAAGCCAAGTTCCTTGCCCAACTTAAAGCCGACCCGAAGGCTAAGACCGCCAGCACCACTCTTCTTGCGCCTCCGGGCATGATCATTACACAAGTGGACGGCGCCACCTCCAAAAGCGCCCTCGAAGCCTCGCTGAAGAAGGCGATGGCCGCGTGCAGCGGCGCCTCCGGCTGCTGCTCTCCCAAGCAGTAATATTCGCCCGCTCAGCCCATGAAACTCCAAACCCTCGTCTGGCGCGAGATCTTCGAGCGCAAGAACCAGTTGGCCACCAGCTTCCTGGCCATCCTGCTGGGTGTGAGCGTCATCGTGGCGATGAAGAACATCACCTTCTATTCCGAGAAGGCAGTGGCGTACCAGCTTGATGCGCTGGGCGCAAACATCCTGGTGCTCCCCAAGTCCGCCTCCCTGCAGGACTACTACAGCGCCGACATGCAGAACGACGAGTTTCCGGAAGAATACGTCAAACGGCTGACGTCGTCCGACCTGCAAGGCTTGGACAATCTGTCGCCGAAGTTCTCCATTCCCGTTGAAGTTACCGGCCGCCGCTACATCCTCACCGGCATCCTGCCCAAGAGCGAGTTCCAGGCGAAAGCCGCCTGGCAAGGCGTCGGCATCTTCTCGCGCCCGGAGGCTTGCGGCGTCGCAGTGGACGTGCCGGGTCTGGCCGCGCCCGCCAAGGAGACCCTGGTGCGCAAGCGGGTCATTCAGACTCTTGGGACCAACGAGGTGCTGATCGGCGCCGACATGGCGGCGGCGCTCAAACTAACCGAAGGCGGGACCATCCAGCTCATGGGGAGGTCATTCAAAGTGAGCGCAGTGCTGCCGCAAACCGGCACGGTGGATGACGCGCGCGCTTTCACTCACCTGCACACGGTTCAGCAGATGGCTGGCAAGGGCGCGGTGGTGAACGCCATCGAGATTGTGGGTTGCTGCCAGCAGATTTCTCAAGGGCTGGTCCAGAAGATCAACCAGCTTCTCCCCGACGCGAAGGTGGCGACGATTACGCAAATCGTGGACACGCAGATCAAGACCAACCGCATGATGGGCCGGCTGTCGATGCTGTTCCTGACCATCATCGTCCTGGTCGGGGGCGCCAGCATTGCCAATTACATGTTCGCCAACGTATTTGAGCGGCGGCGCGAGATTGGGACGCTGATGGCGCTGGGGGCGGGCTCGGCAGTGGTGCTGCGCCTGTTCCTCCTCAAGGCCGTATGGCTCGGATTGGCGGGCGGCGTGGGCGGATATGTGTTGGGGAGCGCCTTGGCGGCCATTCTCGGTCCCCGCGTGGCGGGCGTGCCAGTGCTTCCGATGGTGACTCCGCTGTTTTGGGCGGTGGGTGTGGCGGTGGTGGTCTGCGTGGCGGCAACCTGCCTGCCGGCGCGGCGGGCCGCGCGGCTGGATCCCAGTGCGGCGTTGCAGGAGATTTAACATGATTGCGCTTCAATCGGTCAGCAAACACTTCCAGCATCGCGGCAAATCCGTTGCGGCGCTGGCCAACGTCACGCTCCACATTGCCAAGGGCGATTTCGTNNAAGAAAATCGGCTTTGTGTTCCAGACCTTCAACCTGGTGCCGTATCTGACCGCGCTGGAAAATGTGCAATTACCCCTGGTGCTCGCCGGGCTCGGGGAAGAGGAGCAGAAACGCCGGGCAGAGTCCCTGCTGAGGCGAGTAGGGTTGTCCGACCGGCTGGATCACAAGCCGCGCGAATTGAGTGTGGGCCAGCAACAGCGGGTGGCGTTGGCGCGGATGCTGGCCAATGATCCTGCGCTTATCCTCGCCGACGAGCCGACCGGCAATCTGGACCCGGAAACGTCTGCGAGCATTATGGACTTCCTTACGGAACTCAACGACGAGGGGCGCACGATTGTCATGGTGACGCACGATCTGCGCCTGGCTGGCCACGCCAAGCACGCCCTGCGCTTGGTCAACGGCTCGATTCAACCGGACGGGCAAGCGCGGCTTCTGTCCGCGGCAATCGCTTCCACTGAACAAAAAAGAGCTCTTTCAACCAACTGAAGGATGCTCACTACCATGCCAGAACCTCTGTCTCCTTCGCTAGCGCAGGATGCCGTCGCCAGAAACATGTCCTTTCTGGATCGCTACCTCACGGTCTGGATTTTCGCCGCTATGGGCCTGGGCGTCCTGCTAGGCCATTTCGTCATCAGCAATCCAACGGCGTTCTTCGCGCCCATGACTGTCGGCACGACGAACTTACCCATCGCCGTCGGCCTGATCCTCATGATGTATCCCCCACTGGCGAAGGTGAAGTATTCGCAGCTCCCCAAGGTCTTCGCTGATACCCGTATTCTCAGCCTTTCGCTGGTACAAAACTGGGTAGTCGGCCCGGTGCTGATGTTCCTGCTCGCCGTGCTGCTGCTGCGTGATCACCCGGACTACATGGTTGGCCTCATCCTGGTGGGCCTGGCGCGCTGCATTGCGATGGTGCTCGTCTGGAACCAACTCGCCAAGGGGAGCAACGAATACGCCGCTGGACTTGTCGCCCTCAACAGCATCGCCCAGATCCTCTTCTACAGCTTCTACGCCTGGCTTTTCATCACCGTGTTGCCGCCTTACTTCGGCTTGAAAGGCGCCGTGGTGCCCGTCCGAATGATCGAGATATTCTGGAGTGTGATGATCTACCTTGGCATCCCCTTCGCCGCAGGCGTTTTGAGCCGGGTGATCCTCGTGCCGCTCAAGGGGGAGGCGTGGTATGAACGTGTCTTTATCCCGCGCATCGCCCCGCTCACGCTCACCGCGCTGCTCTTCACCATAGTCGTGATGTTCACGTTCAAGGGGGATGCCATCGTGCAACTTCCGCTCGATGTTCTCCGCATCGCGATTCCCCTTCTGCTCTACTTCGCCATTATGTTTCTGGTGAGCTTCGTGATGGCTAAGCGACTCGGCGCCGACTACCCGCGCTCCGCAACGGTGGCCTTCACCTCAGCGGGCAACAACTTTGAGCTCGCGATTGCGGTGGCAATTTCGGTGTTCGGCCTCGGCTCGGGCGTGGCGTTCGCCGCCGTCGTCGGGCCACTGATCGAGGTCCCGGCCCTGATCGGCCTCGTCCACGTCGCATTCTGGTTTCGTAGGCGGTTTTAAGTCATCACCCGCGCGGCGCAAAGGACCAGCGGCCCGACGCAGGTGCGCGCGCAAAGTCGAGGGCAGGCCGCAAACGAGCCCCCCCATGCGCAAGCGGGCGAGGCGCGATTTCAGTCTAAGCGCTATTGCGCCCTTTACATATATTTGCCGGAAACAGGGCGGCAAACGAGGCAGATAATCGAGAGTTGACTATTTGGCGGTTTGGGCGAATACTCAAGTAGTTCGAGAAAGAATACATGAGAGCAAGGACACAGGAACGGTTAAAAGCGCAGGCCAAGGTATTGAAGGCCTTGGCGCATCCGACCCGGCTGCTGCTGGTGGAGGAGCTGGGCAAGAAGACCCAGTGCGTCTGCGAGCTGACGGATGCGGCGGGACTGGACATTTCCACGGTATCGAAGCACTTGGCGCTGCTCCGGAATGCCGGGATCGTGGAGGATGAGAAGCGGGGCCTGAAGGTGTTCTATTCGCTCAAGACTCCGTGTGTGCTGAATTTCTTCCAGTGCGTGGAGTCGGTGCAAAGGTGCTCGAAATAGGAATCGGATAATGAAGCAGTTGTTAATCCTGGGAACGGGCTGCGCGAAGTGCGGCAAGTTGTATGAGGTGACGGAACAGGCGGCCAAAGAGCTGGGCGTGCCCTACGAAATCAACAAGGTCACGGACCTTAAACAGATTATGGCTTTGGGGGTGATGGTGACGCCAGCGCTGGTGGTTGACGGCTCGTTGAAGATCGCGGGACGGGTGCCGTCGGCGGACGAGGTCAAAAAGCTGCTCGCATAAACCGGGAATGAACGCGCATGCATAGCTGGCGAGAAAAGGAACCGATATGCCGAAGTATCTTGAAATGACGGCGGACAAGTTCACCTTCCGCGTCGCCACGGACCGGCTTTACACGCGGGAAGGCGTGTGGATTCTGCCACAGCCGGACAGCCAGCGCGTTCGCGTGGGCGTGGCGGACTATCTTCAGCAGCACAATGGCGACGTGGCCTTCGCCAACGTGAAGCCTGCCGGCACACAGTTGGCGGCGGGAGGCCAGTTTGCGGAGATTGAGACGATCAAGGCGATGGTGGACGTGCATGCGCCGATCAGCGGCACGATTGTCGAGGCCAACGCGGCGCTCAACACCGGTCCGGAGGCTATCAACCAATCGCCTTATGAGGCGGGATGGCTTGCGGTGATTGAACCAAGCGCCTTGGATGCCGAACGTTCTACGTTGCTCGGTCCCGCAGCGTATTTCGCGGTGATGCAAGCGCAGGTGCAGGAAGACTTAAAGGGTCTATGAGTCCTCTCAAAGAAACCGTGGTCGTGGTGCCATGCAGCGGTATTGGGAAGCCGTTTGGCAGTGTGAGCCGGGAGGCGGCTTACGAACTGTGCGAGGAACTGCTGCCCACGCGCACCCGGCTGGTCGCCCTGGCCAAGCTGGTACTGGGGGAACCTGGCGCTCGCGACCTTGTAGCCAACCATCCGGCGGTGTCAATTGACGGGTGCAAACAGATGTGCGCCGCCAAAATGGTCAGACAGAGCGGCGGGACGGTGGCGCGTGAAGTGGCCGTGCTGGACGTGTTTCGTCGGCACAAGGACCTCAAACCGGAGGGCATCGCAGAGCTGAACGAGGCCGGCCGGAAACTGGCGCGCGTGCTGGCTGAGGAAGTCGCCGAGAGCCTCGGCGGCACGGAACGGCCCGCGAAGGGAGCAAGTCATGCCTGAGACGCTCGGACGCAAGGTCGGGATCGTCGCCTGCAGCGGCGAGGAACTGGCGGAAGGCACGGTGGCGCGGCTGGCCGCCCTGAAGGTGCTGAACGAGTTGCGCCCGCGGGATACGGTCACGATCTGCCTGCCCTTATTCCTGGCCGGGGGCGCTGAGGACCGCGCCTTCGCCAAACTGCACCCCACGATTACGGTGGACGGTTGCGACCTGCGTTGCGCGGCGCGCGGGACCGAGAAGTATTCCAGCAAGCCCGTTGCCAGCCTGGTAGTCAACGAGTTGGTGGCCGAATGCGGCCTGGAGCGGCCCGAGGGCCGGCGGCGATTGAATGCCGCGGGGCTGAAGGCCGTGGCAGTCACCGCCGAGCGCCTGGCGGCGGCGGTGGATCAGGCCCTGGGCAAGAAAGCCGAGACATCACCCTCCAGCGAGACTGGAGCCCAGGGGCCGGAATGGGAGCAACGCGAAGCGACCTGTTCGTGCGGGTCCGGAGTCCCGGTTACGAAGATCACCATTAATGGCCGGCCGGTGGAGGTGGTGGCGCTGCCGCTGATCTTCCGGCAGTTCCGCGAGGCAGGCCGGGGGCAGGACGAGGCATCGAAGCGCGAGTTGTTTGCATCCGTGAAGATTTACAATGCCGTGCCCGCGGAAGCGGAGGCCGGCTACCGCGACGCGGTCCTGAGCGAGTATGCCGCCTTCTGCGGGAAGGAGCAGCAGCCATGAGCCGCACTGCGACCTACAACACCACCGTTCGCTGGACCGGGGAACACTGGGGTCATCTGGTAATGGGGAACGGCCCGGAGATGAAGTTCTCCGCCCCGCCCCACGCGCATGGCCATGCGGGGGTGTTCACTCCGGAGGACGCCTTTGTGGCGGCAGCCAATACCTGCGTGATGATGATGTTTATCTGGGCGGCGGAACGGTTCAAACTCAAGCTGCTCTCCTACGAGTGCCGGACTGAGGGGACCAAGCTCATTGAGCTCGACCGCACGGAGATTTTCACCCGGCTGCTCTTCCGGCCAATAATCCGGATTGCGGCGGCGGGCGAGGCGCGGGCCACGGTTGAGGCCCGGTCGCGGCGCGCCCTACAGGCGGCGCAGAAATACAGCCTGGTCGCCAATTCGGTGAAGTCGGAGATCGTCATCGAGCCGGAGATCACCATTGAGCAGTAAGTGGCCGGCGCAGCACAAACAAAGAGCCATTGCTTGAAAAGAGAAAGGCAGTCGTTATGACAAACAAGAGTCTTGGTTTCGTTGGCGGAGGACGCATCACCCGCATCCTTCTCGAAGGATGGAAGCGGGCCGGGAAGCTGCCCGGTAAGATCATCGTCAGTGACTGCAACGCGGACACACTGGTCAGGTTGAAGGCGCGGTTCCCGGGAATTGAGGTTGCGCCGGGGGGCAACGCCGGCGCGGCGGCGCAGGACGTGGTATTTCTAGCGGTGCATCCGCCGGTGATGGCCGAAGCGGCGGCGGCCATCAATGGAAAGGTCCAAGGCGGCGCGGTGGTAATCTCGCTGGCTCCCAAGTTTACGATTGCCAAACTGACGGGGTTGATGGGCGGGTTTGCCCGGGTGGCGCGGGTGATTCCGAACGCGCCGTCAGCAGTGAACTTCGGGTTCAACCCGATTTGCTTCGGCGCTGCGCTAGCCCCCGCAGACAGGGCTGACATCACCGAGTTGCTTGCTCCTCTGGGCGAATGCCCGGAAGTTGCCGAGACCAAGCTTGAGGCCTACGCACTCCTCACCGCCATGGGGCCGACCTACCTCTGGTTCCAACTCCAGGCCCTGCGCGAAGTCGCCGCCACCCTGGGCCTGACCGAGGCGGAAACCGGTCCCGCCCTGAAGCGCATGGTCTGCGGCAGCGCCCGCACGTTGCTCGAATCCGGCTTGGCGCCGGGCGAGGTAATGGATCTCATCCCGGTGAAACCGCTGGCTGAAATGGAGCCGCAAGTCACCGAGATGTACCGTACGCGGTTGCCCGCTCTGTTCCAAAAGATTAAGCCTTAACCTGTCATCCTTATGCAAACTCCATCGAGAAAGGCCATCCTCGTCGCGGCGGCGGTCCTCCTGGCCGCCGGCCTTGCCCTCACTTACAACAACCGCTCATCCCAATCCGGCTGCTGTTGCCCATTGTTCCTGCCCATGTCAGCGTTCGCCGCGGATACCTTCAAGGCCGCACCGACCAATGCCCCGGTCAAGACCGACCTGCCGCGCCTGGTTGATCTCGGCGCGGACAAGTGCATTCCGTGCAAAATGATGGCGCCGATCCTGAAGGAGTTGAAGCAGGAATATGACGGGCGCATGGAAGTCCAGTTCATTGATGTCTGGAAGACTCCTGACGCCGGCAAAGCCTACCATATCAACCTGATTCCCACCCAAATCTTCTTCGACGCCGCCGGCAAAGAGTTATTCCGCCACGAAGGCTTCTTTTCCAAAGCGGACATTCTGGCCAAGTGGAAGCAACTGGGCATTGATTTGAAGACCAAGCCCGCCGCCGGCAAAGCTCCGGTGCCCAAGTCTCCGGCGCCTAAGGCTTGAGGTAAACATCCGGCCCGCCGCGAAGGATGGAGAACCTCTTCACCACTTTGTCGCACGCCGTCGAAGGCGCGCCGCTTATCGCTCTCGCAGCGTCGCTCGTGTGGGGCGTTCTCAGTGTCATCCTGAGCCCCTGTCACCTGTCCAGCATTCCCCTCATCGTGGGTTTCATCAGTGGCCAGGGCCGGGTCACCACCGGGCGGGCCTTCAGCCTCGCCACGCTCTTTGCGGCAGGGATTCTCCTCACGATCGCCGTTATTGGGGTCATTACCGCCGCCGCCGGTCGCATGATGGGTGACCTGGGCCGCTGGGGGAACTACTTCGTCGCCCTTATCTTCCTCGTCGTCGGCCTCCATTTGCTCGGCCTTATTCCCATGCCCTGGTCCGGCCCCGGCCAGGTAGGCATGAAGCGCAAGGGATTGGTGGCGGCCTTCCTGCTGGGNNTGGTGCAGCGCTACCTCAACTGGAACGAGCAATCGCGTGCCGTGGCCATACTCAAGGGGATCTGCGGAGTGCTGGTCATACTGGGCGGGATATGGTTAATCTACAGCGCGCCTTAGGCAGTCGCTGGGGTAGTCAAACGAACCGAGGCACTAATATGCAACTGACGCCCATTGGCATTATTCACACCCCGCACCAGCAGGCGGCCGGGACGCCCATCCAAACCGCCCTGGCAACCGGCGCTCAGGGCACCGTGGAGGTCTTTGCCGAGTATGCGGAAGTCGGCTGAGCCCTGGGACGCTATGCGGGAGCCGCCGGCGGCTTGGACAATGCCGTGGAAGTCTTCCTCGGAGATATTCTTGATGCGGATGAAGTCCATTGTCTGCGCAACTCGTGGCTCATGTTAACCATGAGATGCGCCGCAGGTCGTCCTCCAACCACTGGTATGTGAGTTTTCTGATCGGGGATGAAGAGAAGATGGGCAACTCGCCTTTGTAGGCCCACGGGAAGATCCAACGCCGCGCCTCAGGGCGGAGGGTGTGCAACTGTGCTTCGAGGGGCTTAAGTAAGTTCCGGTCGAGTACCCACTCCTCTCTCTTGCCGATACGAAAGTCCACCACGGAGGGGGCGTGCCGTGGAAGTGGTTCCATGTGCCAGCTCGTCAGTGGGATTCGAGGGGGCGGGGCGGAGGTACGGGTCCGTGGTGAGGGAATCGCGACGCCGGTGAGACGGACCGGTAGTTGCGCATAAAGCGAGAGGCGCGGCGCAAGACGCGGAAACCAAGTTTCGACAAGATGGGTGTACGACTCAAGCGCGCCTCGAAACACGATGTGGGCCCGCTTGAGGAGCTGTGAGTCGCTAAAGTTTGCGCCGGCCCAGGAGTCATACGGGCCGGGGAATGGTACATCACCTTCAGGCAGGCCCCTGAATTCGGTGATGCCTCGCTCTCGGCACTGATCCACGTAAAGTCTCACCCCCTCGATGTGGCACTCCCCGGCGGGGAGGTGCCATAGCCCCGTGAGGGTTTTATCAGCGAGGGCTGACTCGATGTTGGATATCGGTATGACGGTTGGCCAGGGCACTTTCCTGAAGTCTTGTCTCGACAATCCGCGCAGGCTGAGTGCCACCAACTGTGGCCAGGCAAGCTCGTGAAGGATCGGACCGAGATCGACGGGAAGGCGGTGGGCTTTGACGAGGCGGGAGAGAGCGCTGACCAGCTCTTCGAGTGTCCACTGCCAGGCCCAAGCTGAAAGTCGTCCTGGCCTGGCGCTTCTAAAAGAAGGCCAGTCGCGATGGTAGTCGCGGTCGGACTGGCCCGGAGCATTCTCTGGAAGATCCATAACGGTGCCCTGCGGATTGCGCCCGTGGTACCAGCTCGTGCAAAGGTACCCGTTCGTAAGTTCGACGCCGATGGAAGGAATCGTTCCGTCGGGCAGGACTGGCGCGATCTGGTCAGCAAGCGGCCCGATCCCTTTCACCCAGGCAGTCATAGCCTCACGAATCCTGCGACCGCATTCGACGCGCGGGGGCGGGCTGGGAGCCTTGGATGAGTCCCAGTATTTAAGGGCATCGTGGATGATTTCGGCGGCGACCGCAGGATTCGTTTCGGCCAGTGGGCCTATGATTGTGGACGAGAGGTCGTGGCTGAAAGCGGATAGGGCGATCACAAACGAGTACCGCCAATTCTCGACTTGTGACGGGTCCGTCAGTATCTCTTGAACGGCTGGTTTGCCTGCGGCGAGGCTTTGCGCTGCAAACCATTCCCGGAGGATGGCGAGTGGAAAAACGAGTCCATCTGCTCGCTCAACGACAAGCCTTGAGTCAAGGAGTGGCTTTGCTATTGATCGGTTGGGGGCAATTTCGGAGAGGGGTACTGCGGCCCCTTCGCGAGCGTTGGAAATTACCGCGAGCTTCTGGAGCATGTCGTTAACGTCCGCAGAAAAGGTGGGATTGCGGCGCAATGACACCTCGACCAGGGCTCCCAGCAACTCACCCAGGGAAGGCATGCCTCTTGGCTGGTGCCGGAAGTAGTTGCCGAGGAGAATGGCGTACAGGGGGCGGCGGATGGCCTCTCTGAGGGAGTCGGACCAGCGGTCGGGACGGACGGCAGCGTCCTGACCCGATATGTGACCGACTAGCGCCCAGGCTTCCTGAGGTGTCATTGCGGGGACTAGTTCGGTTTCCCTCTTGAACTGGTTCAAGAGGTCGCCGACTGGCCTCGAAGTGATGACTATGCTCGTCGTGGAGGGGGGCCAGGTGGCGGTGAGGACTTTGGCCTCCGACACCAAGCTGCTTGCCGCTTGTGTGCCGACTTCGTCCGCTCCGTCCACAACCACGAACGCGCCTGCCTGCCTCGGGTTGCCGATTTCCTTCGCGCCTTCCTCTACCGCCTCACGCAAATGACCTATCGCGTTGCGGGCGGCGAGAAACACGGGAATGGGGGCTGTAAGGTCGGCTAGCGCATTGGCAATGGCTTTCTGGAGCAGGCGGTGTGCGATTAGAGACTTGCCGGAGCCGATTTCGGCTGCCAGGACCAAGACCGGGCGCTGCGGGTTGGGGTGCATCTCGGGCTTGGGCGCGCCAACGGAGGGGGCGGCGGCCATCGCAGCGGCCGCTTCGGGTGGGACGCCGGCGGCCTCCCAAAGCTCGCGGCAGCATGCCGTGGAGAACCGCGCCAGCTCCTCGAGTGCTGCGGATCGACTCAGGGCCGTTGTTGGAGACTCGGCGCTGGGGGCTTGTGCGGCGGGTGGCGCTTCAATCAGGTCCCGGAGCTGTCGAACACATTCGGCTTCCAGTTCTAGGCGTAGGATCTGGCTGAGCCAAAGGAACGGGAAATGGTTTGGCTTCTTGTGAAAATATTCCTTGGCGACCTTTGGGTTCAGGCTTTCGTCCAGCAGGATTGCGACCTTGATGTTCGCTTGTGCTTGCTCTAGGAGACGCAGGTCTTGAGGAACTTGGCTTTGGGTGGCGAACAGCTCGAACACGACGCGCCGGCCGTTTGGGAAGAAGTGGATCAGGTCGTTCCGAGCTCCCAGGACGCCCGCGACTTCGGGCATCGGGCAAGCCTGCGGATAGAGGCGTTTCAGCAAGTCCGCCAGCCGAGCTTCAACCATCGGATGGAGCTGGTTCTTCTTCTTCGCCTGTTTTACAGCTCTGGCAAATTCTTTGGCTTGCGGGACTTCAACAGTCATCCCGATGCCTCCACAATCTTAATTTCGGCGTCGGTCAGGCCGTAGAGGGCGTAGATGAGGGTGTCGAGCTGGGTGTCGGTGGCGGCGATTTGGCGCTCCAGGGCGGTCTTTTCCTGCGGGGTCCTGGCGGCGGAGTGGCGCTGGCGGAAGGTGAGCATCTGCTCGGCCAGTTGGGCGATCTTGTCGTGGCGGGTTTTCTCGATCGGGTTGGAGAAATCAATGTTGCGGATTGGGAGCTCGCCGAAATACTGCTTCGTGCAGGTGATCCAACCGCCGCGAAACAGGTTGCTCATGGTGCCGAGCCGCCAGAACAGGAGTTTCGAATTGAGTAGTCCCAGAACGTATTCTGGTTTCAGGCGACAATGTTTGGACAGTGCGATCGTGAATCCTCCACTGGCCATTGGGCAGAGCCGGGCGCGACTGGCCTCTGGAATGAGAGCGAACAGACCGCAGTCTGCAAGAAGTGGGACAGCAATTTGCGCCTGGTCGTGCAACCCCAGGTTGCGGGGTGCGCTGTAACCATACCATTCACGGTATTGCTTCCGCTGCTTCAGGGCTCCTTGGTGGGCCTGAAGGTGCGCGAAGGCGCGTGGGAATTTCGTCTTGAGCTCGTGCTCCTCGTACAGCCGGTAGTTTCCTTCCTCGCAAACGTAGGGAAAGATGACTTTCCATTTACCGGCGGGCGCGAATCTGTAGCGGCCAAAGTCGCTGGCGAAGAGGGGGTCGCGGAGAATGCCGGCCTCAATGCTTAATTCACCCCTCTCGAATACGAACACCTCGTCATCGCCAGTGCTGCTGCCTCGGCTCATGTCTGCCGGGAGGTCCAGCAGCCGTGTTGTGTCTCTCGCGAGCTTGGCCAGCAAGGCGGCAGTCTCCTGACTCTCAAAAGTCCAGGCGGCAGAACTGAGCGATTTGGTGTCGCGCGTGGAAAAGGCGGTCTTCTCCAACGAGGCCGGGTCTGCTGGGCTGCTACCGTACTCGAAAGAGTCCGCCTGCCGATTCTGGAGGAAGAGTAGGCACGTGTACGTGGTCGCAGTGAAGACCTGGTCGGCCCCGAAGTCGACAATGCGATGCACTGATCGCTTGCTTGAGAGGAGGCGGCGGAGTCCTTCTCCGTAATCGGTCCTAAAGAACTTGTTCGGCGTGATCATGCCGAACATGCCGGTTTGATTGAGCAGGGCCAGCCCCCGTTCAACGAAGCTGACGTAGAGGTCGCAGTTTCCCGTGGCGGAGCGGTAGTGGGTTGTCAGGTAATCAGTTTCGCTTTTCGGAAAGCCCTGGATGCGGACATAGGGTGGGTTGCCGATAACGGCGTCGAAGCCTCCTGCCTCTTTGATAGCTGGGAAGCCATCCTTACCCCACCAGTCGAAGAAGTTGACGCGGTACTGTTCTTCCTCATCGACCACGGGCATTTGTTGCTGCTGGTAGAAGTCGGGGCCAATGAGGGAGTTGCCGCATTTGATGTTGTCGCCCAGGTCGGGCAAGGCGCGTTCGTGGAAGAGGCGCAGGACGGGCTGCAGGCTTTGCTGGGTTTCGCCTTCGAGGACTTTGAGCAGCAGGGAAAGTTTCGTCGTCTCGACGGCCTGGGTGTCGATGTCCACGCCGAAGATGTTGTCCAAGAGGATGCGTTTGCGTTCGGCGATGGTGAGTTTCCAGTTGCCGGGGCCGACCTGCACGAGAACCGGCTTGGCGCCTTTGGCCCATTTCTCGGGATTGTCTTTGGTGTAGAAGTCGCGGTGCCACTTGAGGAGATACTCGTAGGCGCCGATGAGGAAGGAGCCGGAGCCGCAGGCGGGGTCGAGGATCTTCAGTTTGGCGGCCTGCCTAGGTGTTTTGTCTTCGAGCAAGTGGCCGACGGTGGTCTGGACGATGTAGTCCACGACGTAGGTGGGGGTGTAATAGACGCCGCCGGCCTTCTTGACTTCGGGCTTTTCCTCGACCACGGCTCGATGGCCTTCGGTGAGGCGGATGACCTTGCCGAGGAATTGCTCGTACACCTGGCCGAGGATGTCCGCAGGGAGGGCGGAGAAGACGTAGGGCGACTCGGGGTAGTAGAGGCCCCTGATGATGTCCCGGAGGAGCTTGTCGTCTATGTCAAGGGCAAGGGTGAGTTCGTCGGGGGCTTCATGGCGGCCCTTCTCGGGTTTGAAATGGAAGAGGCCGGAGTTGTAGCGGGTGTCGGCCTCCTCGAAAAGCTGGGCAAGGCGAGGATAGATGCGGTCGCCGTTGGTGAGGGCGCGGAGGCGGCCATAGTCTTCGATGCCGCGGCCTTCGCTGATGCGCAGGAAAATGATGCGGTCTATGATCCGCTGGACGGCGAAATTGAGTTCGCGCTGGGAAAGCTTCGGGTTCCGGAGGGCGAGGTTGCGGGCGAGGTCGGAGCGCCAGGTTTCGATCGTTCTCAGGAATTCGTCGTCAACGTCGGCGGTGCCTTTGGCCTTCGTGGAGTCGGCGAACTTGTCGAATGAGCCTTTGAGAACGGCGTCGCGGGAGAAGATGCCGGCGATTTCGTCCCAGCGCTGGGGGTAGTCGGAGAAGGGGATGTAGAGGATGCGGCCGATGGCGGCGGTGTGCTTGTGGTCGGGCTTGAGCCGGCAGTCGTACACGGCGAACTCCTCGAAATCGCTGAGGACGCTGAGGGGGAGCTTGGTGGTCCAGGCGTAGCGGCGGAGCTGGTAGGCGGGGCTGACGTCGTTCTTGATGTCAACGGAGGGGCGCTTGGCTTCGAGGAAGAATTTGCGGGTGCCGCCGATGCGGAAGCAGTAGTCGGGGGCTTTGGTGGCCTCGCCGACTTTGATGGCGTCTTCGTGGATGACGTCCTTGTATGCCTCGGCGTAACCCTGTTCGTTGTCGATGTCCCAGCCGAGGCATTTGAAGAGCGGGTCGAGGAATTCGCGGCGAACCTGGGTTTCGTTATAGTGGGGCGAGCGGTAGGCGTCGCGGTTGCGGTCGAACCGTTGGACCAGGTCAAGGACTTGTGGTGGTGGTTGCGCCATCTGGAAGGGGAGTGTCCTTGGGGAGGTGGAACATTTCAAGGCTTTTGACGGCGCTGGCAGGCACCCTGAAGCGGGGAGTGTAGGCTTTCCTGGCAGCAGAACGGGCCGGTGTCAGTCCTGAATGGCCCTTAGATAAGCCCTAAAGCCTTTATTCCCAATTCCCTGCCAACTGCGGTTTCCGCGCGCAGGCTGGGTGTCAACGGAGGCGAGGCGGGGCCCCAGGCGAAATTACAGCCACGGCCACCCCAGGCCACCCTGAAGCCACCCTCAGGCTATCTGGTGGCTAACCGGTAGGCACCCTGAGGCCACCCTGAGGCCACCCCGAGGCTACCCCGAGGCTACCTCGAGGCTACCCCGAGGCTACCCCGAGGCTACCCCGAGGCTACCCCGAGGCTATCCCGAGGGCACCTCTATTCCACTGGGATTACCGAAGAACCCGAACCTGGGATATGTGCGGGATGCACGGGACATATATGCCAGGAACCGACGTATGCGTGGCGCTGCGTATTTTGATTGCGAGCGGGCCGTTTAACTTGATCATGTGAAAGCACAGCGGTAGAGCACTCCAATTATGAAACGAGTTCGCATTGCAATCCTGATTCTGCTGGTCGGCGGTCTGGCCGCAGCATACTGGATTTGGCAGCACCGGGAGTCCGGGACGGCCCAGGATCGGTTGGTGCTGTTTGGGAATGTGGATATTCGCCAGGTGCAACTGGCATTTAACGGCAGCGAACGCATTGCCGCGCTGCTGGTCGAGGAAGGCGACCGGGTCAAAGCGGGCCAGCTATTGGCACGACTGGATACGCAGCGCCTGGAGCCCAAAGCCGCCAGCCGTGAGGCTCAGGTGCAGGCGCAGCGGCAGGTGGTCGCCCGGCTGGAAGCGGGGAATCGGCCCGAGGATGTGCGCAAAGCCAAAGCGGACTTGGAAGCCGCCCGGGCCGACCTGAAGAATGCGGAGCTGACTTACGGGCGGGTCAGCCAACTCATTGCCCAGGGCGTGGACACGGCGCAGCGAAGAGATGACGCCCGGGCCGCGTTGGATGTCGCTAAAGCACGTGAGGCGGCTGCCAGCGAGGCTTACGATCTGATGGTGCTGGGACCGCGCAAGGAGGACATTGCGGCCGCCAAGGCCACCTTGCAGGTTTACGAGGCGGACCTGGCGCTGGCGCGGCGGGAACTGGCTGACGCCCAACTTTACGCCCCCACCAATGGCGTCATCCGGAACCGCGTCCTGGAACCGGGCGACATGGCCTCGCCGCAGAAACCGGTGTTCACCCTGGCACTAGACGACCCGATTTGGGTGCGCGCCTACGTGCCGGAGACGGACCTCGGCAAGGTTCGGAGCGGCATGAAGGCGGAAGTGACTACCGACAGCTTTCCCACGAACCGCTACCCGGCCTGGATCGGCTTCGTTTCACCCACCGCCGAGTTCACCCCCAAGACCGTCGAGACGACCGAGGTGCGCGCCAAACTCGTTTATGAGGTCCGGGCTTTCGTGCCCAACCCACAGGGAGAGCTGCGTCTCGGCATGCCGGCGGTGGTGACCGTGCTGTTCAATCAGCCTCAAAGCCCTGAAGCCCAGCCCCAGGCTCGACCCGCCGCGAGCCCTTGAAGCGGGAACTGCATGGAAGATTCGGGCAAAGCCGGGCGGGCCGATAATACGCCAGAGGCCGTGCTGGAGTTGCGGCAGGTGAGCAAGCGATTCATGGCCGGCAAGCGCGCGATCCAAGCCCTGCGCAGCGTCAGCCTCGCGGTGCAACCCGGCCGCGTGACCGGATTGATTGGGCCGGATGGCGCGGGCAAGACAACCCTGATGCGACTGGCCGTGGGATTGTTGACGCCGAACGAAGGAGAGATTCGCACGCTGGGTTTCGACGCCACACACGAGTCGCTGGCGGTGCAGGCGAGCGTTGGCTATATGCCGCAGCGGTTCGGGCTCTACGAGGACCTCACCGTGCAGGAGAACCTCGACCTCTACGCTGATTTGCAGGGCGTGCTGGCGGGTGAGCGTCCGGGCCGTTACGAGGAGCTGATGCGGATGACAGGACTGGCGCGGTTCACCGGGCGGCTCTCCGGGCGGCTCTCCGGGGGCATGAAACAAAAGCTCGGGCTGGCCTGCACTCTCGTGCGCCCTCCTCGGCTCCTGTTGCTGGACGAGCCGACGGTCGGCGTTGATCCCGTCTCCCGGCGTGAGCTTTGGCAGATTGTGTATCGCCTCGTCCGGCAGGAAGGCATGACCGTGCTATTGAGCACCGCCTACCTGGATGAGGCGGAGCGCTGCGAGGAAGTAATCCTGATGCACGATGGCGAATTGATCGGCCAAGGCCCGCCCCGGCAGTTTAGCGAGCAAGCTCGGGGCCGGACCTACCTGGTCTCAGCCCCCGGCCAACGCAAACGTGTGCTCCAGGCAAGACTTGCCGCCGCGGGGCCGGTCGTAGATGCGCTCATCCAAGCCGAACGCGTGCGGTTGGTCATGAATAGTGAGACGCCGCCCGACCTCGCGACGCTCCTGCCCGGCTTGACCGGCGTGTCGCTCCAACCGACGCCGCCCCGGCTTGAGGACAGTTTTGTAACGCTGCTCAGAAAACGGCAGGCAGCCCCGGGCGCCGTCGCGGGGCGTACCTCACCAATAGTGCCGGAGCGCGGACATTCCTGTCCGCAGCAAGCTCCGAATGGCAGCACGCTCCGGCCAGTGCTCAAGCCGTCTTCCCCATCGGATGTTGCTGCGGACAGGAATGTCCGCGCGCCGACGTCGCAGCAGCCGCAAACGGGCAACGTCAACGGTCCCGTCATTGAAGTCCGGGGCGTGAAACGGCGCTTCGGCAACTTCTACGCCGTCAAAGGGGTGACGTTCCAAGTTGAGCGCGGCGAGGTCTTCGGCTTGCTGGGCGCCAATGGCGCGGGCAAGTCCACCACTTTCCGGATGCTCTGCGGCTTGCTGCCCGCCACGGAGGGCTCCCTGCGCGTGGCGGGCGTGGACCTGCGCCACGCCGCCGCGGCTGCCCGGGCGCGGATCGGCTACATGTCCCAGAAGTTTTCCCTCTACGACAATCTCAGTGTGGCCGAGAACCTGCGCTTTTTCAGCAGCGCCTACGGGCTGTCGGGTCCGCGCCAACGCGAGCAGATCGCGGATGCGCTGGCACAGTTCGAGCTCGGGCCGATGGCCGACACCAACAGCATGGACCTGCCGCTGGGACACAAACAGCGGCTGGCGATGGCTTGCGCCTTGATGCACGACCCGGAAATCCTCTTTCTGGACGAGCCGACCTCCGGCGTGGACCCGCTCGCGCGGCGGGAGTTCTGGAGCCACATCAACTCGCTGGCGGAGCAGAATGTCACGATCATGGTGACCACCCATTTCATGGAGGAGGCGGAGTATTGCGACCGGCTGGCAATTATGGCGGACGGCGAAATCCTCGCCCTCGGCACACCGGAGGAGATCAAGCAGCGGCAGCGCACGCCGGAGCACCCGGAACCGACGATGGAAGACGCCTTCATTGGGCTGATCGAAGGCACGGGCCCTCAGCCGAGCCAGGATAACTCGCACCCGCTATGAAAAGATTACGGAACGCAGCAGAGCCACATCCGAACTGCGCGAAGCGTTTGGAGTGCGACCAGCTTGCTGGCGCTTTCGATCGGTGCCATGCGTCCAAAAGCGGGAGCAAGCTCCACGCACTCCAAACGCTTCGCGCGGCAGCGCACTTGGACACCTTATGAACCCGGAGCGCAACTCGCAAAACGCCCTCCCGGCACCCGCCCGCCGTGGCGGCAGCCGCACCCGGCTGCGCGGATTGCTCCGCAAAGAGTTTTACCAAATCCTGCGCGACCCGAGCAGCCTTGCCATAGCCTTCCTCTTGCCGGTGGTGTTGCTGCTCATCTTCGGTTACGGCGTCTCGTTAGATGCCGAACACGTGCCGATTGCGCTGGTCGTCGAGTTGCCCAGCCCCGACACCACCAGATTCACGAGCGGATTCCAGCATTCGCGTTACTTCGAGCCGGTCTTCCACCGCAACCTGCGCGAGGCCGAGGAAGCGCTGTTGGACCGTCGCGTATTGGCCATCGTGCATCTGCGGTCGGATTTCGCCCGCCAATTGCGCCAGCCCGGCGGCACCCCCATCCAAGTGATCGTCAACGGCGTGGACGCCAATACCGGGCGCCTCATTCTCGGCTACGTGCAAGGGGTCTGGCAGAAATGGCTGCAGCGCGAGGCGCTAGCTCGGGGCGAGACGCTCGCCATGCCGATCCAGCTCGAACAGCGCGTCTGGTTTAACAGCGAACTGCGCAGCCGCAACTTTCTGGTGCCNNGAATGGGAACGCGGCACCATGGAAGCGTTGCTGGTGACGCCGGTGACCATGCGCGAAGTGCTGCTGGGCAAACTGGTGCCCTATTTCGTTCTCGGCATGGGCGGCCTGTCGCTGTCCGTCGCCATGGGCGTCTGGCTGTTTGGGGTGCCGCTGCGCGGCTCGCTCTGGGTATTGTTCGCTGCCAGCGCGCTCTTCCTGCTGGCCGCGCTGGGCATGGGGTTGCTCATCTCGACGGTGACCAAGAACCAGTTTGTCGCCGGGCAACTGGCCATCATCACCACCTTTCTGCCGGCGTTTATCCTGTCGGGGTTCATCTTCGACATTGGCAGCATGCCGCAGATTATCCAGTGGCTCACTCACGTGCTGGCGGCGTCCTATTTTGTGGCCATCCTGCAAACGGTGTTCCTGGCGGGCAATGTCTGGTCGGTCATCTTGCCCAACGCGCTGGCACTGCTCTTAATGGCGGCGTTCTTCCTCGGCCTCAGCCGGCGCAAGCTGCGCAAACGCTTGGAATAGGAGACGCATGCTGAAGCGAATTCGAGCCCTGATGATCAAGGAGTTCCTGGCCCTGCTCAAGGACAAGCGCAGCCGGGTGGTCGTCTTCGTGCCACCCCTCGTGCAGTTGCTGATATTCGGCTATGCCGCCACGTTCGACCTCAACCGTATTCCATTTGCGGTCTATAACGAAGACCCCGGCCAGGAGGCGCGCGACCTGGTCGCGCGCTTCGGCGCCTCGCCCAATTTCCGGCAGGTGGCGGTCATGACGCACGAGGCGGAAATCTCGCCGCAGGTCGATGCCCGGCGCGTGCTGATGGTCCTGCACATCAGCCCCCAATTCAGCCGCGAACTGCTCAGTGGCCGCCCGGGGCCGGTGCAGGTCATTGTGGATGGGCGTAATTCCAATACGGCGGCCATTCTGCTCGGCTACGTCAACACCATCGTCGCCGCCTTCAACGCGGACTGGCAGCAGCGAACCGGCGGCGCGGCAGCCCAGGCCAGCCTTGAATTCCGGGCGTGGTTCAATCCGAACCTGCTCAGCCGCTGGTTCATTGTGCCAGGCATTGTCGGCTTGCTGACGCTGGTCGTCACCACCCTGGTGACCGCTCTGTCGGTCGCCCGCGAGCGCGAACAAGGCACCTTCGATCAGCTCCTGGTGACGCCCTTCCGGCCCGGGGAAATCCTCCTCGGCAAGGCGCTCCCCGGCTTCATCATCGGCTTCTTTGAAGCGACCCTGATCATCGTGCTCGCCACCCTCTGGTTCCAGGTGCCCTTGCGCGGCAGTCTGCTGACGCTGTATGTCGGGCTGCTCTGCTTCCTGATCTCGACGGTGGGCGCGGGGCTGATGATTTCCTCGCTGGCCGTCACGCAGCAGCAAGGGTTGCTGGGTGCCTTCCTTTTCCTGGTGCCCTCCATCCTGCTGTCAGGATTCGCCACGCCCATCGCCAACATGCCGGTCTGGGTGCAGCAGGTCACCTACCTCAACCCGATGCGCTACTTCCTGGTGATCCTGCGGGGCGTCTTCCTGCAAGGCACACCCTTCCATTTGCTGCTCGACCAATTCTGGCCGATGGCCGCGCTTGGCCTGATCAACCTGCTCCTGGCCGCCTACCTCTTCCGCCACCGGCTCTACTGAAGGTCGCTACTGTTTGAACGTGTCGAACCACGCCTTCGCGGCCTCCAAGCTCGGGATGGCACAACCTGAGTGATCGGCGCCCGGCTGGGGGTCAATTGGTGGCGCCACCTGAGCCGCGCCTTGTGCGTGGAAACTGTCGTAGGCCACCTGCGAATTAGCGGGAAGCACATCCAGATCGCCACTGCAGTGATATAAATGCATCGGCGCAACGGGTTTCCAGCGATACAGGTCGTTGTCACGCAAAGCCTGGTAGAGGGGACTGCCGGGGTCGTTCGTCAGGGAAGAGATCACTGCCGGCCAGAGGATCGTTGAGATGTTACACGTGGGCATGTTGCTGCTGATGGTGGTGCCGCTCGTGTTGCCGTTGAAGAGCCGCGGGAGGGTACTGGCGTAGGGCGCCCCTAGCAGATTAGTCCAGCTCGGGGCCAGACCATATACCGACTGATACGACATCACCACGTAAGCCGCGTAGTAGGGATTGGGCGGACATCGCGCGGACAGAATGTCGTTCATCTCCACGCCCGACATGTCGTAGGGCCCAGCCATCGGTGCGCTGGCAGTGACCGTAAACTCGTTTGTGTGATATCTCTCCAGTTCCCGGTGCAAGGCCATTGCGGTGTGGCCGCCCTGGGAGTAACCCGTCACGAAGACCTGGCCGTTTAGGCCGATGCCGTTACTGGCGCAGAAGTTTCGGGCGGCCCGGAGCATGTCCACACTGGCGGTCGCCTCACTCCGCGCGTGGAGGTAGGGATGCAAGCCCGGGCTGGAGCCCAAGCCGAGCAGATCCGCCGCCACGCTGGCGTAGCCGACCGAGGCAAACGCCAGGCCTGCCAAGGTGTCCTCCGTTAAGGCGGTGGAGGGGACCTGATTGGTCTGGGTGATTGTGCCATGTGAATAGCTAAGCAGCGGCCAGTTCGTTCCCGTCTGCTGTGGTATGAACAGCCCACCAGAGGCCGTTGTCCGCCCCCCCAGAGGATCAATCGTTTCATAAACGATCTGGTAACGGTCCACTCCATACTGCGCCGTGATGTTCGTTATTCCGTAGAAGCCAAAAATGAAGTTTAGCTGGCTGGCGCTGTAAGGGGCCACGTGATTGGACGAAATCAGCTTCCCACGAACGGCAGGTTGGACACCGACCACCCGGTAGAGGCGCAACAACTGGGTGGACGAAATGGTGTCATTCCATTGCGTTTGGGAAGTCGGCCACGGTTGGGGGCTGTCGAGTGTCAGCCAGATACTGTTGGTCATTCTGTCCCGCGACTGCAACGTGTAAGCTTGCCCGGCGACCCCATTGCTCCATTGCATCGAAAACCCGTTCGTCGTCTGGATGGAACTGGTGAAACGCAAACCCTGGGCGTTGGCCATGTTGAGCAAGGCCAGCGAGAAGCATGTCAAAACCAACCTTAAGCTGCGATCCTTCACGGAGCCTACACTCGACGCAGTCAGTAGCTAGCGCAAGGCGAATCTGTGCTGGCACAGCGAAGCTTCTCCGCCACCCGCGAGTCATGAATGATAGCGATCACCCGCTTCGGGTTTTGGCAGACCGGATAGCGCAGCAGGTCCACATGCCAAATCCGGGGAGTGAGGTCGCAGAGGGTGCGCTCCAGTTTCAAGGTTTCGGCGGCGAGGGCGCGGGAAGGCATGCTGAAAAGCTGGAATTGGGAAAGCAGTCCACCCTCCGCAGTACCGTTACGGAGGACGGGAAAGCGGAAATCCCAAGGCGGAGGGCACAGCGGTCAGCGGCTCCTTCTTGCCCTCCCCATCTGCGTGGCCCTTGCACTGCTATCCATCAAGATTTGTGCAGGCTGCGCAAATCTCTTGTGCACCCCGCACGTCGGCTATTTGCCATTGGCTATTTTCTATCTTCGGTTGCGGCTCTGCCGCGCTGGGCCCTTGGCCCTGGTTTTCGCCTTCCGCTTTCTCTCCTCCGGTTTCAGCTTTCAGCGTTTTGCTTTTTGCTTCGTGGCCAGTCGAGCAACGTGCGCTGGGTCTGCTACTGGCGGGAGGTTAGTGCCAATGCCGTATAAGGATTCAGGCATAGATTTGGCCACCGGAGTATTGGACAGGTCCGTTGCGATAAGTGTTTTTGCGCAACCGTGGCCAACTGCTCAGCGGTTGGCGCAAGGCTCGTGGGCAGGACCGTTGCCATCGCTTGGGGATGGCCATATCGGCGATCCGGCGCAAGGAACGGCGGACGACTAAGCGCACCTACGCCGGGGTCAGCAAGTCTGCCGAGACCTCCAAGAACTGCCACAACCCTTGCACCACTTGCCGGGTCTTCATAAAACTGATCCGCAGCACCCCGACAGCGCCCACCGTGGCGGCCTCGATGCGGTAATCCACCAACACCGCATTCGCCCTCAGCGTAGGCATCGCCCAGCAGGGCGATCCGGAAATTTGTTCCTTTCCGCCCGAAGAGTTATTTCCAGATGTTGATGTTCGTCTTGGCAGTCGGGATGTGGTTCTTGTCTGGCGAGGTGTGGTCGCTAGAGTATTGTAAAGCTTCCTATTCGGTTTGCGAATCTGACAGCCAACATGAAAGCGTTTGGCGCAAGACGTGTGACTTGCCTGCCCAATTACGTCCTTGGTTTTCAATGAATGTTTGATGGTGATGTCCATTCCAAGCACGGCGGCAAAGTCCATCTATAGTCCGTGCTTCTGCGGGAGTCTCGCGACGATGAGCGTCGGGCCAGCCTAGATAATGATCCTCTGCATCGAGTGCCGCTGTTTGCAAGTGAATGATGCCCGCGTAACGTTGCAAAAGTGCGTCCCGGCTGAAGCCAACGCAGTCGAAAAAGTCCTTCTCGTTCCAACCTGCTGCAAGCCAATATGCCAGCGGATCAAGTGAACCACGATGGCATAGCAACACTGCTTCACACGGGGCGGCCTGAGCGCAGGCATCCTCCAACGCAATCTGCAAGTGAACCACTCCGGCCTGAAATGATTTTTCACTGGCGTTCAAACCCGCTCGAAACAACCACGGCGCGGCCTCTGGCACAAGCACCCACTTCCGACAGTTTGGGTCTTCGTTTCGCAACTCCCCCATGAATGTGGTCTTGCCACCGCCCGGTCCGCCCGTGAGCACGAACACCGCAGGTCTCCCCAGCGCCGTGACATATCCACCTTTGCGCCCGATAATTTCGGGTTCGGACCATGCTGCTTTGATCGATTGTGAAAGGGTCTCGGAATGCTCATATTTATACCTCCACCTCGCCATTATGGTTGTCATAGACCTGCGCCAGTCGCCTCTTCAGCCGCTCCAGTTCTGGCTGCCCTTTCCGCTTCAGCCGGCCAATGGCCTGCGTCACTCTGCAGCCGAGCATGGATGCGCCAACCGGTCTTCTCACACGCTTCGCCCAGCGTTGCCAGCCACAACTTGCGGTCGCGCTCGTCGGCAAAGATGGCCCGTCCTTGGTTGCCGCGCGCCATGACGTGGTAAGCGGCCCTGGCATACGCGATGCGTAGCTTGCGTGCCATCGGCGGTCAACCTGGCCCGAATCTCGCCCCTAGCCAACCCTGACAACTGCTTTCCGGGACCCTTGCATTTTACGACGAGCACTACCGGCGATCAGAAGGAAGAGCGGCCCGGCTTGCCTCGGGCTTCGACCAGGGTCTGCAAGGCCCTCTTTACCTCGGCAATAACGGTAGCCCAACTACCCGAATTATCCTGCCGGAATAGCCGCATCACCTTCGGATACCAAGGTGAGTCTTGACGGTCCTTGAGCCAGCGCCAATCCGTCATGTAATCCGAAAGCAATACCCAGGTGAGTTTGCCCAGGGCACCAGCCAAATGGGCAACGGCAGTATCTACCGTAATGACCAGATCCAGATTCATCACAATGGCGGCCGTATCAGCAAAGTCGCCAATGTGGGCTCCCAAATCCATCAAAGGCATAGGGGCGTCATTACACGACGCCTCCTCGCCGGTTCCCTTCTGTAGGCTGAAGTAACGGATACCGGTCAGGTCTTTCAACGGTACCAAAGCAGATAGAGACGGCAATGAGCGATCAGCGTTGTTCTCGAAGTGTGGATTGCCCTTCCAAACCAAACCAACCTTCAGATAAGCTTGGGGATCCCCCACAATGCCTGCCCAATGCATGATCCGCTCTGGTTCAGCCGTGAGATAAGGCAGGTCCGCTGGAATCGTGTCGAGCGTCGTCTGGAAAAGAAACGGCATGCTAAGAGGCAGCGTCCAGTAATCCCAGCACACCACAGGAAGTGGTTGGTCGGAAGTCAGGACTTCGTCCACACCCACAAGGCTGGCGAAAAGGCGTTTCAAACCCGGATGGCAATAGACTGATATACGAGCGGCACCCCTCCTCTTGATGAGCGCTGCGTACCGACAGAATTGAATCATGTCGCCATAGCCAGCCTCCGCTCCGATGAGCAGGGACTTCCCCTCAAGTGATTCGCCCTGCCAGCGTGAGAATCCATCCAAGTAGCCCTTGATTGGTGAATGCCAGCCCCGCGATTCGAGACAGCTCCAACCTTCTTCATATCGTCCTTGGCGTAGCAAAAGGTAGGCGAGGTTGAAGGAGGCGCTTCGGTAACCTGGGGTCGAAGCCAAGGCCCTGCCAAAGCAGCGCTCCGCTTCTGGCTCCCGTTTGACGGAAATCAGGAGGACACCCAAGTTTGACCAGGCGGCAGGCGATTCCGGGGCGAGACTTAACGCCCGCCGATAGATCTCCTCCGCTTCTGCATATCGCCTTTGAGCTGCGAGCAGGGCTCCCAAGTTTATATGCGTCTGCACCAAGTGCGGGCTGAATTCCAGCGCTCTTCGATAGTGACCCTCGGCCTCGCGATGCTGTCCTTTGCCATCGAGCAGCAACCCAAGATTGGCATGAGCCTCAGCAAGCTGAGGGTCACGTGCAAGGGCTTGGCGAAGGGCGTGTTCTGCCCCCGCAATGTCGCCGGTACCCATCAATTGGGTTCCTTCGCAGAATGGATCGCTAACGTCTTGAGCGCCGGGGGTAGCTGCCGGTATGCCTCCGCCGCGATGACCTGGTGGCCAGCCCCGCTCCAGGCTAGGATGCTTTGGGTGACGAACTGGAGCGCGAGAGAAACCGTTGCCGTCAGGTTTTTCATTAGGGAAGTCGTATGCTGGTGCGGCGGGATCAGCAATCAAAAAACGGTATTCCGGGGCGCTCTGGTTTGGTGTGGGTAGCGAAAATCCCATCGCGTTGTTCATCATCACCCAGGCATGGATGAACCAACCGGTCTTCTCACACGCTTCGCCCTGCGTTGCCAGCCACAGCTTGCGGTCGCGCTCGTCGGCATAGATGGCCCGCCCTTGGTTGCAGCGCGCCATCACATTGTAAGCGGCCACGGCACACGCGATGCGTATCTTGCGTGCCATCGGCGGTCGTCCTGGACCCAATCCCGCCACTAGTCAACCCTGATGACTGCTTTCAGGGTCCTTTTTACTTTTATGGCTGTTTGACTGCGGCCGTGTGGGCGGGCACGGGTTCCTGGGAAAGAACTTGCGTTGTGTGTTCCAGCTTGAAGATTACCAGCCAGCAGTTCCAGTCCTGGTCACTGGCCGTGTATTTGCCTTTCTGGCACGCCCGGGAATAAACGGCCTCCGCGGAACCGAGTTCCTTTCGGTCGTTCGGATTCGGCTCAAACCCCAGGACCCAGAGGTCGAAGCCGGGATTGGGCCAGAGGTCCAGGTGCCCAAAATCGGAAAGATTGGGCAACCCAACCCCGGCACCGAAAGTGAGCCAGCGTTTGAAAGTCTCGCGTCCCACCGGCACGGCACAGTCGAACGTCCGGCCCTCGCGCCAGATGGTCAGCGGCAGGGGTTTGCCAGGTTCGCTTTGGTCCACGAACCGATGAAAGGCCTTCAAGGTTGTGACTGGCCGATGCGCGCAGTCCAGGAGGAGGTCCCCTTCACGCAGCCCCGCCTGGCAGGCCGGCGAATTGCTGCTGAGGGCCGTGATGAGGATTCCCGCCCGGTTGGAACTGGCCAGCCCGGGGGGAAGGAGCGGAACGTAGTCCTCTCGAGAGCCGAAGAGTCTCACTTTTCGGGCCAGCTCGAACTCGCCGCCGATCCAGCCGCGCTGATGGACCTTCTCCGCCTCCTGTTTGGCCTGGTTGGTCTTGGGGCTGGCGCACGCGGTCGCCGCGGCCACCAGGAGGCTCAGTATGATACGATCTCTCATAACGGTTGAAACGCCTGGCTTATTGATAGGAATTTGGTTTCTAGCGCGCCCGCTTGTACTTGGCGCTGCGCGGGTGAAGGAGAATTGCTTTTCACTCTCATTCATTCCGGCCCCATCCTGCCAGAATTGGTGGAGGGCGGCAACAGGCAAGCTTTGCCGGTGTTCTGGCGGTTTTGCACCATCGCCAAGACCGTAGGCGGGTGGCAGCGGCAGAGCGGCCGGACAATGCGCGAGAAGCAGCGCGATTCCGGGGCAAACCGGGCCGGAGGAGGCCAGTGCCGGGCAGAAGCCCGCCTTCAAACCGGCCCGGAAAACAACGGTCCTCAGTCGGTTCGAGGGGACACAGGCTGAGAAGAATTAACGCAGAGACGCAGAGGGCGCGGAGGAACGCAGAGGAGAAGAGCCTTTTCTTTCTTCCTTCTCTACGTCCCTCTGCACTGCAATAGTCGAGATTGATCGCAGGCTGCGAGGAAACCTAACCGAAGACTTGCTGACAGAAAAATGAGGGACGGAAAGATAAACAGGAATCCCATTTTCCTGTCCCCCTATTTTTCTGCCAGTTCTTGCGGCCTTGTTGCGGCTCCGCCGTGCTGTGAATCTCTGCGTCTCTGCGTTAAGACTGTTTTGACTTCGGCTGCGGCTTTACCGCGCTGCTTCGCATGCGCCTTTTCGAGGCTGGTTCCACTTCGGCTGTTGAGGCCAGTTCGGGGAAGGCGGCCCGCCAGCCAAAGGCCTTGGTCTGGACCGCCGGGTCGCTGATGACGAATACCGAACCTTGAACCTTGAACCTCGAACTTCGAACCTTGAAAAACCAGGCAAAGCCACCTCAAGCCACCCTCAGGCCACCCTCAGGCCATCTGGTAGCCAACCGGTAGGCACCCTGAAGCCACCCTGAAGCTACCCTGAGGCTACCCACAGGCTCCACTCAGGCTCCACTCAGGCTCCAGACAAAGCCTCCCGAAGCCACACTTTGGCAAAAGCACAAAGCAGAAAGCAGAAATAGCGGCCCGAGACCGCGGAAAGCCTCCCAAAGCTACCTCAATGCTACCTCAAAGCCTGAGGCCGCGTTGGGGGCGTGGGGGCAAGGCAATCTCAGGCTGGGGGAGGATTATGAGCCATTGCCCGGGTTTACGCTTTCTTGGATTCACCCTCCCGGAAAGGCATGATTTCCATCGCCAATACGCTTGGGAGGCGAATATCCTGTCACTGCGATGAAGATCAACCTGCTTATGGCCGTATTCCTTGGATGGCTGGCGTCGGCGCAGGCGCAGACGACTAATTCGTTCCCCCTTTGGCCGGAGGGCGCTCCGGGCGCGCTCGGCAAAGAGGACAAAGACATTCCCACGCTCACGCCGTACTTGCCGGACCCGGCTAAGGCCACGGGCGCTGCCATTGTGATTTGCCCGGGCGGCGGTTACGGAGGCCTGGCTCCGCATGAAGGCGGCCAATACGCCCGGTTCCTGAACGAGGCGGGCATCGCCGGGTTCGTTTTGAAATACCGGCTGGGCTCGGGCGGTTACCGGCACCCGGTCATGCTGCAGGACGCTGCCCGTGCGGTGCGGTTGGTGCGCGCCCGGGCCGGCGAATGGAAAGTGGACCCCAAGCGCATCGGCATCATGGGCTCTTCGGCTGGCGGCCACCTCGCTTCCACGCTGCTGACGCATTTCGACGCGGGCAAGCCGGACGCAGCGGACCCGATCGAGCGGCAGAGTTCCCGGCCGGACCTGGGCATTCTATGTTACGCGGTCATTACGCTGGGCCAATTCACGCATCAAGGCTCGATGCACAACCTGTTGGGTAAAGATCCCTCGCCCGAACTGGTTCGCGACCTGTCCAATGAACTCCAGGTAACCAAAGAGACGCCGCCTTGCTTCGTCTGGGCCACCTATGAGGACAACGCCGTGCCCGTCGAGAACAGCCTGCAATTCGCCGAAGCGTTGCGCAAAGCCGGGGTCCCGTTTGATCTGCACATTTACCAGAAGGGCCAGCACGGCCTTGGCCTGGGCACGCGTGACTGGAATCCCGAGCAACGGCATCCCTGGACGCGTGACTGCATCTTCTGGCTGCAGGCGCAGGGATTTGCGAAGTAGAGGGGAATGGGGTGAAGCCACGATGGTTTCGGTGGGTGAGCACTGGGCGGTAGAAACCCGAAGCCCGAAGGTCGAAGGCCGAAAGAAGGCCGAAACTCGAAACCCGAAAGCACCAGGCCTATCGTCATCATAGAAGAGGAATGATTCAGAGCGCCACAGCCTGCCACGTTTAGCCCCCGACATGTCCGTGTTAACGGAGCGCCGTTCGGTCTTTTCGGACTTCGGACTTCGGCCTTCTTTCGGCCTTCGGTCTTCGGGCTTCGGAATTGGCCGCCGCATTCCATTGGAACTCTCCGAGGACCGTGACCCCGTCCTTCCCGCCCCAGCCCTCCGTCCCTCCTTTCCGTTTCCATTCCCGGCGTCACTTTGTAATTGCCTGCCTCGGCGGTATAGCCTAGCTGTTAGGCAACAAGCGAAAGGATACTTATGGCTAAAGTTTTGATAGTGCTGGTGATCGTGATCGTGGTGCCGGTGTTCTTCGTGCTGATGTGGCTCGTGGGCGCCTACAACCGCCTGGTCGCGCTGCGCAACCGGTTCAAGAACGCCTACGCGCAAATTGACGTGCAGCTCAAGCGGCGCTACGACCTGATTCCCAACCTCGTCGAGACCGCCAAAGGCTACATCAAGCACGAGCGCGGCACGCTGGAAGCCGTCATTGCCGCGCGCAACGCCGCCTCTGCCGCCAATGTGGCCGCCGCCCAAAACCCCGGCGACGCGGTGGCGATGAAAGGGTTGTCCGGCGCCGAAACCGCGCTGACCAGCACGCTAGGCCGGCTCTTCGCGGTGGCCGAGGCGTATCCCGACCTGAAGGCCAACACGACGATGATGGCGCTGATGGAGGAGCTCACCTCGACCGAGAATAAAGTGGCCTTCGCCCGGCAGGCCTACAACGACTCCGTGATGGCCTACAACACGCAGCGTGAGACGTTCCCGACCAACATGGTCGCCGGCCCCTTCAACTTCGGCCCGGCCGAACTGTTCGTCATCGAGAAGCCAGCCGAGAAGGAAGCGCCGAAGGTTTCGTTCAGTTGAGGCGTTACATTGGTTACATGGTTACATGGTTACATGGCCGCGCAAGAAAGCACCTCATATAACCATGTAACGCTTGTAACTATGTAACTACTCCACCGCACATGGACTTCTTCGAGCGTCAGGACCAGGCCCGCCGCAACACCAAGCTCCTGGTCGTTTATTTCATTCTCGGCGTGGCCATGCTGATTGTGGCGGTTTACGCCGCGACGCTGGTGATTTTCACAGGCGTCGCATCGAGCCATCACCATAGATACGGTGAGCAGGTGCAAATGGTGCTCTGGAATCCGCAGCTTTTCCTTGGGGCCGCCGTCGGCACCCTGGCCGTTATTGCCCTGGGCAGCGGGTTCAAGA
>PLZQ01000113.1 GCA_003152225.1 Limisphaerales bacterium | reverse complement strand
GTAAACCAAAACCGAATTAGCTGAGCCGATGTGCATTCTGGCAACAGATCACGGTTCCGGCGGGCTGGAGCATGGAGTACCACTAATGCAAAGGGGGGAGTTGTTGCCAACGGTGAACGGGGGTTTGGCTTTTCCAGTTGGTTAATCATCCAAACAAACTGCCGCACACAGCGGCAATCGCAAGAAAGGCATACTCATGAGAAATCGGTTCGTATGGGCCGGCGCCCTCGCGCTGGCAATTGGAGTTGTATCACAGGTGGAAACGAAGGCGGCAATCACGAACTTGGATGGGATTATCATCACTAACGGCGTGATCATCATCACGACGCGCACCGCCGTCGATGCGTTTTGGCGTCAGCAGAGTTCGAGTCAGCTCTGGGATGGAGACGACCCCGCAGGACCGGGTGTCGTATCTCCGGGAGATGCTGCTATGGGCGAGTTGCTCGGAGACCACGGCTACACGGTTCGCGTGCTGCCGGAACAAACTCTCCATTATGTGAATAATCAAGGCGGCCAATCTGTAGATTGGCTCAGCAACCCGAACGACCCGCAGCCCTACTACCAGGGGAGTGGCGGAGCGAGTGTCCTCCGCGCCAATTTTGCGCCCAACGTATTGTGGTCAGCCATGTTGGTCATTATGTCGGGCAGCGGCGGTTCGGGTGATATGGTGCCTCCCAACACGAACGGCATCCCAATCATCTGTGGAGAGAACGCGGTGTTAGGCGACAGTACCGCCGGGGTACCTGTCAGCCACGCCGAGCTGTTCTTCTATGGCACAGGTAACGGATCCAAGAATACCTCAAACAAGACCGATCCCGTCGTGAATGGCCTGTACCTGACCGTGGTTAACCCAACGCACCCGATAATGCAGGGTATTCCGCTGGATGCGCAGAACCGCGTACAGATCTTCCGTGCCCCTTATCCGGAAGAGAAATTGCACAACGCCCCCGGCGGGAAGTCGAACTACGAAATCAGTTGGACTTGCTCCGATTGCAGCTCGGGCAAATCCATCCCGGCGCCCGGAATGACGATCCTTGGTCGGCTTTCCAGCGACACGAACCAGGTGGTTTTCTCCGTCATTGATGCGGGTGGCGGGCTCGCCGACACTACCGCAGATGCCAGCAATCCCTGGTTCAATTTCACCACCGCCCCCATGCGGATGGTCCATTTCTTCGTGAACGAAGACGGCTCTGGCGGGATTCGCCGGGCATTCAATGCGCTAACCGACATTGGTAAGGTGATCTTCGTGCGAACATGCAAATGGGCCATGGGTGAAACCCTTGAGCCTTACCAACCGCTGGGTTTGATCAGGGTGTCCCAGGTTGGAAGTCAGCAGATCCAGCTCTCGTGGGACGGCACCGCGACGAAAAACTACAAGGTTCTCGGCACCCATAATCTGCTCGGCCCGGGGAACTTCTCAAACTGGCAGACCGTGGCACAGGATATCCCCGGCTCTAACGGCCCGGTATCGGTCAAGTTGGATTTTTCTGCGGCGCCGCAGTATGCGTTCTTGCGTATTATGCCGGTGCCCTGATGACCAGGAGTTCTGAGTTGTCCGTCGCCATGACGGACCTCACTCTCTCTCGAAGGCGCCCTCTGCTGGCTATTATGGTCGGCAGAGGGCTGCCGCTAGCTGAATGATTCGCGCTTAAGTTACTACTGCTTCCGGGAACGAGAGTCCCCACCCCTTCCGGAGGACGCGGGCGTTGCCGAGGTGCGCTGATCCGCAGGCGACAGCGTATGGATTTCGGCGGCCTGACGCGCGCTCTTAGGAGCATACACGTGAGGGTTCTGTTGCAGTGCCGCGGTTTGCGGGGTGACGGTGGCTGGTTTGCCGGCGGCCTGGGCGTTGTAGTAGCCGGGCAGGCCCGCGTCTGCCCGGTAGCCTGGACCACTGCTGGCTCCTTGCTTCCAATTCTCGGGCGCCCGGGGTGTGGCCGGCGCGGCCACCGGGGCCGGGGCCTGGTAGGCCTTCGAGGCTGACTGAGGTTGCGAAGCAGCGGCCGCCGGTCTGGCGTCGCTCGACCGGGAGGAAGGTCGCGTCGTTGCCGGTGCATTTGCCGGCTGCGAACTCCGCACCGCCGGTTGGGACTGAGGCGAGGCTGCGCGCGTTGTGCCACTCGACCAGGGAGAAGCCTTGGGCGCTTGCGCTGATGGACGTCCGGTGGCAACGCCAGGGGCCGACCCGCTCCGGCTCACAGTGGCGGGGCGTCCCGTGCTCGCCGGCGCAATGGGGGCGTGCTGGATGACAGGATGGCGCTCGTCCACTTTCTGGGCCGCCATGCGCACCGGTTGCGCCGGAGCCCGGAGCTGCGGCCGATACACGACCGACCCCGTCTGGCGGGGCATTCTGGTCGAGCCGGCTGGCAAATCACGGACGGTTGCCCGGGGAACAGGGGTGCGCGACGCAGCACTCACGCGCTCGATCGGGATGCCCCGATGCACGATGGTGTTGTTGTGCACCTCATAATTGTTGATGATAGTGGTCTGGCGGTAAATGGTCGTCACCCGGGCCGGCGGCAGGCAGCGACTGCGGAGGTCATGCCCGCAGAAGTCGCCGAAGCCAACGAAGGCAAAGGCGCCGATGCCGAGGCCGAAGTCGAAGTTCGCTCCGACGCTGACGCCATTGAAGCGCCAGCCCAAGCGCACGTCAAACTCGGCGTGCGGCGGCAGCGGCGCCCAACCGCATACGTCCCCGGTCGTCCGCCACGTCACCCAGGCCGGTCCCCAGACCCGGTCGGGCGTCCAGACCCAGCCGCAGCGCGGGTGCATATACCAGCGGCCATAGTGGAACGGCGCCCAGCCCCACGAGTAGTCCGACTGCCAACACCAGCCAACGTCCGAGTAAACCCAGTGGCCGCCATCGCAGTAAGGCCGCCACCCGTGAGAGACTACGACCGTCTGCGGTTGCCAGCACCAGCCGTATCCTTCCAGCGACACCCAGGTGCCGTAGGGCGAGAGATCATTGTAGAAGTAGGACACATCCGCGGGAGCGGTTGTGACATAAGTCGGGGCCGGCGCGCCGACTGCCATGGTTGGCGCGGTTGGCGCCGCCGGAACTGCCGGAGCCGGGCTGGTCGGGGCACCTGACGGTTGCCAATCATAAGTTAAAGGCGCGCTGCCGGACGCCGCTACAGGCGCCGGGGCGACCGGAGCTGCGGGCGCATACTGCTGAGGTTGGCCCCGCAACGTGCTGTCGTGAGTCAACATGGCTGACGTCACCTGCGGAGAGAGGCCGATGTCCTTGAGATAAAGGACGTCGTCGGCAGTAAGATTGAAGGGGGCTTGTGAATTCTGGATGTAGGCCAGCACGACGTCGTCCCCCACGCCCGAGCCGGCCAACCGGGCGACCTCGGCGGCACCCGGCGAAAGATTGACCGGCGCTGCCGCCGCCGTTTGTGCCGGAGCACCCGGAACTGGCGCCTCCGGAGTTTGAGCATTTGCGGCCAGCAACGGCATGGCCATCGCTGCGACTAACCCGACCCATTTCATATTCTTCATAAACATCACACCCGCATTCAATATTAACCGGTTAGACCGTGTCGGCCTAGCTTTATTCAGCCGGCGAATCTTCCTAATATTGAGCAACATACGCAGCCCGCGCGTGGCTAGCGCCGGCCCAACCGCTCCAGCAGCTTGCCGTGGATCCCGCCGAAGCCGCCATTGCTGAAGACCACCACGATCTCGCCCCCTTGCGCGCCCTTGCCGACGTGGTCAACGATGGCATCCACATCCGGCAGGTAGGCGGCGTCTTTGCCCAGCGCTTTCAGATCCACCATCAGCCGCGCGGGGTCGAGGCGTTCCTCGGGCGCCAGCAACTCCAGGCGGGCCACCTGCGCGACGACCACCGCGTCGGCATCCACGAAGGCACTCGCCAGCTCGGCTTGGAACACATTGCGCCGGGTGGTGTTGGTGCGCGGCTCGAAAATGGCCCAGAGCTTCTGCGTTGGATACTTGATCCGCAGCGCGCTCAAGGTCTCGCGAATCGCAGTAGGATGATGGCCGAAGTCGTCCACCACCGTCACCCCGCCCGAAATGCCCCGTATTTCCATGCGGCGCTTGATGCCCTTGAAGGTATCGAAGGCGGCTTGTATCTGGTGGTTCTTAAGGCCGCAATGCTTGGCGCACGCGACCACCGCCAGCGCGTTGCGCACGTTGATTTCCCCCACGAAGTTTGTATGGAACTTGAAGCTGGGTATCTCGAACTCGGTCGCCGTCGGCCCGTAGCGGATGTTGAAGGCCTGAACGGCGTTGCCTTCGCCCAGGCCGAAGCGCTTCACCGGGCAATGCGTCACCTTGAGCAGCGGCGCCAGGTTCGCGTCGTCGCCGTTGGCCAGCAGCAGGCCGTTGCGCGGGATGAGGCGGATGAAATACTTGAAGGCGGTCTTGATGGACTCCAGGCTCTCGAAGATGTCGGCGTGGTCATACTCGAGGTTGTTGATGAGCGCCACCTCGGGCAGGTAATGCACGAACTTGCTGCGCTTGTCGAAGAACGCCGTGTCGTACTCATCGCCCTCGATGATGAACCATTCGCTATCAGTGAAGCGCGCGCCCTGACCCAGGTTGTTCGGGATGCCGCCGATGAGGTAGCTCGGGTTGAGGCCGTTGTGCTCGAAGACCCACGTCAGCAGTGAAGTCGTCGTGGTCTTGCCATGGGTGCCGGTCACCACCAGNNAGGTCGGGCTTATACGCCAGGTTTCGCTCGGCGTAACCAGAGATCACCTCGATCTTGCGGTCCGCCAGGAAGGTGGACATGGGCGGATAGACGTTCTGGTCCGAGCCCGTGACCTTGACACCTTTCTCCTGCATCGCCACGGCTGCCGAAGCCATAGCCGTGCCGCAGATACCGACGAAATGGACAGACTGAATGCGCGAAAACATCGCTGGCATGATATAACCAGTCTTCCGCGTGGAAAGGGAAAAGGACCGACGCAAGGCACCTTCCGGGCGCTTCTTGGAAGTGCCGTCACCCCATAGGAGCGCGGCCTTTAGGCTGCAGGACTCCCGAAGTTCCAGCGGTCTTGAGTAAGCCGGACGCGCCACCATGTCGCACCTTCCTGCCGCCTAAAGGCCGCGCTCCTGCGGGGTCGGACCTCCCCGTCGCATGGTGGCACTGGCAAAATCCGCCCGCGTCTTTCTCTGCGCCTTACCCCGCGTTGACACAACCAGCCCCCGCTCGCTATATTCTGCCCCCTTATATGAACCGTAAACCGCATGTGGCTGTGGTCGGTGCGACGGGTGCCGTCGGCCTCGAGATGATCAAGACGCTGGAGAAACGCAACTTCCCGGTGGGGAAGTTGACGCTGCTCGCGTCGGCCCGTTCGGTGGGCAAGAAGCTCAAGTTTCGCGGCCGCGACATCCCCGTCCAGGAACTCAAGAAGGATTCCTTTGGCGGCATTGATATCGCGCTATTCAGCGCCGGCGGGAGCATTTCCAAAGAATATGCGCCCATCGCCGCCCAGGCCGGCTGCGTGGTCATCGACAACTCCAGCGCCTTTCGCATGGACGACAAGGTGCCGCTGGTGATCCCCGAGATCAACGCCGCCGACATAAAGTGGCACAAGGGTATCATTGCCAACCCGAATTGCACCACGGCCATCGCGCTCATGGCACTCTACCCGCTGCACGCGGCCTTCAACTGCAAGCGCATCTTCGCCTCCAGCTACCAGGCGGTTTCGGGCACGGGCGCCAAAGCCATCGCCGAGCTGGAACGGCAGGTGGACCAGATCGTGAAGAAGCAGCCCGTGACCCGCGAAGTTTATCCGCACCAGATTGCCTTCAACGTGTTGCCGCACGTCGATTCCTTCCTGCCGACCGGTTACACGAAGGAAGAAATGAAGATGGAAAACGAAGGCCGCAAGATCATGCACCACCCGGCGTTCCGGGCGAGCGTCACCTGCGTGCGCGTGCCGGTTTATCGAGCGCACTCGGTGGCCATCAGTGCCGAGTTCGAGAAGCCCGCGACGGTCGAAGCCGCGCTGGCGGTGCTGAAGAAAGCGCCCGGCCTGGACGTCATCGACAATCCCGCCAAGTGCGAGTATCCACTCCCGCTTTACCAGTCGGACAAATACAACTGCGCCGTCGGCCGCCTCCGCAAGGACTGCGCGCTGGAGAACGGCCTCTGCTTCTGGGTCGCCGGCGACCAACTCCTCAAGGGCGCCGCCCTAAACGCCGTCCAGATTGCCGAAGAGTTGATGAAGTAGCGGCCCACTGCGTTCAGCCATTTTGTTAGCGCACCTTGGCTGCCATGTCGGCCACGAGGCGAAATGCCCGCGGCAAGTCAAACTCCGCGAAGTCGCTGGGGCGGAGCACTGGGTGCAATTGTGGTTCAGCCTTCTGGCGGAGTTCCCGCAGTCGTCCTTCCGAAACGTCCACAGCTTGCGCATCTGCGCATACGCCAGCAACAACGTTTCCTGTCTGCCCAGCCTCCTTTTCAGGGGTGCATTCTATTTCAAGCCGATGGTTTTACAAGCCCTCCATGCGAAATACTGTGCCGACCCCAGTACGGGCATGGTCCTGAGGGCCGACGAACGTGCGCGCGCCAAAGTGTTCCGCAGAGTAGCGGCAAGCGTCCCCGCCTGCCGTAGAGGGCGGCATCCTGCCGCCCGAGCCAGTCTCCGAAGCTCCAAACCATACGGCAAAGCATGCGCGTAATCCGCCGGGCGGGGAGAGGCCCGGCTCTACGGCAGGCAAGGATGCCTGCCGCTACTCCAGCCGACCGCTTGCGGCGAGCTAAAAGCAGGCTTATCTTCCCGACGATCAGCCAGAAAACAACGGACCCAAACGCTTTGGGTTATGCCAAGATCAGCCGTACTATCGCGACGCCGTTCGGGCTCTCGGCCCGGGCCAAAGATGGCCTTCACCCTCATCGAACTCCTGGTGGTCATTGCCATCATTGCGCTCCTGGCGGCGTTGCTGTTGCCCACGCTGGCGAGGGCCAAGGCGGCGGGACTGTCCGCGGCCTGCAAGAGCAACCTCCATCAAATTGGCATCGCTCTAAAGCTCTACACGGATGAATCCCAAAAATACCCGCTGGCAGCCGCAATCGAGGCCAACTCGGCAGGGAGTCCCTACGTCCTCTGGGATACGAAGCTGCTCCGGTTCGCCTCAGGCAACCGCGATGTCTTCGTCTGCCCGGCAAACAAGACGGCGCCCAGATGGACCAACAGCCTGGGCTGGCCCATGCCGAATTCCAGTTATGGGTATAACACGGCGGGGACGGGCCGTTTTCCCGGAGCCGGGGCCAGCCTGGGTCTGGACGGCGGCTACAGTGATCGCACCGCCAGCACCGTCTGCCTGGCCGAGCACCAAGTGACCATCCCAAGCGACATGATCGCGGTGACCGACATCCAGGTGCAAACCGGCAGCCGCGATATGGACCTCGACGACATCTTCCCGATCAACCTGCTCGCGGAGTTGGGGCCCGGGCGCCACAATCAAGGCGCCAACGGTGCGTTCTGCGACGGCCATGTGGAATACGGCAAACTGGTCGTCTGGCTTCAAAAATCCGACCGCAGAAAACAGCGATGGAACAACGACCACCGCTCGCACCCCGAGACTTGGTCAAACAACCCGTAGCAGCAGGCGTAGTAACGAGGCTCAGCTCTCGGGAAGCGAAGAGCCGAACGCGAAGGCACAAGGACAGAAAGATGAAAGACAGGAAAATGGTTGTCTCTTGCACTCCAAGACGCTGCCGCGCCCTCCGAGGCTCTCGAAAACGCGCAGCGTCTTGGACTGCGGTAGCCCTCTATCGCTTTTGGAGGCGACCTGTGGCCCCGAGCAGCCCAGCCGGACAACCGGCCCACCCCATTCCACTCCCCGACCTTAGACTTTAGACATTAGACTCCAGACTACGGACTATGGACGGGGAAACGGAAGTCCACCGCGTCTTGACATTTAGTATAATCAATGGTATAGATAAGTCAGTTTCCCATTGGTGGATTCCTGCGGCGGCGCGGCAAGAGGCGTTTTCCGCAGGTTTAATGGTTTGGCACACAAGGGAATTTCCGATCATGATCGCCAAAACAGTTGAGGCTTTTAAGACCGTCTGTCTGGGGAGGACCGGGAGCAGCCCCTTGCGGCGCGCCATATCTGCATAGGTAATGAAAACGACTGTCGCACTTGTTGTAACTGCCTTGGGCTGGACTGCGTGCGTCCAGCAGGCTACCTCCCAACCCTCGAAAGCGCTGTTCTTCGCGTCGAACGAACTCCTGCCGGCCCGCGGCCTCTACGTGGCGCCGCCGCAGACCTCGATCGGCTCGACCAGTGGCGTAGTGGTCAGCAACCTGGTGCTGCGCGCGTTTAGCGAGAGCGTTCCGGCCCCTCCGCCCGGGACGAGCGTGGCGCTCACGTTCGACGCGAAGGCCGATTTCGACTTGTCGCTGAACGGGAGCGGTGCGGTGAGCCGGGCGAGCCTGCCGGTGGAGTTGACCGTTAACGTCAGCGCCGGCAGCAGTCCCGCTGCGGGGCTGGCTTACGCGGCATCGATCCTGGAATTCAAACCGCTGAGCAACCTGCCGGGGAACCTGGCTCTCCGCCAAAGCCCCAACCGGGCCTCTGCCGGACAGGCAACGATCACGCCGATCGCAGGCGGCTTTCTGATCAGCGGGTTTTTCGATGTGTTCCTGGACTCAAGCACGGATGGCGGCCAGAACTGGCTGCCGCTGAACCCGGCGCAGCACTTGGATTTAAGGGTGGACCCGTCTCATCCCGCGGAAGGGATGCTGGTGGCCGAGCCCGCGCCACTTATTCCGGCGCCGGACGACCAACTCCTCTTGCCGGCGGTGCAGGTCGCCTCCTTCGACGGTGGCATTCAAATCAAGTCATTGCGCCAAACCTTGTTTTCCGCGGCCACGGATGGCGCGGCGCTGCCGACCGGCATCATGGCCACAGCGCCGTTCTCTTCGACCCTGGATTTTGAGCTGTCCTCGAATGGCGGCCAGACCTTCACGCGGATGCGAACTACGGCCAACGTGACCCTGGCTTTGCTCAAGGTGCGGGAATCGGCCTCGCGCTTGTTCGACATCGAGATAACGCAAATGGACTTCTCCGCCAACCTGCCCGGCGCTTCCATTATGTTCCGGGAAAGCCCGACGTTGTCTTCCTACGGAGAGGCGGAACTTCGGCCGGGGGGCAGCGGCAGGTTTCAACTGAGCAGCTTTTTCGATGTCTTCCTGGAGGTCAGCGCCGATGGCGGCCAGACCTGGAAGGCCCTCAACAACGGGCCGATGCACCTCGAGCTCCAGCCCAACAGCTTGCGCGGCCAATTCGCCTCGTCGAATCTGCCCACGCCCGGGGGGCAGTATGTGCTGCCGGCGCTGGCGTATCAGACCGGCCCGCCGCAGGGCGTGCTGATCGCCGGCAACACGATTGGCGGGTTCTCGGCCTCCTCACCGCCTCCCGCCGTCGGGCAGCAGTTGGTCCAGAATTTCACAGCACAAGCCAGCGTGAGGATCTCACTGGATGGCGGGGCAACTTTCACAGATGCGGCGGGCACGGTCGCGGCCCGGATGAATGTCACCCGGAGCACCATCAACTGGGGCGATACCTCCTATTACGACGCGGAGCTGGTGCAGTTGGATTTGACCGGCCTGCCGCAAGGTGTGCTGCTCCGGGAAAGTCCCACGCTGGCTTCGAAAGGTCGGCTGAGCATAACGCCGCATCCCACCGGCGGCAACCAGATCGACAGTTTCTTCGATATCTTCACCGAGCTGAGCGCGGATGGCGGCCAGACCTGGACCGCGGCCAACCGCGCCGCGACCGCGGCCCTCACCCCCGCGTCACCGATCGCGCCGCTGCGAATCTTCTGTCCAAGTGATCTCACCGTGGTCGCCACCAGCGCTAGCGGTGCGGTGGTCAGTTACCCGCCGCTGACAATTCAGAACGGGGATTGCCCGCTCGGCGGGGGCACGCCCACCATTGTCTTCTCGCCGCCGAGCGGAACGCAATTGCCCGTCGGCATAACGACCGTGACCGTGACCGCGAACAACGCCTGCGGCGAGCACGTCACCTGTTCCTTTCAGGTGCAAGTGCTGCCAAGCTTCAGCCTCGTGCGGGAGTACGTTTTTGCCCATCGCTTGCTGCCGCCGCCGTCCGGCATGCTCGTGGAGCCGGTGATGTTCGCCCCAATCCCGGTCGGCGGGATCCTCCTGAGCAACCTGACGCTGAGCGGTTTTCCGCGCAGCGCGGCACCGCCGACACCGGGCACCAGCTTCACGCTCGACACCGATCCGATGGCCGAATTTGATTGGTCGCTGAACGGGGGCGCCACCTTCACCCACGGGCGCGCGCCCGCCAAGCTCGTCCTCACTGTTCAGGACGCCGGTCCGGGCCAACTCCCGGGACAGGAACTCTATGGTCTGCAACTCGAGCGCCTGGACATCTCCGGCGGCGATTTGCCCCCCGGCGTCATGCTGCGCGAAAGCCCGTCGCGGGCTTCGACCGGCCAGGCCAGCGTGCGCGGGACGATGGGACCCGACCCGACCACAGGCCTGATCATCGTCGTGTGCGATGTTTTTCTGGATGGCAGCACCGACGGCGGCCAGAACTGGGCCAGCGCCGGCTCGAGCCTGCACCTGGAGCTTCGCCCCGACCCGGCCACGCTGTCGCCCGTGCCGGAGTTTACCCCCTTATTGCCGCCGCCCAACGACCAGTTCGCCAGCCTGCTGGATGTCGCCGCGATGTTCCCCGGGGGGATGGAAGTGAGGAACCTGCAGGAGACCTTGTTCTCGTCGCCGTTCGATCTTTCGCTGTTGGCCCCGAGCCCGGCGCCGGTCGCCCAACAATTCAGCGCCGTCGTGGAAATGGGCTGGTCTCAGGATGGGGGCGCGACCTTCACCCGCGTGCGGGTGCCGGTGCTCGTCGGCCTGTTAGTCCAGGGGCTCCGGCCGGGGGCGCTTCAGGTGTTCGATGCGGATATAACCCAGATGGATTTCGCCGGCGGGGACCTGCCGCAAAACATCCTGCTGCGGGCGAGCCCGGTGCTCCCGTCGCACGGCCAGGTCTCCCTCATGAGCGCGGGTGACGGGAGCTACCGGATGACCAGCTTTTTCGACGTGTTCCTGGAGTTGAGCACGGACGGAGGCAAGAACTGGCAAGCGGCAACCAGCGGCTCCTTGCATTTAGAGCTGCTAGGCAACAGCCAGGTGATCCGCTTCGCTTCCCCGAACCAGCCGCCGAGCGGGAGCCAGTATCTCACCCTGCCCGGCGTGCGGCGGACCTTCCGCCTGCCGACGGGTGGCATTATTGCTATTCGCAACCAGACGTTCTCGGGATTTACCAGCTCGTTCCCACCGCCGCCCCCCGGCGTCTCCAGCACGATCGATTTCCGCGGCCAACTGGCACTTGATCTTTCCCAGGATGGCGGGAACACCTTCAATTCGTATAGCGCCCCGGCCTCCGCGCAGGTCAAGCTGACGGGCAACGCCGCCATCGATTGGGGCGACCGCCAATTCCTCGATTGCCAACTGGTGCAGTTGACCGCTGCGGGCGGCACCCTGCCTGCGGGCCTGATGTTGCGGCAGAGTCCCACCAGGACTTCACTGGGGAGAACCGGGATTGCGCCAGACGTTGCCGGCGGTTATCGCGTCGAAGGCTTTTACGACGTAGCGCAGGAGTTGACCCTCGATAACGGCCAGACTTGGAACCCGGCCGTGGAAGGGCCTTGGCGTTTTGTGCTCAATCCGCCTCCCAATTACGCGCCCTATGGGCTGACTTGTCCTTCGAACATCACAGTGCACGCTACCAGCGCCAGCGGGGCGGTGGTCTATTATTCGTTTCCTCCGATCACCGTCTATCCCGACTGCCCGCTCTGTTGCTTTACAGCCACCGGCACGCCGCCCAGCGGGAGCCTCTTCCCGATTGGCACCACCACCGTTAACGGCCAGGGCCACGACGGCTGCGGGGAAACCCCAACCTGCTCTTTCACGGTCACCGTCCTCCCGGAATCGCCTTTCAACGGGGTGGTGACCAGGCCCCTGGGCTTCGCCAACCTGTTTTTCTTCCACGGGGGCACCACCGACCCCGTCTCGATGGTGGTCTCCAATATCGGCCCCAGCGGAACCGACGGCTTTCATGTCGATGTCGGCTTAGCCGATTCCCTGGCCCTGAACTTCGACCCGTACCCGAACACCGACATCACCGGCCTGGTCAGCACCGTGACGGGGCCGTATGCCGGGGACCCGAACCATGTGCTGGGCACCAGCATGTATCTCGGCGGACCCAATGCGCTGGTGCTTGCCGACTTCTCCTCGCTGGGCGCGACCTCAATGGTGGCCCGGGTGTTCGATGAAAACCACAAGACCCTGAGCTCTCAGACAATCGCCAACGCCTCATCGGTCGGCGTCAATGATCTCTTCCCGCCCGGCTGCACCAATCCTACTTCTACCGTGTGCACTATTACAATGGGACCGGCATTCACCTGCTGGCGCTTTTGCCGCTACGGCTGCAATTGCCTCGGCACCAACTGCACCATCCAACGCGTCGTTTGCTTCTACTTGTTAGCGCCGCCGCCGTTGCTGCAGATGTCCGGCTTCGACCTCACCGCCCAAGGCTCGAATGCGCCCTCTACGCTCAGCATCCAGAGCGCCGAGCTTGGCCTGTTCGGAACCATGCACACCACCAGCGGCAACGCCACCCTCGAGCCCGATGCCGGGCTGCTGGTGGTCAATGGCATCGGCCCCAGCGGCAACGATGGCGTGAATATCAACCTGAACCATGTCGGCCGGCTCGACGTGACGTTGGCTCCGTTGCGATTGCTGGGGCCCAATGCCTGCCTGACTCTCACCGCGTCCGGGGATGTGAACGGGCTGCCGGCAGTGCAATTCGGATCAGTCTCATTAAGCGGAGCCGGAGGCAGCCTGGCGGTGAACGGCGATTTCAGCGGCCTGGGCGCCGCTCAGCTCCGGGTTAACGTGTTTCTAGATGCCCAGCTCCAGGGCGGCGTAACCATGCCGGCCGGTCTGCTAGGGAATCTTATGCTCAACGGCAATCTGATTGGCGCGGGCACTTTGGCGCCGATGCCCGGCATCTGGGCGCGTTTCGATTCGCCGTTTGCTTATTCCGCCGGCGGCGTAAACCTCAGCGGCAATGAAATCCACATCATGGCCATGAACCCAACCCAACAACTGAGCGGCCTGACGCAACTCGGAATTCGAAGCTGCAATGCGGGCCAGATTGCCATCCTCGGCGAGAGCGTAACTCCACTCCTGGGCGGGGTGACCCTCACCCCCGGCGCCGGCATTTCCTTCATCGGCCGGGGAGCCGCGGGCCAGACCTATCGCCTGGAAGCCGCTCCGGCTCTCGGCCCGCAGAACTCCTGGAGAACGGTCAGCAGCGCCCAAGCCGATGACGAGGGCTATTTCGAGCTGTCGGACACGCCGGCCGGAGCGCAGCAGTTCTACCGCGCCGTCACGCCGTGACAAACACTGTCGAGACATCGCACAGGCCGACCCACAGCCAAAACCGCTGCCCTGGTCCGCGGCATCGAGAGTCCAGGTAACCA
>PLZQ01000504.1 GCA_003152225.1 Limisphaerales bacterium | reverse complement strand
ACGCACCTCTGCCGAAAACACACGGTCTTGCTGGCCCCTTTGTGATCCTGCTCGTGCCAGCAAGCGCGATTTATCTGCTATACAGGCGGGAACGATGGCTCGTGGCTGTCACCTCACTCCTGCTCATGTGCGCAGCCTTACAGGCGTACGCCTTGCTAGTTATTGATCGCCACGCCCGCACTCACTGGCCCCTGGGAGCCAACTTAGAGTGGTTTATCAGGATCACAGGGGGGCAGGTCTTCCTGGCGGGAATCATGGGAAAGAATTCAGCAGCGATCTTGTCCTTCCCGATTGTGGCTACAGCGTTCGCCATCGGGGTGGTCGTCGTCGCAGGGTGCTTTCGGCGTTTGCACATGGAAGGAAGGTTGTTCCTGCTATATGCCTTCTTACTCTATGCCGCATCCCTCACCTCACCGATGGCAAACAAGCCGCCGTTGGGATGGACTGTATGGAGCATGACATCCGGCGTGTCCGGAATTCGCTATTGGTTCTTCCCCACCCTGGCGTTTGTCTGGTGCGTTATCTGGATGATTGTCGACCCGATCCACGGCAAGAACAGGCGCGACCTGTCGATCGCCTTGGCGTTCCTAATGAGCATCGGCGTCGTTCGGGACTGGAAGCATCAAAACATGAAGGACATGCAGTTTGCAGCCCGCGCTACCGAATTCTCAAGACTAGCCTCGGGAAGCGTTTATATCTTCCCTGAAAACCCGACCGGCTGGACGATGACGCTTGTGAAGCGCTAGGCAGGAATCTCTTTCTCAAGGACCTGCGACATTTTAGTGCGGGCGCTCTGATGTTTAAGGGAAGGGACCTGTGGCGGGACGGGCAAAAACCTTGCCCGTCAGAGCTTCTTAGGGTAGACCCAACATTACTGTCACTAGGGGCAATCTGCAGCCTCGTTGCTAGTCGTAGCGGAAGAAAGACGAGTTCCGTCCGATGCGCCGTCAATTTACGGGTCGCTCGGAAGAGCATTTTGACCGGCCCGGAGCGTGCAGACCGCCAAACGCATGCGGCAGGCTGACCGAGTTTGAAACCGGAACCTTTGATCCGAGCCATTGAGCTTGTCAGGATCGATGAAAAAGCGCAGTTGCTTTCGAAAGCCTGACTCAGATTGCCCCTAGTGACATCAATGTTGGGTTTGGGCCAACACATAGGTGGACAGACACGCATTGTCATCAAAGTCCCAGACTCCCCGCCGCTTCCTGGCGCGCCTTGCGCTCCGAGCGGATGTACTTCTCGAGCATGCGGGAGGTTTTGTGTCCGGTCTGCTGCCGGATCTTGAATTCCGGAACCCCATTATCGAATGCAGTCGTGGCGAAGCCGGCGCGAAGAGAGTGGGCGCCATAGCGGTGGAGGTCGCGAACGCCGGCGCGCCCCAATGCCCTCTTAACAATCCACGCCACCGAGGCCGGGTTCAATGCCGCCTTTTGCACGTTTTCCCCCCGGTTGACCTTGCGGAAGACCGGCCCGCTCTCGATGCCGGCCTGGCGCAGCCATTGGTCGAGCGCCCGGACCGGGCAGGTGCATTCCGACAGAGGCGTGTGCTCGGGCTGGCTGCCTCGCGCGATCTCGACTTCCCTTCCCTGCCCCTCCTGGTCGGTCTTCGACCTAGGAAGCGTGATGGTGATTCCCCGGGCGTGGGGCTGGAGGTGTTCGCAGCGGATTCCGGCAAGTTCCGACCGCCTGAGGCCTCCCGCGAACCCGATCAGGATTAAGGCCCGGTCCCTGGATGCGGTCAAGGGACCGCCCTCCGCGATATCGACCATCCTCCGGATCAGCGAGAGCGAGACCGCCGCCTTGCCCTCCTGCTTTGTCCCCCGGGTCTTGCGGATGCCCGCATAGACCTGAGCCAGCTGGCGATCGGCTTTCATGGAGCAAGGGGACGGCAGCCGGTTTTCCTTGTGGCAGAAGGAGATGGCCGCGAGCCGGCGGCTGATGGTCGCGACCTTGGCCCCGCCGGTGGCAAGATCGGTCATGTAGAGGCCGATGGTGCTGACGGTCGCCGGCAGAGAGCAGAGCCCGGCCTGGCCGCACCACTGCTCGAAGAGCCGGAAATCGGATGCGTAGGCCCGCTTGGTCTCCGGGCTCCTGGCGGCTTCTTTGTATTCGAGGGCATCCTGCGCGGTCTCGTACAGGGGGTCGCCGGGGGGAGAACTGCTCGAAGGGGATGCCGGAGGCCGGCAGCCCTGTAGCAAGGGGCTCGATTTCGACCACCTGGGGCGGCAGGACCTGCCCCTGGGGGTAGATCCTGCCCAGGGCGGCATCCGCCCTGATGATGGCTGCCGTGCTCCCATCCGCCATTCCGGCCCCCTCCCGCGTGCTCATCCCTATTGCACAATTTCCAAAAGGGAGCCGGTTCGTCATGACGAACACTACCCCACAGACCGAAGAGCAGAAGCGGCTAGACGATAGGGTAAAAGACCTGCTTGAAGAGCATGGGATGACTGCCGAACGAGACCCCCACTAAGACGGCTGACCCACGAGTTCTTAGCGTACATAAATTTCCGTTTCGTGAGGTGTCCCCATATGATCGGATTCGATGGATGACGGTTTGTCCGGGATTTAAGCGCAGTGAGGCCATCGTTGTCCGGGATTTAACTGCAGTAAAAAGTGACCGTCCTGCTGAAAATCCGGGATTTGAGTGCAGCGCGACACCTATACCGCTGGCGGAACAGCCCTGCGGCACCCGAAAGCCTTGTCCAGGTTGCCCCTGGTGTCAGTAACGTTGGATTTGGGCCTAGATTCCGTGGATTGTCAGATCGAATCATCACAAAAGTCCATCCATCTGGTCATTCCCATGGATTGATGACGGTAACACCCGTGTGCTTGAAATGCCCGACGTTGCGTGTGGATACTGCAAAACCGCACGCTGCGGCGATCGCAGCGATGTACGCGTCAGGCGCCGTGGCTGGTTTACCGATCTTCTCTCCGTCCGCGGCGATCTGGGCCAGGTGCTCGGCGGCGTTTACGTTGAACTCCAACGTCCGGTGCTTAAATACTTCCATCACCCGTTCGATTTGGGCGGCAAGGTCGTTCTTCCGCTTTCCGTCGGGCATTCGCAGGACTCCGAAGCGGAACTCGGCGTAGCTGATGGTGGTCATGAAGAGGGTCTCTGCTGCCTGCGCGTCCAACCAGGCAAGAACCTTCGGGTCCGGTCGGGATTTAAGCGGTTCGGAGAGTACGTTGGTATCGAGGATGATCATTCGAAGTCCGCTCCCCTGATCTCGCTCCGCTGGCGGGGAATGTCGAGATCGTCCATCCCGCCGATCTCTTGGGCGATGCGGTGGAGTTCGGTGCCGATTTTCAAGCGTTCGGCTGGCCGGACAGTTTCTTCGAGGATGGCGCGGACCTCGGCCTCGGTAGAGCGGCCATGGCGGGCAGCGCGCACACGCAGGGCACGGTGGGTCTCGTCGGGGAGATTACGGACAGTCAGGTTGCGCATGCTCTCACCTCCTCTCATATTGTACGCAATGCTTGCACACAATTAAAGATGCTATCACTGTCATCTTAGAATGCAAGATGCCATCATCTTCGTTCGAATAAGTAACGGTTAGGAACCTCTGTTAGGGGATACCTCACGGAACGGAAAGTTGACTACGTTTGCAGGGAGTCGATGTAATGTTCTCAATCGTTTAGCCGGACAGCGACGACGAATTGCGCCCCGTCCAAGAACAGCGCATTCTCTACTTAGATATTGCTGATTACGAAAGGCTTATGTGAACTGAATTCGCCTTAGCGTACGTGGCGTTTCGCTTACTGAAGTGTCCCCAAAACGTGCAAATCCCGGCGCTGAGCGAGTGTGGACTACACTCTTATACGCACACGTGTGCATGCCCTAAAGCCCCAGGCTCGAAGCCGCTTCCTGTCGCGCCTTCTGTTCCGACCGGATGTATTTCTCCAGCATGCGCGAGGTCTTGTGGCCGGTCTGCTGCCTGATCTTGAATTCCGGAACCCCATTGCCGAAGGCCGTGGTGGCGAAACCGCTCCGTAGCGAGTGGGCGCCGAAGCGGAGGAGGTCGCGGACCCCGGCGCGCGCCAATGCCCTTTTGAGGATCCACGCCACCGAAGCCGGGTTCAGGCCGGCGGTTTGAACGTTCTCTCCCCGGTTGACTTTGCGGAAGACCGTCCCGCTCATGATGTTCGCCTGCCGCAGCCATTGCTCAAGCGCCCGCACCGGGCAGGTACATTCGGCGAGCGGCGTATGCTCGGGCTGGGCCCCCCGGGCGATCTCCACTTCCCTGCCCTGCCCCTCCTGGTCGGTCTTCGACCTGGGGAGGGTGATGGTGATCCCGCGGGCGTGCCACGTGAGGTGCTCGCAGCGGATTCCGGCAAGTTCGGACCGCCTGAGACCTCCGGCGAACCCGATCAGGATCAATGCCCGATCCCGGGAGGCGGTCAGCGTGCCCTCCGCGGTATCGACCATCCTCCGGATCAGCTCGAGGGTGACCGCTTCCTTGCCTTCCTGCCTGGTCCCCTTCTTGACCCTGATGCCTCTGAATACCTCCGCCAGCCGGCGGTTGGCCTTCATCGAACAGGGAGACGGCAGTTGGCCGTCCTTGTGACAGGCTGAGATCGAGGCCAGCTTGCGGCCGATGGTCGACACCCGGGCACCGTTCCCGGCCAGGTCCGAAATGTAGAGGCCGATGGTACTGGTGGTTGCGGGCAGGGGTTCGAGCCCGGCCAGGGCGCACCATTCGGCAAAAAGCCGGAGACGGATATCAACCCAGCTCCGGCGTGGCTACAAGTTGTT
>PLZQ01000057.1 GCA_003152225.1 Limisphaerales bacterium | reverse complement strand
CATTAGCAGGCGATGGGTGGGGCGGTTGCCCTCTCGCCAAGCCGCGCTGGAGTAGTGCGGGGCAGGGGCCATTCCAGACTGCACCCGCCTCTCTCGTCCGGCAGCGGCTCCGGGGGCGTATCTCGACTGTACCACCAAGTGGCGGGATGGTCCCACCGGCATAGGAGCGCGGCNNGCCTTTAGGCTGCAGAAACGTGAAAATTGATTTGCTGGCGCCGCAGGGTAATCCCGTGCTTCTGCAGCCTAAAGGCCGCGCTCCTATGCCGTGGTGGTACCTCCAAGATGCGCCCCGGCTCCGGCGCGATTTCATTTCAAGCTTGCGTTTTTGAGGGCTGACCGGAACATTGCGCGCTTTATATGGAATCTGATGCTGCACAAATACCGATCTCGCACAAGGCGTTGGCGTGGTTCGACGCGAACAAGAAGCAAGCTCTCACGGGCGCCGGGGTCCTCCTGGTGGTCGGCGTGATTGTTGCTTTCTTTCTCTACCGTCAAAACGAGGCGCAAGTCGCCGCCAGCGAAGCGTTATCCATGGTTGCCATGCCGCAAATGGCCGGCCCGGGCGCTCGCACGGACACGGTCGAGGGCTACTTGAAGGTCGCCGCCACGTATCCGAATTCCGGCGCGGGGGCGCGCGCGTTGCTGCTGGCGGCCGGCGGCTTGTTCGTGGACGGCAAATACGACGAGGCCAAGGCCAAGTTCGAGCAGTTCCGGCGCGATTACGCGGACAGCCCCTACATGGGGGAGGCTTTGCTGGGGATTGCCGCGTGTCTGGATACGCAGGGCAAGGCCCGCGAGGCGATGGCAGCTTACAAGGAGTTGATCGATCGCCGCCCGGGTGACAGCAATGTGCCGAGCGCCAAGTTCGCCCTGGGCCGTTTGCATGCGGCGCAGAACGAGCCGGACCAGGCGCGCACGTTCTTCGAGGACGTGGAACGTACCGATCCTTATGGCTCCCTTGGCGACGAGGCGCGGATGCAGCTCGAGGACTTGAAGACGAAGTTTCCGAAGCTCCTGGCGCCGGTGACTTCGCTGCCCACCAACGCGGCACCATTCAAGGTCGAGAAGCGTTGATGAAACTCACCATCATTGGCACGGGCTATGTGGGCCTGGTCACCGGGACCTGTTTTGCCGAGGTCGGCCATCGGGTGATCTGCGTCGATAACGATGCAGCCAAGGTGAAGGTGCTTCAGGAAGGCGGCATCCCTATCTACGAGCCGGGCCTGGAAGAGCTGGTGAAGAAGAACACCGCCGCCGGCCGCCTCAGTTTCACCACCAGCACGGCGGAGGGGGTGGAGAAATCAGACGTTATTTTCATCGCTGTCCCCACGCCGCCCTTGCCGGACGGGGCGGTGGACATGAGCTTCCTCGAGAAGGTCGCCCGCGAGATCGCCGGCGCGATGACCAGCTACAAAATCGTCGTCGATAAGAGCACCGTCCCGGTGCAGACCGGCGAGAAGGTTGCCGAGACCATCAAACGCTACTGTAAAGCGCAGGTTGACTTCGACGTCATCAGCAACCCGGAGTTTCTCCGCGAGGGATTTGCCGTCGAGGATCTCATGCGCCCGGACCGCATCGTGGTCGGCGTCCGTACTCAGCGGCCGGTGGCTGCGCTCAAGGAGGTTTACGCGCCATTCAACGTTCCCATTATTATCACCGACATCAACTCGGCGGAGCTGATCAAGCACGCGTCCAATTCCTTCCTCGCGCTCAAGATTTCCTACATCAACGCCATCGCGGTATTGTGTGAGGCCACCGGCGCCAACATCCAGGAAGTGGCCAACGGCATGGGCATGGACGAGCGTATTGGCCGGCGTTTCCTGCACGCCTCGCTGGGCTTTGGCGGAAGCTGCTTCCCAAAGGACCTAAGCGCCTTCATCAAGATCGCCGAGCAGGTCGGCTACGACTTCCGCTTGTTGAAGGAAGTGCAGCAGATCAACGCGGCGCAGATGGACCGGTTCGTGAAGAAGATCCTGGAAACCCTCTGGGTGCTCAAGGATAAGACCATCGGCGTATTGGGCCTGGCCTTCAAGCAGAACACGGATGACGTCCGCATGTCTCCCGCCATCGACCTTTGTCATCGCCTGCAAAAGGAAGGCGCCATCCTGCGCGTCCACGATCCCAAGGCGATGGAGAAAGCCAGAGCCGTGCTCAAGGACGTGACCTTCGTCGATGACATGAACGCGGTCGCCAAGGGCTGCGACGCGTTGGTCATCGCCACTGAGTGGGACGAATTCAAGAAGCTCGATCTCGACCACGCCCGCAAATCCCTCACGCATCCGATCCTGTTCGACGGCCGCAACCTGTTTGACCCGGCTGAAATGGAACGCCTCGGATTCATCTACAAGAGTATTGGGCGCTGAAGGAATGGAGTGGTGGATTGATGGATTGATGGAGTAAAGGCCTCGGAGGCGGGCACTCGGCACTGGTCACGCATCACGCATCACGCATCACGAACCTCTATGCCCATCATCGATGTTGCCGCCGCCCTGGTCTTCCGCGAGGGCAAACTGCTCATCACCCAGCGCTATGCCGACGCGCACCTGGGCGGTCTGTGGGAGTTCCCCGGCGGCAAACGCGAGCCCGATGAGGATTTTGAGGCCTGCCTGCAACGGGAATTGCGCGAGGAGTTGGGTATCAGCGTAACCGTTGGCGAGTTATTGGAGAGTCTGACCCACGCCTACCCGGAGAAGACCGTTCACCTGAAGTTCTACCGCTGCCGGTGGCAAGAGCACGAACCCCAGGCGCTGGGCTGCGCTGCCTTCAAATGGGTGACGGCTGGCGAGTTGCAGGATTACACCTTTCCCGCCGCCGACGCGCGGCTGCTGGGGCAGCTTAAGGCCGATACCGACATTTGGCGGTAGCCCGGAGATCCCCGGCAGGCAGGACGCCCGCTGCGCTACACTTTGCCGTAAAACTTCTCGATGATCTGGCGGAAGTTATTCTCGCCCATGTCCACAATGCCGATCTCGCGTTTAGAGTTCTCCTCCGAGTCGCTGGCGTGTGCGGCATTGACCATGATGGTCTGGCCGAATTCGCGGCGGATGGAACCGGGGGGCGCCTTGGACGGGTCGGTCGGGCCGAGCACGTCGCGGATTTTGCCCACGGCCCCAACGCCTTCGTAAACCAGCGCGATGCATTTCTCCGACCCGGGTTTGGTCTGCTCGCCTAGAGGACATTCCGAGGGGGCGCGACCGGACATGAACCGGACGATGTTCTCGAATTGGTTGTCGCCAAAGAGCGGTCCGAGGATATTGCCAAGCTGCTGCTCCTGCTCCCGGCCGACCTTGAAGCCCAGCTCTTTTTCGATGGCGGCTTTGGCTTTCGCGGCCACGACATCCTTGAGCTTGATGCGCAGGGTCTCCCGAACCGGGCCGTAAAACTCCAACGCCTGCGCCACACTCATGCGGTGCACCTTGACGGCGACGATGAACAGGCCGGTGCGGGAGAAGAAATCAATCATGTTGCCGGGCCGGCCGGTGGGGAAACGGAAGTTCTCCGGCTTGATCAATACCAGCGTGCGCTGCGGCGTCTCGCCGGGTTGATAGGCGATGACATCCTTGAGAATCCCGCCGTCCGTGTCGGAGTAATGGGCCCAGAGTTTGAGCTTCGTCTCGGCCTCCTCCGGCGTGGGCGACGCCAGGACGGCGGGCTCGAAGTAGCGCAACTGGTCGTTTTCGTCGATGATCAGGTCGCCATACGTATCCCGGATGCTCTCGCCGCTGCGGCGGTCGGGGCCGATATTGCCGACGACCGACCGGGTCTTGCGCACGGCATTTTCACCTTGGAAAAGCAGCATCATGGCGCGCCGGCGGCGGCCCGTCTTCGGGTCGGGCGACAGGTTGCGCACGATGTATTCGTAAATATATTGCTGGATGCGCCGGTCCTGGGGGTCATTGGCCGAAATGATTTGGGCGGCGTATTTGTTTACCAGCTCGGCGCTGGGCGCGAACATGCGGGCGGCGACCAGCTCACAGCCGGTCCGGGTGATCAGGCGCGATAGAATCCCACCCGTCCTCGACTTGTGCAGCGAGTAGGGGGTGATGATGACGTAGGCGAGTTGTTGAGGCATAAACTACTTGGCCGTCGGGGACTTCTCCGGCGTGGACGTGGCGGCGGCAGACGCCGCCGCGGGCGGCGTTGATTTGCCGCCCAGAATCTTGAACATTACGGTGCCACAGGTCGGGCATTTGCCTTTAATGGCTTTGCGCCCGTTCTTCATGGTCTCTTCCACCGCATCGACAATTTCCTTCTTGGCCTTGCATTTGACGCAGTATCCTTCGGGCATAAAAAATTTACTGCTGCGACGCTTCATGCCTCGCGGCAGTTACTGGCTATAGCTTAGGGGGTGGCTGTCCCCACCGTCAACTGGGAAAAAGCGCAGCCAAACCCAGTTGCAGTTCCCCGAACTCTCCTCGCGACGGCTGCGTCTGGCCAGCCGGAAGACTCTGCGGAACAAGCTGCCGTATGGCGAAGGTATCTAGCGTACGAAGCTTGGGGGAACGGTGGGGCAACCTTGGGGGAACGGTGGGGTAACGGTTGGGCACTAGCGTTAGTCTGGTGATACTAAGGCGGTTATCTGGGGTTTCCAGCCTGTTTACAAGGTGCCTCTCCTGCGAGGCAAAGGGTTATTTCACGCGCAACTCATTTATCCACAGTGGTTTACGCGCATGAATGCGGATAATGGCATTCCGAGCATTCGCGCAATGATGCAGAGCGTGAATTAATGTAAGATGCTTACACGAACCAACTTATGCAACGTTCTCAACCTGAGGCGCCGGCTGGCAGCCATATCCGGTGTCGTTCCTGGTCCTCAAGACGGCAGAGGCAGGTCGCGGAGGGTGGTTTTTAGTATCTTGCCCGTGGCATTGCGGGGCAGGGCTGGCAAGAGCACAATCTTGCGGGGAACCTTATAATCGGCCAGTTTGTGTCGCATGAACTGCTGCAGGGCCTTTTCCTCAAGGATTGCGCCGTCATTGGCCACCACGAAGGCAATTGGCTGCTCGCCCTTGCGCGGATCGGGCCTGCCCACGACCGCTGCTTCCTTCACGCCCGGAAACTGGTAGAGGATCTCCTCGATCTCGCGCGGATAGACGTTGATGCCGTTGACCAGCAACATGTCCTTTTTGCGGTCGGTGATGAAGTAATAGCCTTCGTCATCGCGGTAGCCGATGTCGCCGGTCAAGAGCCAGCCGTCGCGCATGACTTTGGCCGTTTCAGCCGGTTGCTTCCAGTAGCCGAGCATCACGTTGCCGCCGCGGACGCACAGTTCGCCGATTTCGTTCGTCCCCAACTCGCGTCCGGCATCGTCCTGGATGCTTACGGTTACGTGCGGGATGGGCAGGCCGATAGAGCCTGCTTTGCGCGTATGGTCGAGCGGGTTTTTGGTCACCACAGGGCTGGCTTCGCTCAGTCCGTAACCCTCGATGAGCGGAATGTGGAACTTGGCCTCGAACTCCTTGAGGACCTGGGCGGGCAACGGCGCGGCACCGCTGACACAGATCCGCAAGGGCAGGGGGACGTGAATCGGCGCATTGACCATGCTCCGGTAAAACTGGGGGATGGCGGGCAAGACGGTGGCCTGGCGTTCTAGAATCTCCTGCAATGCATTCTTAATAGGGTGCAGCGATTTGATCAGCACCAACGATCCGCCGACGAGCAGCGGCAACAGCATCCCGACCGTCAGCATGTAGCTGTGGAACAAGGGCAGGAACACGGCGAAGCGGTCGAGCTCGACGGTTTGCAGCACGATGCGGCAGCTCTCGACGTTGTGGAGCAGGTTATTATGGGAGAGCATCGCTCCCTTGGGCCGGCCCGTCGTGCCGGACGTGTAGATGATCACCGCCAGGTCAGACCCTGTAGGTTCGGGATAGGAGGGACTTTGGACTTCGGACCTTGGGCTTCCGCCCCCCATCTCCTGTTCAGCGAGTTGCTCGATGCGGAATAGCTTCAAGTGCGGGCGGGCGGCCTCCAGCGCGCGGTGATGGGTGCCCAGCTCCGCATCCGTGATCAGCACGTCAATGCCCGCGTCGTTCAGTATGTAATTGACCTCGTCGGGCTTGAGGAAGTTGTTGATCGGCACCACAACCGCACCGGAGTGCAGGATGCCGAAAAGCGAAGGGATGAATTCAGGGCAGTTCTTCAGCCACAGGCCAACCCGGTCACCGGGTTTGACGCCAAAGCGTTGCCGGAGCTGCCCCGAGACGAACGCGGAGAGGCGCCACAGGTCGGTATAGGAATACTCGCGTTCGCCCCAGAACAGGGCGATCTTGTGCGGCCGCAGCCGAACGGACTCCGCAAAGGCGCCAGCCAGGTTCATTTTACGGAGTTTTGGCCAGTTCTTCGCAGGTGGCGTTGAAGAAGGTGACGCACTTGGCAACCTCCGGCATGGAGTTGTCCCAGTGGTACTCGTACTCGACACCGAACGCGCCATGGAAGTGCTGGCGTTTGAGCTCGGCCATCTGGGCTTTGAGGTTGCCCACGCCGGTGCCCCAAGGCACGTCGTGCATGGCTTTGGACTCACTCTTCTTCTTCTGCTTGTCGGTTGCCGGGCCTTTGGCTTGGGCCTTGGGCTCATCGGGGACCAGGTCTTTGAAGTGTAGCGTGATAACACGGCCCTCGAGCTTCTTCAGGCACTCCACTGGATCCAGGCCGGACCGGAGCCAATGGCCCGTGTCGGCGCAGGCGCCCATGAGCGGGGTGCGGCCGTTGACGGCCTCCAGCACGGTTTCCGGACTCCAGTAGTGATTGGGCTTGGGATGGTTGTGGATGGCGACCTTGATGTTGTATTCCTTGCAGAGCTTCTCGACGGTGTCGAGGGCGGCGGGCTCGGGCTCGGCGACCAGCGTGTCGATACCCATCTTCTTGGCGAACTCAAACACCTTCCGGCTCTTGGCTTCGTCGGGCGGCAGCGTTACGACACCGATGTTCACCAGCTTGATGCTCTTGTCTGCTGCGGCCTTCTTGATCGCCTCAGCGTCCTTGTCGGAGAGCTGAACGGTGGAGACGGAGTTTGCGCCGTCCAGGCTCACGCTGCCCGAGAGGCTCATGTGCTTCAAACCGAGCGCCGCCGTCTTATCGATGCACTCGAAGATGGAGAACTTGCGGAATGTGTAGGCATGGATGGACATTTGCCAGCCGAGCTCGTCAGCCGCGCTGGCGGCCTTGGCCGTGTCCTGTGCCAGAACGCACGCTCCCACCAATGCCGTTACGGTGAATACCTTTAGCTTCCTCATAATAATTGCTGTCAAACCACGGATTTCCGACTTTAGACTTCAGACTTTAGACTTCGGACTCGTTTCATACGACCGGCGCCCAGCCGCGCTCATAATCCCGCCGCCACAGCTTCATGGCTTGCGAATCCTTGAGAATGTGGCCGTTGGCGGGGTCGCAGTGAAGTTCGCGGCCGACCCGCCACGCAATGTTGCCCAATTGCAGCATTGTCACGCTCTTGTTGCCTTCTTCGATGGGTGAATTCAGCCGTTCGCCATTCCGGATGGCTCGGACGAAGTTCTGGAAGTGCAGCCGGTCCAGATCGACGCCGGTGCCGCTCAAGATGTTGGTCGGGTCAACCACCGCCTGCTCCTTGATCTTTTTGACCACCTTCTTGTTCTTGTCGAAGACGGTGTAGCTGTTGCCGTCAAGCAGGACGGCGCCCTCCTTGCCATAGACCATCGCGCCGCGGGCGAGGCCATCCACCGGGTAGTCGTTGCAGCTTCGGCCTTCCCAGGAGATGCTCTTTTTCTCCGCGAAGTCGCAGCCGATCACCTGCGTGTCGGGTGTTTCCCAATCGTCATCGAACTGGTAGCGGCCGCCAGTGGAAGCAACGCGGATTGGTCGGTCCACCCCGAGTGCCCAGCGGCAGACGTCCACTTCGTGGGTGCCATTGTTGAGCGCCTCGCCGGTGCCCCAGTGCCACAGCCAGTGCCAGTTGTAATGGATCAAGTTGTCTCGGTAAGGCCGACGCGGGGCCGGCCCTTGCCAAAGGTCGTAATCCAGCCAGCCCGGCACCGGGACCTCCTTGCCGTGGCCGATGGAAGCCCGCCGATTGTCATACCAGGCTCGGCCGAAATAGGCCCGGCCGATAATCCCCTCGTGGATCTCCCGCACGGCCTGCTGCATGTTGGGGAACGAGCGCCGCTGGTTGCCCATTTGCACGACTCGCTGGTACTTGCGCGTCGCTTGAATCAGCAGCTCGCCCTCGTGGGGATTATGGCTGCACGGCTTCTCCACATAGACATGTTTGCCGGCGGACAGGGCCAGGATTGCCATCGGCGCGTGCCAATGGTCGGGCGTGGCGATTGTCACGGCGTCCAGGGAGTTGTCTTCCAGCGCCTTCCGGAAGTCTTTCTGGCCCTTCGGCTCCGATTTCTGCCACTTGGAGGTGGTCTTGATTCCCGTGGCTATGGCCCGGTCGTCCACATCGCAAATGTAAGCGATCTGCACGCCCGGTATGTTGGTCAGGCATTCAATGTGGGCGAGGCCGCGGCCGTTGGTGCCGATGACGGCCACCTTGAGCATGTCATTAGGGCCGATGGCGCGGGGGGCGGACACTTTCGCTGCGGCGGCGGCATTGGCAATGGAACCGATGTGACTGGCGAAGCTCAGGCCGAGGCTGGCCACCCCTGCTCGTTTGATGAAATCGCGGCGCTTGATCAAGTTGCCCATAAACGTAAGTCCTTAGTGATGCCTGTTGGCAGGCGCCATTCAAGCGGAAAATGTGCTTCACACATCGAAAGTTTTGTGTCGCAATCCAACGTTAAGCCGTGTCACAATCTCCTTCCGATATGGACCTCCGTCTGCCTGGCACCGATTGTTCCACACGACAAGATTTCAGCTTTGCCGTCCTGGTTTGCTTCGGGTTTTGGCTGTGGCTTCCGCAGGCATTCTGTGGCGCGCCGGCCTCGGTCTTTTCCGGCCCCACGGCCTCCACCTCGGCCTACGTCGAGGACCAGATTCTGGTTCAGCCCAAGCCGGGGATCAGTTCGGGTGCCCTGGCTGAGTTTCACTCGGCACTGCGAACCAAGGTGCTTCGGACGTTCGAGGGGATTGGGCGCCTCCAGGTTGTAGCCGTGCCTGCCGGGGAAACCGTGCCCGGCCTCATCGCGAAGTACCAGCAAAGCGGCCTGGTCGAGTTTGCCGAGCCGGACTACATCGGCCACGTGGCCGTAATTCCCAATGAGCCCAAATACACTAATGGCACACTCTGGGGCCTGAACAAGATCCAAGCGTCGCAAGCCTGGGATGTCTTGACCTC
>PLZQ01000318.1 GCA_003152225.1 Limisphaerales bacterium | reverse complement strand
ATAGTGCCGCTCCTAACGGAGCTTGTTTCAATCAAGGACACCTTTTACTATAAATATGGCGCTCCTAACGGAGCTGACCGGAAGCCTAATTCCACCGAATCCACCGCAGAACCACCCAGGCATTCGACGGACGGCCGAGCCGTCGTCTGCTGGCACGACTTCTGTATTTCGTGTATTTGGTGCACTTCATGGTGCCAACTGCGTCCGCCAAAATAATTGTAAAAAGGGTGTTGACAGGACAGGCGTACTGTCATACTGTCCTATGACAGAACATAACCGTAGGCGTAAGTATGTTGATTCAGCTCAATTTCAAATCAGGCAAACCGGTTTACCTGCAAGTGGTGGACCAGGTGAAGGCGGCGGCGGCTTCGGGCGCGTTGCGGACGGGTGAGCCGCTGCCTTCGATCCGGCCGTTGGCGGAGCAGTTGCGCGTCAATCGGAACACCGTGGCCAAGGCGTACACGGAACTCGAAGGCCAGGGGGTCATTGAGACGATCGCCGGCCGGGGCTGCTTTCTGAAGGAGAACCATTCNNTGGACCTGGTTAAGGAACGCCTGGACGTATTTGAACAGACAAACAAGGCCCATGAGGCCAAAGCGAAGGAATAATCATGAGCACCGAACCGTCCGTCATTGAAGTCACCAACCTGCGCCACAAATATGGCCGCACCGAGGCGGTCAACGACCTAAGCCTGGGGGTGCGCCGCGGGCAGTGTTATGGCTTTTTCGGCCGCAACGGCGCCGGGAAGACCACCACCATCAAATGCCTGCTGAACCTGCTGCGCCCCATGTCCGGGACGGTCCGCGTCTTTGGCCTGGACCCAGCCAGGGACGAGGTCGCAGTTAAGTCGCGGCTGGCCTATGTGCCGGACTCCGTGGCGTTCTACCCGTGGATGACCGTGCGCAACGTGCTGGATTACCTGGCATCTTTTCGACCCCGCTGGAACCACAAAACGGAGCGTGATCTGCTAGGGCAATTCCGGCTGGACGACACCAAGAAGGCGAGCGCGCTGTCCCGCGGCCAGCGGACGCAGTTGGCCCTCATGGGAGCGATCTGCGCCGAGCCGGAGCTGCTCGTGCTGGACGAGCNNTTTGTCTCGACGCACCTGATCAGCGAGTTCGAGGGGCTGATTGATGAGTTCACCATCATCGAGAACGGGCGCGCGGAAATGACGCTGGGGGCGGACGAAGCGCGGTCCCGCTACAAGAAGATTCGGGCGCGTTTTGCCACGGCGGCGCCGATGGTCGATTTCCCGGAGGCGCGGCATGTCAGGCGCGAAGGCCGGGAGCTGGAATTGACGGTGAACGGCCATTCGGAAGAGGTCCTGCGACGGCTCCAGGCTCTGGCTCCGGAGGAGCTGACAACGGAGACGTTGACACTGGAGGAGATCTTCGTGGCAGCGTTGAAGTAATGGGAGGCGCTATGAATGCGAGGCTGATTAAGGAAACCAGAGTCCTACTGCCGGTATTTGCCGGCACGCTGCCGCTCATTGTTTTGCCCCAGCTCATTTGGCCGCCTTCAGGTTTCGGCTATCTCGCTCTGGGAGTGGCTTGCGTGTTGATGGCTGGGAGCGCTTTTGGCACCGAGTTCCAGCACCGGACAATTTCACTGCTGCTCTCACAGCCAATCGCCCGGTCGGTAATCTGGCGCGACAAGATGCTGGTCCTGGGAGCAGGCATGGCGGCGAGCCTGGCCGTGTTGCTCTGTTGCTTGGCGGTCTCCCGCCCGGTGATCGAGGGTATGGATTGGGTAGTGATGGCCTTGATCCCGCTGTGCGCCTTTTGTGGGGCGCCCTTCTGGACGTTGTCGCTGCGACAGGGCATCGGCGGGATGGCAGTCGCGGTGGGCGCTCCATGCGGGATTCTGGCGGTGTATGCGCTCATGACCAATCATTTGGGTGAAAGCCAGCCAGCCGCCCTGGTCACAGCCATCATCTCCCTCCTCCTCATCTACTGCGCGGTCGTTTACTGGCTGGGATATGCCACGTTCAAACGACTGGAAGCCGTGGACACGCCTTCTCGGGATTTGGGCCTGCCGGCTGGCCTGGAGGCCTTTTTAGTGCGGCCGCTGACCAGGATGTCTTCGCGCTTTCGCGGACCGTTTGCCACCCTGCTCAAGAAAGAGTTTCGCTTGCAGCAAATCAGCTTCCTACTGGCCGGGGTGTTCGTCCTGGTCGCCGTGGCCGGGTTCTGCGTGGCCGTGCGCCGCCCTGATATCGCCGCCGGAATCGTGGGGGGAGATCTGTTCCTTTACGCGTTGATCCTCCCTTTGATTGCGGGAGCAATTTCCGTCGGGGAAGAGCGCGGCTGGGGAATGGCCGAATGGCATCTGACCTTGCCGCCATCCGCGCTGAAACAGTGGTCGGCCAAGATGGTGGCGGCGCTTTCAACCAGCCTGGTGCTTGGTCTCCTGCTGCCGACGGCCATATTCGTGGCCACGGATCCACTGTTCAGCAGGCCTGACTCGCGCACTTCTTTGCCGCCTGCTTTTGCAATCCTGTGCTGGATACTCGGTCAGTTGCTGCTAACCAGTGTGGCGATTTATGCAGCCTCCTTCACCAGGGCTACCTTGCAGGCCATCCTCGCCTCCTTCGTCATTCTCGCCGCTCTTGGTGGTGCACTTCTGGTGGCGGTATATTGGGTGCGTCATATCGCCCCCGCGCCAATACCATGGATAGGCCTGCCCCATGTAGGGGAAGTACTGGTATTGACTCTTCTGTCCGCGTCTCTGGCCTTCACGCTGTGCTTGTTCCATTTGTTTGCGTGGTCCAATTTCCGGCGCTACGCCTTGCCCGCTCCAAGGTTGAGCCTCCAATTCATCTTGATACTTCTTTCCGTCTGGCTGGTCGCGTGGTTTTTCTTTTCGGCGCTCTTTCCTCCCACCTGGAGTTAAAGCAAGTCAAGTTGATGTAGTGTGAGGAAAGCCAGCCGATGGCAACCCGCCGGGCACGCCCAAGCCACCGGTAGTCACTCCACCTGAGATACGTCCGCGGTCGGTTAGAAGCCCTCTAGCACGAGGTCAGCCAGGAAATCCACCCATTCGATGGACAGGGGCTCGGTGAGTTCGTAGGAGCGAGAGAAGTCCTCCTCGAACAGCTCCTTCTTGAGGCGAGCCGCAAAGGCGGGATCGGAAGTAGCGACATTATGTTCCTGGCAGACCCGGAGGCTGAGGTGGTTCAGGTTGGCTGACCCGACGCAGGCCCAGTCATCAACCAGCAGCGCTTTTACGTGGGTCATGCCCGGGTAAAAGTAAACCCGCACGCCATGCTCCAGGAGGTAATTCGCGAGCACCAGGTTGCTGCGGCCGCCGGGCTTCAGATCATTCTCGCGCGGCAGCACGACACGCACGTCCACTCCCCGGTTCCGCGCCCGCACCAGGGCGACAATCACCCGTTTGTCGAAGAGGTAGGGGTTCTCGAGGTAGATGTAGCTCTGCGATTTGCCAATGGCCCCCTGCACTGCGGCGCTGAAAGGCTTCCAGGCGGTCTTGGTGGGCAGCAGACGCATGCTGATCCAATGATCCGAGGGGAGGGATGGCGGGATCTTCTTCGGGCCGCGAGCCAGCTCGGCGATGTAGGCGAGGTCGCCCAGCCAGCTCTCGTGTGCCCAGTCATGCCTGAATTCATCTTCGAGGGAGGCGACCACCGGTCCCTGCAGCTCGACCATCAGGTCGTGCCACTCGTAGCGGTATTCGCGGCCCAGGTTCATGCCGCCCATCCACGCATGGGTGCCGTCCACCAGGAACACTTTTGAGTGGTCGGCCGAGAACCATGGGTTGAGGAACGGATGCACCCGGACGAGGGAGTCTTGCCTCAGGTAGGAATATATCGAGGCGGGAGCGACGAAATCCTCCGGCATTGGCGTGCCGGGCGGGGACGCCCCGCCGCCGATCGTGCCCAGTCGGTCGAGGATCACCTTGACCTCCACCTCGCAGGAGCGTTCCTTCAGTTGGTCGGCCACGCCGACACCCACGTCGTCCTTGTCGAAGATGTAAACCTCGACGTTGACGTGATTGGTGGCGGCGGCGATGGCCTGCTTCAACCGCGGGAAGAACCGCTCGCCATCAATCAGCAGATCCAGCGAACCGTCCTCCTGCCGCGTGCCGGTGTAACGGTCCAGCCACGCCTCCCACTGTGCGAGGTCCATGCCTTGGCAGTGGGCCAGGGGGGGATAATGCGTGGTGGGTTTGGGGAAAGGCATCCGCACGAATCTCACCACCGACTCGACACCCAGATCGGCGAGGCGCGCCACGCTGGAAATGGGATTCTTAAGCAGCGCCAGGCCGTGACTTTCAATCAGCAGCGCGCTGAGGCCCTGGGCGGTGGTGGAGAGTCCGATGCCGCGTTCGGTAGTGTCGTAGAGCGCCGCGGGCGA
>PLZQ01000157.1 GCA_003152225.1 Limisphaerales bacterium | reverse complement strand
GTTAAGCTTAACATAAGCGGCATGTGGTTTGGCGCTGCTGTGTGCATCACACATGCCGCTCCTGAAGGAGCTTGGATTTCTTCGAGCACCTTCACTATAGACATGGCGCTCCTACCGGAGCTTTCCGGGATAAGCTGGTCTGAGAGTAGCTCCGACATGTGGAATAATCGGACGAAAACTGAGGCTCAACCCTGGCGCGGCGGTTTGTCCTTGAGAATCAGGACGGCGGCTTCCGACCGCTTGCGCTCTTCTTCCGCGACCAATTGGCGCAGTTCCTCCGCGCTGTGAATCACACGGTCCGAATGCGGATGCTCCCTCTCCCATCCTGGAGTTCAATGGCGAGAGTATGCGCGTGCCACGAGACAAAGAGAAAGAAAAGGGCGGCAGCTAACCCGGCGCGCCCGCCAGCCCCTTCGGCTCCGCTNNACGTAGCGGAGCCGAAGGGGCTGGCCCAAAGGGTCAGAGATAGACAACCAGATGATGAAACAGTGAACAAACTTAACCGGCGCCACTGGTGACTTTTAATTGTCGCTGATGGTGAAGAATAATTGTCGTTGCCAGGTTTGGCCACCAGATGGCCTGAGGGTGGCCTCGGGATGGCCTCGGGGTGGCCGTAACCCGCCTTGGTCCTTCTTCGCCTCCGTTGACACCCAGCCTGCGCGCGGAAACCGCGGTTTGCAGGGAATTGATCCTGGTTTCCGGCTCCCACCGACCAACATTTGCGGCCACTTCCTGAGCAAAGCTCGATTTTGTTGGGCCTTATCTAAGCGCCATTCTGGAATTCCAATCTACGGTTGACCCCATTTCGAGCCAAAACCTGGAGAGCCGGGCCGAATTGGCCGGGCGGATGTTCTAGGGCACCATCAGGGCGACATTTGGGAAGTAAGTCCGCACCCGGTCCGGGTCCCGAGTGACGAGCTTTAGCCCTTCCGCCTGCGCGTGCGCGCCAATCAGGAAATCCGGCAGGGGAACCCTATTGCCGGTTCGTTTGCCCTCCCTTTTAAGGATGAGGCTCGAATCGAACAGAATCACCCGCGGGTCTCCTCTTTGACCTGGTCCCAGCTATGGGTGAACCGCAGCGGGCTTTTCTCAATCGCCCGAAGCGCCTCCAGCCTGGTGAAACGGCGGCGCGGTGGCGGCATCCGGCGCAAGGTGATTTCTTCCGCGTCTCCTCCCCGGACTTCAGGTTCATAGTAGTCGCCCGGGGTCAGGACCGTAAGGCGGATTCGCTTGGCGCTATCAACTTTGACCGCATTCATTTGTGTAAAAATCCTACACTCCCCTCCTCAATTCAAGCCTTTTGCGCGAGAGCTGATCATGTTGTGGGCGCAGAGATAGGCATGCGGGGCGGGGCGGTTTTCCACATGAGCTCAATCTCCGCCAGAGTCAAACCGTACCCACCACACGAGAGGTCACTCTGCACTCCGCATTCCGGATTCCGCATTGAGGGCGCGCTCCAGATTGAAGGTTTTGGCGGCACGGGCGCGGGAGGGTTGGATCGCGCGGGTGTATTCGTCCCGCAATGCTTGGACTCCGGCGGCGGTTACTGGTCGTGTCTTGCCGTAGATGCGACTTACGTTTAGCAGCCATGAAGCGCTCACTGGGGTGAACGTCGTCCCGCAGAAACATGACATTCTCACGAACCCTTTTCGGGTTTGTGGAATCGTTTCTATTTCGCACCACCGGTCTGATCTGGCGCCGCTCCTGGCGCTTTCTCGTCCAGGCAGCGGCGCACCGTTTCCAGGAGGGTCCGAGACGCGGCGGGCTTTTGCAGAAAGTAACTCCTGGTTCGCCGGATGAACTCCGTGCCCTTGCCCAGGAGGTCGGCGCTGTACCCGCTCATGAAAATGACATTCAATCCCGGCCTTTGCTCCCACAGTCGTTCGGCCAGGTCGCGGCCCGACATTTCCCCCGGCATGATGATGTCGGTCAGCAGCAGCGCGATCTCCCCCTCGTAGCTGTGCCACAGCTCCAGCGCTTCCTGCGCGCTCGTCGCCTCCCAAACCTTGTAGCCTTTGCGCTCCAGAACCCGCCGGGTCGTCACCCGCACCGTGTGCTCGTCTTCGACCAGCAGGATCGTCTCCTTACCGCCACGGATATCCGCCCCGGCCACCGCTGCCGCCGCTGACCGGGTGGGAGTCGGGATGGCCGGCAGAAAGACTTTGAAGGTGGTGCCCTGGCCGACCCGGCTGGACACCTCGATCCATCCCTGGTGCTGCTGGACAATGCCATAAACCGTCGCCAGACCCAGCCCCGTGCCCTTGCCAACTTCCTTGGTGGTGAAGAACGGCTCAAAAATGCGGGGCAACACCTCGGGGGCGATCCCGGTGCCCGTGTCGCTGACCAGCAGGCAGACGAATTCACCGGCATACGCCCCGAGTTTGACCCGCGCCTGCGCCTGGTCGAGCGTCACCTGCTCGGTCGCCACGTGCAGTTGGCCGCCCGCCGGCATAGCGTCGCGGGCATTGACCACCAGGTTGAGGATCACCTGCTCCATCATGCCCGTGTCGGCCTGGACATGAGGCAGCCGTGCGGCGTAATAGCATTGCAGGTTGATGTCCTCGCTGATGACCCGCCTGAGCATCTTGCTCAGGTTGGCGATGACCTCGTTGAGTAACAGCGGCTGGGGTTGCATGACCTGTTTACGGCTGAAAGTCAGCAACTGGCGGGTGAGGTTGGCCGCCCGCTCCGACGCCGCCACCACGTGCTCAAGCCCTTCCCTGGCCTCCGCCGTGAACTGCTCCTCATCCATCAGCAACAATTCGGCATTGCCCCGGATGACGGCCAGCATGTTGTTGAAATCGTGCGCCACCCCGCCGGCAAGCTGGCCCACCGCCTCCATCTTTTGCGCCTGGCGCAGTTGGGCTTCAAGTTGCGCTTCGTGGGTGACATCGTGCTTGACCGCGACGTAGTTGACGACCTTGCCCGCGGCGTCGCGCACGGGCGAGATGCTGGCGTCTTCATCGTAAAGCGTGCCGTCCTTCTTCTTGTTGGTGATACGGCCACTCCAAACCTCGCCGTGGCCCAGGACGGCCCACATCTTACGGTAGAATTCGGCGTCATGCTGGCCGCTCTTGAGAAACCGCGGGTTTTGGCCGAGGGCTTCCTCGCGGGTGTATCCACTGGCCTTCTCAAACGCCGGGTTGACGTAGAGGATCGTGCCATTGAGATCGGTGATCATGGTCGTCTCGGCAGACTGCTCGATTGCCGTCGTCAACCGGATATGGGATTCCTCCGCCAGCTTGCGCTCGGTGATGTCCCAGTTGGTGCCCAGCATGTGGACCGCACGACCGGAAGCATCCCGTTGGACCAGCCCATTGGCTTTGATGTAATGAACGGACTTGTCCGGCCAGAGCACGCGGAACTCCGTGTGGAAACCATTCTGGCTCCGCAAGGCCATCTGGAGATCCTCGTTCGCTCGTGCCTGGTCCTTCGGATGAACCCCCGCTCGCCACGCCTCATAGGCGCCAGTGGATTGTTCGGGACTGGTTCCATAAAGCCGGTACATGGCATCGTCCCAAACGAGGTTATCCTGGAGGAGGTCCAGGTCCCAGATTCCAATCCCGGCGGCCTCCGTCGCCAGCAATAGCCGATTCGAGACTTGGCGAAGATGCTCTTCCGCCCGTTTGCGCTCCTGCTCATGCTCGATGCTCTGCAAGGCAAGGGCCAGGTCGGCCGCTAACTCCTTCAACAGCTCAAGTTCCTCCTCGTGGAACGCTCCGGTGCGCCCAGAATAGACCGCCACCGCTCCCAGCACTCGCGAACCGTGAATCATTGGCATCATGGCCATGGACGCGAAACCGCGGGCCATCGCCGCCGCCTTCCAGGGGGCAAATCGCGGTTCCGAGGCCATGTCCTGGCTGACCACTGGCTGGCCGGTTCGAATCGCGGTGCCGATCGGTCCCTGACCCGTCGGAGTCTCATCCCACGTGATGGTCACCGCGTCGAGGTAGTCGGCATCCTTCCCGGCACGGGCCATTGGCACCACGCGTTTGGAACCCGGTTCCACCTGGCCGATCCACGCGAACCGGTAGCCGCGGGTCTCGACGAGAATATGGCAAGCCTCGGCCAGCAGCCGTTGAGGATCGCGCTCGCGTACTATCAGCGCGTTAATGGCTCCGGTAGCCCGCAGCATCAAGTTCAACTCGCGGACGCTTTGCTCGGCCTGCCGGACCATCCGTATCGTCTCTCGTTCCCGCAGCGCGCGTTGCACGACGCGCCCAAGCTGCGCCAGCCGCTGCTTGAACACGTAGTCGGTCGCGCCGAGATGCAGGGTCTCAATCGCCTTCTCCTCACCCAATGTGCCGGAAACAAAGATAAAGGGTGTCTCCGGACATTGCTTTTGCGCCGCTGCCAGCGCCGACAAGCCGTGGTAGCCGGGCAGCGAGTAATCGGCCAGGATCAGTTCCGGCGCGGAGTTCCGCAGTTCGGCCAGAAACTCGTTCTCGGTCGCGACGGTCTTCGCGACGAACTCCAGGCCCGCTTTGCGCAGTTCGCATGTCACCAGTTCGGCGTCGGCCGGCTGGTCTTCCAGAATCAGTATCCTGAGTGGCTTGTTCATATAGTAAGCTCGGGCCGGAGATTTGGACGACCCGCTCTTATCTTGCAGCAAGACTTCGGTCGGCGTGGCCTGGCGCTCCTCGGCCGGTTTGCCGGCCAGTGCTGGCGCAATCCAGGAAACAGCCGGTGCACGTGAGCGTGGCCGGCCCATTGGTGGGGTTCTTCATTTTGACTCGGTTGCCTGCAAGCACTTGCCAGGCTAGCCGGCACCATGAGCGAGGCTCTTGCAGCTACCGCCCGGGAACGTGCCGTGAACGCAGGGCCAATGGCTGACCAATTCGCAAAACCCGCTCCCGGCAAGCGCGGAGTTGTAACGGGAAGGCACTTTCCAAGAAGCCTGCGCATGATTTTGAGACACTTAACCCGGACATTTCATAAGGGAACGGGCCGGTGTCGGTCCTCACTTTTGATACTTTTCAGCGCAAACCGGCTCAGACGAAGCCGACTGCGACCCGTGAACCCAAACGGAGCAGTTTAACCGCAGAGAGCGCAGAGAACTCAAAGAGAGACAGGCGGTTGGGCAAACGGACACCTCACCTCTCGGGTGACGCCCAACGCTTCCCAAGTTCCCTTCCTTGTGAAGGGGTCAGTCCGGAAATCACCCTGGGCCGCCGCCTGGCAGGGCGCATCTTGACGCGGCCACCGGCGCGCGGACATTCTTGTCCGCAGCAACGCTCACTAGGCAGGATGGCTTGGAAACTGGCCGGAGCTTGTTGCGGACAGGAATGTCCGCGCACCGGCCGGGTGGCAGTATGAAGATGCGCCCCACCCTGCATTATCCTGCAATCCAATCTTGACTTTGTCTCCCGGTTGCTGTATGGGTTGCCTCATGCAGTCGTTTGCAGATTTGCGTAATTGCCAGGCAAGCCTCTTGGCCCGGATCAAGACGCGCCGGCATCTCAGTTATGAGAGTCCTTGATATTCCGAGATCAGGGAAACGCGGGGACA
>PLZQ01000048.1 GCA_003152225.1 Limisphaerales bacterium | reverse complement strand
GCGCCTGGTACTTCTGGTCACGGCTCTCGACGTTGAAGCCGCTGCCGAAGGTAAGGATCACTATCTCGAAACCCACTTCGGCGCATTGGTCGATTGCCAGTTTTACCGCGTCCGGGCTCGCGCTGCGCACGTGCATTAGCACCGGGTTCTCCGTCACCCACGGCGCGATCGTCCGGTACATGCGGCGCTNNCGCCCGGGGCAATCTCCTGGTCCGGCCCCTGCGGGGGGCGACACTCCAGCAGGCAGGGTGTGTTCCGGTTGTAGTTGACCTGCGAGAGGTATTCCGGATCGGCACCCCAGTGCACGCCCCGGTTGCCCCCCTTGCTGCCCATGCCGCCGAAGGCGTAATCCGTCTCCACATAGAGGCTCGGCAATTCCCACCGCGGATTGTCGTCCACGTATGACTCGAACTCCACGGCGGCAAGGATTTCGCTCACGAATGAGTTTAAGCGCACCGCTTGCGATGTGCCGTTGCGAACGACGATCCACTTGGACACTAGCGGGAGGCCGTCATACAACTCGTAATGCACCTCCACTGCCAACCCCTCGCGCGGCTGCTTGATGCTGCCCGCACTGGCAGGAGGGTGAAACTCCAGTGTCAACGAGATACCCGGCGGCGGCCAGGGCGAATTCTTGGGCAACCACTCGCTGCGCTTCTTCCAGGGAAACCGGGCCTCCGTCTTTCCTGTCCTCAATGCGGCAAATTGGCATGCATCGGGCTTCTCCTTCAGCGTCTCGATCCACGCCGGCTTGAGAAAACTCTGCACCGGTTGGCCGGCCAGGCCGCCGACTTCGTAGAGCACACCATCCAGCACCACGCACGGCTCCGGCCGCACGGCGCGGATGATGGATTCACCGGTCATCAGGTTCTCAAACGAGACCGTGGCTGCATTGGGCGCCAGACGAATGACGCGGCGCACGAGGCCGTTGTCCAACACCACCTCGCGGCCATCCGCGCTCCTGATGACCTGCGCCCTGAAAGCCGAAGGATCAAGCAGCCAGTCAGCGCGAGCCGCCGCGTGCGCGGCCAAAGGCCCGGCGAGGCTAACCATGAGCAGGAAGGTTCTCGGCGCTTTCATTCCTCCGGTCGCTGACTAGGCGCTGGCCCAGGTTCAAAAGAGCGCTTCGGCCTCCAGGGTCTGTGGTCCGGACTCGGTGCAAACCGCGTAGCGGGAGGCATAGAGCGCGACTCCGGCGTACTCCCCCTTCGCATTGAGGATGTAATAATTGACGTTGAAGTTCGGCCGTCCGCTGTCGTTCAGCAGCCGTTTCTCGACCGTGAACGCCGCCACCCGTTTCAAGGCCGTCATGCCCGCGTCCTTGGGCGACATCCCGTTGCGCATCCCCTCGACGATCAGGAACGATGCGAGCGAAAGGAGATTCGATTCGCCTCGGCCCGTCGAGCCGGCAGCGCCGACGTCGCCATCCACGTAAAGGCCCGCGCCAATGATGGGCGAATCGCCGACGCGCCCGGGGATCTTGAAGGATAGACCACTGGTTGTCACGACGCCGCACAGCTCGCCTTTGGCATTGATGCCGTTGCAATTGATCGTGCCGTAAAAATGGTCGGCCTCAAACAGCCCTTCGGCGGCCATCGCCAGAGCAGCACGTCTCCCCGCCTCCGCTCGCTTTTTGGGGTCCAGATAATGCTCCGGGTCGGTCCGCCGTTTCCATTCCAGCCAAAGCATGCGCGACTTCTCCGTGTTCAAATCGCTCTCGATCTTGAAGCCAAGGTTCCGCGCGAACTGCTGCGCGCCTTTACCCACCAGCAAAACGTGATCGGTCTGCTCCATCACGGCCTTGGCGACNNGCATCGAGCACGTCCGCCCCGGCGGTGATCATCTGGAAGGCCCGGGCCACACACGTCCGCCCTTCGGCGTCTTTCGAGCGGTTGCCGTTGGCGGCGGCGATCACCGCCGGCTTGACGGTTCTTGGAGTGAGGATTTGCGGGGCCTGACTTACGGCCTGCGTCGGGGGTTCAGCCAGCCCAACCAGCGAAGGGCCGGCCAGCGCACCGATCCCCGCCGCCGCCATGAATCTCCTCCGAGTGAAGTTTACATTCATTTTCATGAGTTGCTTGAGTAACCACAAACCAATACTCTTGGAGGCATCCCAAAGCAATAATCCTGTGCAAGCAATAGTCCTGTGCTGCTATTGCTTGCCGTATATGGCCACCAGCCACTCGAGGATCGGGATTCGCGGAACACCTACCACCAATCAAACCGAGATCGTGGAATAGAGTGAGCCTCTTTCCGACCGTCAGCAATGTTCCTATCGGGGGACAAGAACTCCAGTCGCTGGTGGACTGGGGGCTCGCGTTGCGACATTCGGGACGCCTCAGTTGACGAATTCAAAACAACGCATTACCTATATGAACTATTGATTTGAAAGAAGCTAAACTCCGCACTGTCTGAACCATATGGCTCGAACTCAATTGATGAATTACCTTCGCCGCCTGGGGCGCCGCCAGCGGGCCGCGCAGCAATGCGGCCTGCCCCTCAAGGCAATGGAAGATCACTTGCCAGCCCGGCGCCAGCAGCTTGCCCGGCAAACGCGCCGCGAATTCATTCGCAACGCGGCGCTGGCTTCAGCGGGATTGGCCTTAAGCCACAGCTTATCGGCAAAGCCGGTGGGTTCGCGCCAGCCGCGAATAGCGATTGTGGGGGCGGGCATCTCCGGCCTCAAGTGCGCGCTCACGCTGGCTGACAAAGGTCTGCACTCCGATGTCTATGAGGCTTCCGGGCGCATTGGCGGCCGGATGTTCTCCAACAACCAG
>PLZQ01000322.1 GCA_003152225.1 Limisphaerales bacterium | reverse complement strand
CTTTGGCTTTCGTAACACCCTCTTAAAGACCGTACCCCCCACCAGGACGTTAGTGCCGACATTGCTCACTACCAATTCGCCGGAGTACGCCACCCCGGTCAGACCCGTAACTAGATCGTTGTGCGGCGTGCCACCGTCGAGGCTGACTTCAACGAAGGTAGTGCTGCCCGGCGACAAGGTGAGGGTGTTGTTGATTGTGAGGGTGCCGATTGAAGCACCCGGAGCAAGCGCCGCGCCGGCAGCCACGGCGACGGGACCTGCGATGATGCCCGTCCCACCCAATGTGCCGACATTCACCAGCGTCGGGCCGCTGTAGGTGTTCGCGCCATTCAGATACAGTGTGCCAGTGCCAATCTTGGTCAAGCCGCCGGCGCCACCGCCATCGAGCAACGGCTGGGCAATCGAGATCACATTCGCGCCGCTGTCAATCACCGCGCCGCCAGCCTGGATGTTGGCGGTGCCGAGGCCGTGGAAGAAATTCCCGTTATCGCCCGCGGCTTGAAGCGTTCCACCGTTGAAGGAAAATGTTCCGTTGGCACCGTCCACGCCGCAGTTGACTTCGGACGCGCTGATCACGCCTCCATTGAATGTCAAGATGCCACTCCCGTTGCCGCCCTCGCAGAATTGGAGAGTCCCCAAGGTGGCTGTGCCGCCATTCATAGTCCAATTGCCGTTGCCGCCGCCTTGCCCCAAGTAAGTGAAAGTGCTCAAGTTGGTGATGGTTCCGCCAAACTGATTCAGCGCGCCCGTCGCACCGCCATCGCCGCCGATTGAAAAATTTCCGCTATTACCCTTGGTGAAGGAACCACCGGTCAGGTTCAGTGTTCCGTTGCCCCCATTGCGTCCAATCGAAATCCAGCTCTGGACCGTAACCGTGCCACTGTCCAAATTAAATAAACCGACGGCTGGTGCTCCTTGGCCAATCCAGAGCTGATCGCCCACGTTCAATACGCCATTGGTAAAATCCAATTCGCCGCTGTTATTATTGCCAATCCAGTACTGAGCGTCATCGTTGAAAATGCCGCCAGTCTGAATCACATGGCCAGGGTTGTTATCGCCGATGATGAAGTTGCCGGCCACGCTGGTTTTGTGAATCGTGCCGCCGGAGAAGTTGAGCAGGGCCGTTGCTGCGCCACGGCCGACTTGGAACCAATTATTCGCGACCAACGACCCGCCGCTCATGTTGATCGTGGCGAAGTGGCCACCGCCACTGTTGCCAACCCACAACTCACCGTCGTTGGAGATCGCGCCGCCGCTCAGATTGAAATTGGCATCGCCGCCATCGCCGACGATAAAAGCACCATTGTTGTTCTTGTTGAGCGTGCCGCCGGACATGTTGATGACACCCAACCCGCCGCGGCCAATGGAAAGCCAACTATTTATGTTCACCACGGCGGTGCCACTGATGGTATTGGAGCCCGCGCAAGAGGTGTTTTCGCCCAGCCAATACTCGCTGTTGCAGTTGATGGTGCCGGCGGTCTGGTTCAGAACTCCGATGCTGCCAAGGCCGCTGTTGTCGCCTGCGCCGCTACCAATAATGAAGGCGGGCTGGCCGCCACTGGTGTGGGTGAAAGTGCCACCATCGATATTCATGATTCCGTAGCCACCGGCCCGGCCGATGACATTCCAATCGGTTGAATTGATCTCGCCGCCATGAAGGTTATAGGTGGCGTGAGCATTTCGACCTTGGGCAACCCATAACTGGAGGATGGTATTCGTGCCACCGGTCTGGTTGACGGTGTCCATGACCGAAGCGGCGACGTGTGGACTTGGCGCCCCCGCCTCCACAACCACGTCCGCATTGTAACCACTAATCGCTAATGGAGTGAAGGGACCATCAACCGTGGCCTGGCCGCTCACCCCCATAAAGGTGGCCGTAGAATACTGACCACCACCGCCGACGAATGTCAGATGAATGCTTACAACCTTATCGGTATTGACCAAGGAAGCACTATCCAACGACCATAAATAAGGGGGATTGCCGGCATAACCGGATACAGGGGTCGTAATCTGGAAGTTAAGCCCAAGTCCATCCACCCGACCGTTACCGTCCAAGACCTCCTTCTCGGCCTGGGGGGCTTGAGGGAAAAACCAGTCCTCAACTATAAGCGTTCCCGTATCGTCCGCGCCGGAGGCGTAATGCACCGTATAATTGTTGGTCGCCGGCCCATTGCCCGCACTGCACAAGAAGGACAAGCCCGAACATACCGTGGGTGTTGCCAGGGTGATCGTGGCACTGTTCACAGCGGCATCAAGAACTACCGCGTTGGGGGCGGTGTAACTCGGAGCCAACGTATAGGAGTGATCCAGTGCGCCATTGTTAACCGTCGAACCGGCCGCCGGGATGCCCTTTGACGCGTCGGGAGTGTAATATCCCTGTTCAAAGTAAGTATAATCACCCAGATAGGGGCCATGGCCTGCGGTCGCCGTGATCACGGCGGGATTGGGAACGGCGATGCCGCCGGAATTAACGTAGAAAACACCGCTGCCGGTGATGGTGCCGCCGTTGATGTTCAGGGTGCCGGTGCCGACTTCCCCGACATCAAACGGGCCAGTGCCGTAATTGAGAGTGCCGCCATTCAAAGTATAGACACCCGCGTCGGCGGCCACGATTCCCAGACGGAAAGGAGTGAAGAATTCAGAAATAACCGGACCATTGTAATTGGTTCCCAACGGGGTCACCGTTTGACCGTTCTGCACGAACGCACCGTTCCCGGCGCTATTGCCAGCCCGGATTTGACCCACCGTCCAGTCGGGATCGCCCACATTGATCTGCACCGCATTGCCGGTGCCGTTGTCGTTGATGGCGTTATCGCGGGAACCGGGAAGCACCCCGCCGATCCAGTCCGCCGTGTTGGTATAGCTGGCGGTTGGACCCTGCCAGCGTATGTCGGCAGCTCGCATCGCGACCGGCCAGAGGGCCAGCGCGGCCAGAGCCAGCGCACCGATTTCAGAAATGTGTCCGAGTTTGGATATGATCGAAGTCTTCATTTGCAGCCTGGTTCGTTTGGGGATGGGTTCATGCAATTACAGTCAACCGACAGGGTGACTGCTGCCGCGCGTCGCGAAGCATTGCGTGTTGGATTGCGAAACATCAGGCCACTCTAAACCCGCCGCTCTGCGACTGTCATGTGGCATAAAGTGGCCACACGTTTTCCCCGACTCATTTGGTTGCTTCTGCGCGAGGACTCCTTCATGCTGCTGAGGTATGAAAAGGTTCGGCTCAGAATGCCTCGAAACGGCAGCAGGCGGGGGTGCATTCATGACCTTTTCCCGATACCAAATGTCTCAGGCTCCGCCCCTTTGGGGTTGTCGTAGCGCTTGAAGATTCCGCGTTTAACTACCTGCAGTCTGGTCTGTGCCTCACTGGTCTTCCTGGCCGCCGGGAGCCGAGCCGGCGAACTCGGCGGGATGCTGCGGGATTTCGTTGTCCGCACCTGGAATAGGGCTGATGGTCTGCCGGATGATTCGGTGACGACCTTGGTGCAAACCAGCGATGGCTATCTCTGGATCGGGACCGGGACCGGGTTGGTTCGGTTCGACGGCGTCAAATTCACCGAGATTCCCCTGCGCGCCCAGCACGCCAAGCAACCCCTTGCGGTCACCGCATTGTGCGAGGACGCGAGGGGCCGTTTATGGATTGGGTCCCAGGACCAGGGCCTTTTCTGCCGGTTTCCCGGAGCAGGCGCGGCCGTGCTGGCGAAGCATTATGGCAAGGCCGACGGTCTGATCGATGACAATGTGACCAGCCTGACGAAGGATGCGGAAGGCCGTTTGTGGATCGGCACCCACCACGGGGTCAGCCGGTGGGACGGCAGCCGATTCAGCACCTTTACCTCTCGTGACGGACTGCCCGACGAGATGGTTTCCAGCGTCCATGCGGCGCGCTCGGGGACGGTTTGGATCACGACGCGCGGGGGGATGTGCCGGTTGGTGCAGGACCGCCTTGTCCCATTTCAGTTCCCGAACTCGACCCCGGAGCAAGACCCGGAATTCCTGGGAGCGTACGAAGACACGCACAGCAATCTTTGGGCGTTCTGCGCCACCTACCTGGTCAACCTGGCGGAAGGCAAGCGCATCAATTACTTCCCCGGAGAGAAGTCAGCCTCGATGCGGATTTGGAGCTTGTGCGAGGGCCGCGGGGGACGGCTATGGATCGGAGCCAGCGGACGCGGAGTGTTCTGCTTCGATGGCGTTGATTTTCAGCCGGTGATCCTCAATGAAGGGCGCTGGCCCAATGACGTGCGCGCCATTTGCGAGGACCATGAGGGAAACCTTTGGTTGGGAATCTCGGGCGGCGGCTTGACGCAATTGCGCCCGCAGAGCTTTGTGGTGCTGAAAGGCAACCAAGGCCTGCCCGCCGGGGCCGCCACCTGCGTGACGCTGGACGCCGGCGGGCGCCTCTGCGTGGGGATGGAGTCGGGGGGGGTGTACGCCGCCATGGGAGAGCGTTTCGAGAGCCTTGCGGATGGAACCAGCTTTCTGGGCCAAGACCTGGCCACGTCATTGGGCGCTGGACCGGACGGGAGCCTCTGGGTGGGGACGCTCGGGACAGGGCTCTACCGGCTGAAAGGTGGTCGGACCGCCGTGTGGACCACCATCAACGGCTTGTCCGACGATTGCGTGCTCGCGGTATGCGCCGATTCAGGAGGGAACCTCTGGGCGGGCACCCAATCGGGAGCGCTCCACCGGTTTGCGGAGAATGCGCCAGCGTGTTTTGGCAGGAGCGACGGTCTGCCGGGAACGCCAATCACCGCGCTACTGGCGGCGCACGAGGGCGGCCTCTGGATTGGGACCGGGAGCGGCGTTCTGCTCCGTTTCGAGCCGCAGCTCGGTCATATTACGAGCGTTCGCCTGTCACCGCAGTTGAGCGGCAAACCTATTCTCAGTCTTCGCGAAGGCGCGGACCGGAGCTTATGGGTTGGCAGCGCAGGGGGTGGGTTGGGATGCGTGACGGCGAAAGGCTGTTGGGCGTGGGGCAGCCGGGACGGGCTGCCGGACGATGTGATCTCCGGGGTGGTGGCAGATGCGGACGGCAACCTTTGGCTGGTCACGGGCCAAGGCCTTTGCCGGGTCACCCGGACTTCTGTGGCGCAGGCGCTGGCCAGGGGGGGCGCCACTCAAGGCCAGGCTGCTGTTCGAGACCGAAGCCGGCCCAAATCGAGCGCCGAACGTCGGCTGGCCTCGCGCGCTGCGCTCTCCCGAGGGGCGCCTCTGGTTTGCGACCAGCAGCGGCCTGGTGGAATTGATCCCCGTGGCTGGGAAGCGGAAAAGCCGCCCCCCCGGGTTCACGTCGAGGCGGTGCTGGTTGATAACCGGGCTTTGGATCTTCCGCCCGTGCAGCAGGCCGGCCCCGTCCAGGAAACGCGAGCACTGAGGCTTCCGGCGGGTCTCCACGCGCTGGAGTTTCAGTTTACCGCGCTGAGCTTCGAGGCGCCGGAGAAGATGCGATTCCGCCACAAGTTGGAGCACCTGGACGTGGACTGGAGCGAGACAGGACCGGAGCGGCGCGTGAAGTACGGGCGGTTGCCCAGCGGCAGCTACCAGTTCCACGTCACCGCCTGCAACGCCGGGGGGGTGTGGAACGAGACCGGCGCCAGCCTGGCGTTCATTATCCCGACGCCACTTTGGCGGGCGCCCTGGGCGCTGGTGCTATACGGGCTGGGTGCCGCCGGCGGGGTAGCCGGCGCCGTGCGCGTGGTGTCACACCGCCGGCTCCGCAGGCGCCTGGCNNGAGATTGGCTCCAAACTCACCAAGATTTCCTTTCTCAGCGAACGGGCCAAGGGCGAGCTCAATGAACCCGACGCCCTGGCTCACAGAATCGATGCCATCGCCGGCACGTCGCGCGAACTGCTCCAGGCCCTGGATGAAATTGTATGGGTGGTCAACCCGCGCAACGACACTCTGGAAGAACTCGGCGGCTACCTCAGCGAGTATGCGGGCGAATACTTTCATAACACCCCGGTCGAATGCGAAGTGAGTCTGCAGGATGAACTGCCGCACCTGACGATGCCGGCGGAGATGCGGCATAATCTCTTTCTGGCGTTCGAAGAGGCTTTAAACAATGTGCTGAAACATTCCGGCGCCTCGCAGGTGCGGGTCGAGTTTCGGGTCCAGGCGGGGCGGCTGGACATCAGCGTGAGCGACAACGGACGCGGTTTCGAGACCCCCCCGACCAGGCGCGCCCGGCTGGCGCGCGTCTGGAAGGCGACGGCCTGGTCAACATGGGCCAACGGCTCCGCGATATGGGCGGCGAATGCACCATCCAGAGCCGCGTCGGTCAAGGCACGACCGTGAGCTTGAGTCTGTCGCTCGATTCGCCGAAACTGGCAGTGCAATGAGCAAGCCGATTACCATCGCCATCGTGGATGACTCGGCCGACCTGCGCGAGAATATTGGAGGTTACCTGAACACTTCCCCTGGTTTCTGCTGTCTGAAGGCTTATGCCACGGCCGAGGAGGCTCTGGCCGGCCTGCCTCCCGCCGCGCCCGANNAAACGCCTCCCACCCACCCAACTGTTGGACGCCATCCGCGAGGTCGTGGCCGGCGGCGCGCCCATGTCCACCTCCATCGCCCGGAAGGTGGTTCAGTCGTTTCAGAAGGCGGCCCACCCGGGCCCGGAATCGGCCGAACTCTCCCCCCGCGAGCAAGAGGTGCTCAACGGTCTGGCGCAAGGCTTGGCCTACAAACAAATCGCCGACCGCCTCGGCGTGAGCATCCATACCGTGCGCAATTATATCCGCCGGATCTACGAGAAGCTTCACGTCCAATCCCGCACCGAGGCGGTGGCCAAATACCTTTCGCAATGAGCTGGGCTGAACGAAATCCGAGGGCCGAGATCCGAAGACCGAAAGAAGGCCGAAGCCCGAAATCCGAAAACCCGCGATCAGCGGCAACTCATTTCGGCCTGGCGGAAGCGCTCGGCTGGTTAACGCGCCGTCGGCTCGGGCTTCGGGTTTCGACCTTCTTTCGGCCTTCGGATCTCGGCCCTCGGATTTCGGCGCTGCTCCTGTCTTGCCTAGCGCCAATTCTCCTCCTGTCCCCTGCGATCCTGCCCGCCGCGGAGCCAGCGCCAACCTGGCACCCGGCAAAAGCAGCGCTGATGACGCGCTGGGCGGCGCAAGTCAGCCCGGAGAACGCCCACCCGGAATACCCGCGCCCACAAATGGTCCGTTCCGAATGGCTGAATCTCAATGGCTTGTGGGAATATGCCGTCAGGCCGCAGGACGCCGAGCGCCCTGGCGCTTATGACGGCCAAATCCTGGTGCCGTTCCCGATCGAGTCAGCCTTGTCCGGCGTGGCCAAGCCGCTGGACGACCAAAGCACGCTTTGGTACCGGCGGACGACGCGGATTCCGTCCGGTTGGAAGGGCCGGCACGTGCGGCTGCAATTCGCCGCGGTGGATTGGCAGTGCCGCGTCATGGTCAACGGCCGCGAAGCGGGCCAACACCGTGGTGGGTACGAACGATTTGGGTTCGACATCACCGACCTTCTGCGCTGGGACCGGGAGGAGGAGATTGTGGTCCGCGTCACCGATTCAACTGAAGGGGACCAGCCGCGGGGCAAACAGTCGCGCCGGCCGGAGGGCATATTCTATTCGTCCTGTTCCGGTATCTGGCAAACCATCTGGCTGGAGCCCGTTGCCCCGGTGTGCATCGATGAGTTGAGAATGACGCCGGACGTGGATGCCAAGGGGCTACGGCTGCAGGTCTCAGTCAACACTCTGGCCGAGGACATCCAAGTGGAAGCGGTCGCCCAGGCCGGGGACGAGCCCGTCGGCGAAGTCAGCGGCCCGCCCAACACGGAGTTGCTCCTGCTGGTCGCCAAGCCGAGATTGTGGTCACCCGATGCGCCTTTTCTCTACGACCTGCAAGTGAGACTGAAACAAGGCGGCCGCGAGGTGGACCGCGTTTCGAGTTATTTCGGCCTGCGGAAGATCAGCCTGGTGCAGGACAAGAAAGGCTTTACCCGCATTGCCCTGAACGGCGAACCGCTCTTCCAGATCGGCGTGCTCGACCAGGGCTTTTGGCCGGATGGCATCTATACCGCGCCGACCGACGAGGCGCTGCAATCCGACATCCGGTTCCTGAAGAGCGCTGGGTTTAACCTTGCGCGCAAGCACGTCAAGATCGAGCCGGAGCAATGGTATTATTGGTGCGATAAACTCGGGCTGCTGGTCTGGCAGGACATGCCCAGCGGCAACAATGCGACCCCGGCCGGGCAGCGCGAGTTCGAAGCCGAGCTGCTCCACATGGTCAAGGATCTGCACAATCATCCCTCCATTATCCTCTGGGTGCTATTCAACGAAGGTTGGGGCCAATATGACACGCAGCGGTTGGCCCAGCGGCTCAAGGCATTGGATCCGTCACGCCTGGTGGACAACGCGAGCGGCTGGACGGATCTGCGAGCGGGCGACGTCGCCGACGTGCATAAGTACCCCGGACCCGCCGCTCCGGACCTCGAGCAGCGGCGCGCGGCCGTCCTGGGCGAGTTTGGCGGTTCCCAACTGATCGTGGAAGGCCATTCGTGGTCGGCTACGCGTTATTTGGGCTACCCGATGATGCCCGATGGCCCAAGCTTGGCCACCATGTACTTTGATTTGCTGGGGCAGGTAAGCACTTTGCAAGAGGTCCGCGGTTTAAGCGCGGCGGTCTATACGCAAATCACCGATGTGGAGACCGAGTGCAATGGACTTATGACCTACGATCGGAAGGTGGCCAAACTGGACCCAGGCGAGTTGGTCCGGGCCAACAGCGCCCTTCATCCAGGGGCGCTCAGCCAAGTGGTGGTCATCGATGCCAGGCTTGGGCCGGCGGCCTGGAAATACACGTTCGAGACCCCCGGCACGAACTGGTTCACTCCCAGCTACGACGACTCAAAATGGCAGAAGGGCTCTGCGGGGTTTGGCACGACGGGCACGCCGGGCGCTTTGGTGGAAACCATTTGGGATTCCGCAGACATTTGGCTGCGGCGGGAGTTCAGGCTCGGAAACGAGGACCTGCGCGGCCTGAAACTCGAGGTTCATCACGACGAAGACGCGGAAGTCTATCTCAATGGGGTGCTGGCGGCTAAGCTCCCGGGCTTCATCACCTTTTATGAGCGAGGCGATCTCCTGCCAAAAGCCATCGCCGCCCTCAAGCCCGGGATGAATACCCTGGCCGTCCATTGTCACCAGACCAGCGGAGGGCAGTACATTGATGTGGGCCTGGTGATTCCAGCCGGGAGCCAGCCCTAGCCTTGGCTTACGGCACGGGGCATCCTCAGCGCCCTGCCGGCTGATCATTGCGCCGCTTCCACTACGTTGGCCAAACCCACATCCACGTTCTGGCCGCCGGCAGTCTGGTGGCAGTGGACGGCCAGGGTGACTTGAGCCCCTGGCTTGAGCAAAGCCCGGGCGAGCGGCCTGATTTCGAGCGGGACATAACCTGTGGTAAACCCGGTCTCCGTAGCCGCCAACACGCCGTCGATGTATATCTGGACGTCCTCATCGTGGTAGGCATAGAACTGCAGATTGGGGAAACTGCCGACGGGCATGGTGAGGTTCCGACGGAGCCAGATGTCCGATGAAGTCCAGGTTGTTCGCACCACCGCGCCCGGTGTCCCTTCCGTGCCGAAACCGGCAGGACCTTGCTTCCATTGACTGCAATCAAAATTGGCTTCGGTCCAACCCTTGCCGGGAAGCGCGGTGGTGTAGCTCCAAGTGATCGGCGCCTGACGCGACGTCGCCACCACCTCGGTAATCTTCGGCGGTTTGGGCAGGGGCGCCCAATTCGCGGATTTCTCCCGGTCGCGGCTCGCCCATTTCTTCCACATCGGGCGGTCGGCGAGCATCTTAATGAAGATGCCGCCCACGACCGGCCGGGCGTGCATGCCGCCGCTGCTGGGTTTGTCCGTCTCGTAGGAATCCGCTAACGGGTCGCGCGCCGTCGTGGCGTTGAGGTAATCGCAAGCGGGCATGATCAAGGCCTCAAAGTCAGCTTGGTTTTCGGCCAGGGTAGCGCTCCACAGCGTCCAATCGGTCTTCGTGAGCTTGGTGCGGGAATCCAGCGGCAACCCGTAAGGCTGGAGCACCGACTTGTAATGGGCGATCTCCTTTTGCGCCACTTCGGGTGGGAAGATGTTGAGGCCCAGAATACGATCCCAGACGAGGTTGTATTTCTGGCTCCAGGTGTTGGTCTGGTCGAAGGCGAGCCGGTAGTGTTGGCCTTCGGCGGCCACTTTCAACCAATGGGCGGCGTCCGCTCTGGCCAATTGCTGGTATCGGGTCGCACCAGCCTCGTCTCCGCGCTGGGCGCACAAGTCGCCATACGCGGCCAGGCCGAGAATGGCCTTGATGGAAAGATTAGCGTTGTGCGCCAGGTGCCCCATGAAGTCATCAGTGCAAAGCTGGTTCTCCGGGTCCAGGCCGTATTGTTCGAGGTATTGCGCCCACTGGGTAAGCTTGTCCCACCAGGGGGAAACGAATTGCGCGTTGCCCTCCGCCTGGGCGATGGCGTCGCACAGCAGCAGCATGTTCCCGCTCTCTTCGACCGGCATGCCCTCGCCGCCATCATCCGTCCCGCACGCAATGGGATAAGTGCCCAGGTCGTGCGGAGCATTGGGAAACCTCCAGCGCGGGGAAGCCGCGTAACTGAGGATGGGAACGATGGAGGCCTTCGCCAGTGTGGGGCTGAGCAGGATGAGCTGCGGCGCCATGGGGAAGATGACATCGACGGTAGCGATGTCCCCGTTGCTCGTATTCTCTTTGGTGAAGAACAATGGCTGCCCATTCCGGTCCGCCGCAAACCCGCAAGCCGCCAGGCACTGACGGTAGGCCAGGGCGCACAGGTAAGCGTAGTGCTCGCCGCCCGCCTTTCGGGCATCGGCCAGCAACTCCGCGTCGAACTCCGCGCAGCGCGTGGCCAGGCGCGGATAATCCTTGGCCGCCCGTTCCAGCATTTGGGCGGCTGTCGCCCCATTGCGCCGCCAGTACGGCGCCAGCTTCTGCCCAAAATAGTTGATCGCGAAGACCTCGTCGTAGGCGACGATGACCTGCCGGCTTACCGGATCGGCGCCTACCGCATCCAGATCGAAGACGAAGGCCATGACCGGTTGGGCTTCGTTCACGGCGCGCGGCATCTGCGGGTCGTCCTGCGCCGGCAATCGACCCGCGCTCACAAAGGAATTGACCAGCGCACGGTGCGGGCCGATAGCGGCCAACGTTTCCTTGCTCAAGGCCGCAGCATAAGCGTAACCCCAGTTAAGCCGGTGGTCGTCTCCAGAAGAACCCAGAACAGGCTGCTCGACCGTGCCGATGCGGAGGGTGAGCAAGCCGCCCGCCGCGCCGCGAGCCCACTCGACTTTTTCTGTCGGGTTATTAATTGTTAGTTGAGAGCTGGTGCTGTCGTAGATGGCAACGGTGTGCTGCTTGCCATCCACCGAACGCACCTGCCAGTTGAGATAGGTCAGCGGCAGCGCCAGCGCGTCCAGATCGTGCGGCAGCGCGGGCCGCAAAAAGGTCAAGGTGCAATGGATTTGGCCGTCATCAAACTCGTAGATCGTGCGCGTCGGCAACACTTGCACGCTCTTCTGCGGGAAAGCTGGCGTTTCAGCCGGGTCCTTGCCCATCAGCCGAAAGACTTTCCCATCCACTCGCAGCAGACTGACCAGTGAATGCTCGCGACGAGTCCAATGGCGCGTGGAATCATCGGTGAGGCGATCGGCTCCTGACCAGATGCTCAAGTACGGGTCGAAGGTGACCAGCGGCACCGCGGGCGGGCGGGCGGGGGCATCCGAAGCCGCCCGGAGGGTGCCCGCCAGCGAGCCAAGCAGGCAGCCGGCGGTTGCGACACAAACCACCAGCCCAGAAATGCAGTTCCGCTTCATGAGAACAGATGCTATTCGGCTCGCTGCAGGGAACAAGTGGCATAAAGTGGCCACATAATCGTGCCTCGTGAACACAGGGTGCGCCGGAACGACGACAGCAAGTCCATCGCAGAGGAATGGCGCAGTACGTACGCAGAGACACGTCTGGCTTTGGCGGAGAGCACTTTTACGGATATTCCAGGACCTGTTAGGCCGGCAGATGCCTTTGAAAGTGCGTTTCTTGAATGATGCGATCGCCTTTGGGGTCGGGGAAGCCTGGAGTCGTGGTCTCAGTTCCAGCCTTCGGGCTTCGGTTGTCGGCCTTCGGTCTTCGGTCTTCCAAATCATTCCGCTCCCCGGCGCATGTCCATGGTGAGCGTGAACCGCGCGCTGACATAGCAGACCTCGGCGAATTCAAAAGCCCGGTTACCCGGGTCGAAGACCGTGTGTCGGCGCAGCAGCAGGGGTGTGCCTTCCGCGACGTGAAGCAGATGTGCGGTGTGGGTGTTGGCGATCGTGCCCAGGAACTCCTCGCGAGCGTGGTGGGGGCGCACACCGGTTGTCTTTTCAAGTGTCTCGTAGAGAGGCGCAGCAAAGTCCTCGTCACCCTTGAGGCCGAGCCGGGGGTGGAACCAGGAGGTGCTTTGCAGGACGGGTTTGCCGTTCCAGCCGCGTACGCGGTCCAGGCGCCATACCTTATTGGCGGAATTCAGTTGGAGCGCCTGGGCGGCCTCGGCGTTCGCGGGGACCATATGGTAGTCGAGCCGGAAATTCTGCACCTTAATGCCTTTGGCGGCCATCTCGCGCGTGAAGCTGCGCCAGGCGCGAATGCCGGATTCGACGTGGCCCGGGCAGACGCGCGTGCCGACGCCCGCCTTGCGCTCAAGAACGCCCTCGAACACCAGCTTGCTGATGCCGGAACGGACCGTGCCGCGGCTGATACCGAGCTGCGTGGCCAGCTTGACCTCATCCGGCAAAAGTGCGCCTCTTTGGTATTCGGGCCGGCGGACCAGTTCGCGCAGGAGTTGCTCAACTTGGGCTCGGAGCGGGATGGAACTCTGATGATCCAACTTCAACATGCCCTAATGTATAAACAAACAGGCTCGCGGCGTCAAACACCTTGGCCGGGCCGTTGACATGCTGCCGTGCGCAACCAGGGCGCTAGCTTGCAACCTGCCGAGGTAATTGCTAATCTGACCTTGGTGTATGGCCATTCGTATAAAGCGTCAGGTTTGCGGGTCGGACGGTTTTGGACGCTGGTGCGGGCGGTTTGGCTGCTCGGTCTGCTGGCGGCCAGCCAGGCCGGCGCTTTCACACCGCAGTTTCCACTGAAGGCAGGCTGGCTGGGGGGAGATACGGCAGCCTCGATCCCCTTGGATGGGCGGCATCGAGTTCTCTGGCTCTTCAGCGATACCTATGTCCGGCAGGACATGGGCACGAACCGCCACGGGGCCGGGATGGTGAATAACTCATTGGCGGTCACGACCTGGAACGGATACTCGACCAATATTGATTACTATGTTCGGGGCCGCGACCAGGGCGCGATGGCGTCTGTCTTCCCCAGTCCGGGTTCCGACGCCAATGGCAATTGGTGGTACTGGGTGGTGGACGGCTTCAAATACAACGGGAAGGTCTATGTGTTTCTCGACCGAAACCGGCATACCACCGATCCGGGCGGGGCGTTGAGCGGCTTTCAGGGGTTCGCCGTTGACATGGCGGTGATGGACAACGTGGACAGCGAGCCCAATCCGCTCAACTGGCCGCTGACGCTGAAAACGGGCTTGCTCGTCAGCACGAACATCATGCCGGGGATTTCGCCCTATCTCGATATTGGGGCGGGCTATGCGTATCTTTGGGGCATCAAGGACCAGATCGTGACCGGGTGGCATTATCGCAGCTATCTTTTGATGCGCCTCCCGCTTACTGGGTTGGAGAACCCGGGCGCCAACTTGCAATACTACACGACCAACAACGTCTGGAGTAATGCCTCAGGGCCGGACCTTCCCGACGCCAGGCTGATCATGACCAACGGGTCGCCCGACCTTTCCATTCGCTATCACCCGGACCTGGGCAAGTATGTGAACGTTCAATGCGACGACGGGTTCCCGTCCTCGAAGATCTGGGTGCGAACGTCGAGTTCGCTGACGAGCGGGTGGCCGAACAAGAGCGGCGCCACCTCGCTGGTGACGCTGGCCAGCGAGCCCGGCTACATGGCGTGGCCGGTGTTCTATTATGCGGCCAAGGAACATCTGGAGTTCTATTCGCCAGTCACCGGGCAGGCGCTGTTGACCTATTGCGGTAATTCGACTGACACCACTTCAGGCACCATGACCAACGTGCTCAATAATAACAGCCTGTATGTGCCGGTTCCGCGCTGGGTGCAACTCGGGCCGACGCATGTGAATCACGCGCCGAGTCTCTGCGCGATCACATCGCCTGCCGATGGGCAGAGCTTTGCGGGGCCGGCCGACTTGGCGGTGAGCGTGAGCGCCAGTGATGCGGATGCGAACGATGCCATCGTGCTGGTAAACGTGTTCCTGGACGGGGCGTTGGCGGCTTCGACCGGGACGGCGCCACTCAACTGCATGCTGCGAGGCGTCGGGGCCGGCAGCCACACGCTCTACGCCGAGGCCTACGACACGGCAGAAAGCAGGACAACCTCGGCCAGCATCAACATCTCGGTGGCGCCGTACACAATCACGCAGTACGAGACTCAGGTGATGGAGTATGCGCCGCGCTACTATTGGCGTTTCAATGAAACGAAAGGCAGCGACCTGGCCTATGAATACTACAACCGGCTCGACGCGACCTACGGGACCAACTTGACTAATGGCCTCGCCGGCGTGCCGAATCCGCCATTCTACGGCTTTGAAACGAACAACACCGGCGTGGCGATGAACACCACGGCGCCGGCCGGCGGGGGCGGATACGTCACCGCACCAGCGCTGAATCTGAACACGAACGCCGTCAGCATCGTCGCCTGGCTTTATCCTTTCGGGCACGTGACCAACGCCGCAGGAGTGGTCTTCTCTCGCGGCAGCACTTACGCGGTCGGGCTGGGCTACCTGGGTGGGACGCGCATACCCCCGGACGAAATCGGTTACACCTGGAACCAGACCAATGCGAACACCTACAACTGGCCCAGCCACCTGCTTACCTCTCCTGGCCAGTGGTCGTTTGTGGTGCTGACCATTGCGCCCACTCAGGCCGTTCTCTACGTGGGCACCAACGGAATTCTCAAGTCCTCCACCAATGCGATCGCGCACGATGTCGAGCTATGGGATGGGCCGACGGCTATCGGGGCTGACACCTTGAGCGGCCCGAGCCGGGTCTTCAACGGCAAGATTGATGAGGTGGCGGTATTCAATTACGCCCTGTCGCCCGCACAAGTGAGGGCGCTCTATGCGGTCGCGCTGCTGGGCGGTCCGGTGACGCTGAGCTGCCAGCGCTCAGGCGCCGACCTGGTGCTGAGCTGGCCGCGCGGCACGCTGTTGCAGGCGCCGGCTCCCAACGGCCCCTGGGCGCTGGTAGTTGGCGCGGCGCCCCCTTCGTTCACCGTGACTCCAGTCGGCACCCTGTTCTACCGGGTGCAGGTGTATCCCTGACTATCTATGCCGGGGGTGGATCTTGATACCACGCTTCGCCGCATGCGTGATTTTCACGCATTCACCGCATGTTCACTAGGTGTTGGATAGGTAACCAATAGGTAATCATTAGGTACTCACTAGGTACCCACTAGGTACTGGATAGCTGTTCGCCAGCTATACGGTAGAGATCCGATAGTGAGCCGATAGGCGGCCTGAGGCCAGGGGCTCGAGGTCTGGCGTGAGCCAGGACCAATTGCAGAAATCTTCAATGCGGCGCTGGGTCACAGTTTTCTGGCAAAGACGTGACGCGGCGGCATTTCCCGCCCGCCTGACCGCAAGGCGAGGTTCGCGGTTTGGCGATGCTCGGTCTCGCCGCTGCGGAACTGAACGCGGCGAATCGGTCCATCCGGCGCAACGCGCACTGCGTCATGGTAAATCAGGCAGATGTCGCCTAACGAGCGCAGGCGCGGATTGGATTCTTGCACGACCTGCACGTCCACGTAGAGCAAATCGCCTATATGCCGCAGCAGCAGGGTGCCAAAAGCGCGCTCCCGGTCGAACAGGATGCAGGATAGGTCGAGATCAAAACCCGAGGTCGTATTGGGCTGCCAGGCCCGGAGCACCTCAGGTGGCGGCAGCAGCCGATGCGGTGCGATCAAATCGAGGATCGCCTCCGGCGGATGCAGACGAATCGGGTCCGTGCGCCAGCCGGCGGGAATCTCCCGTTCATGCTTTTGATATAATTGGGTGATGCGCGACCACAGATTGGGCACGGCAACCTCAAAAAAGCGTTCGGAGCGCAATCGCTCAAACCCCTGCGCACGCAGCACTTCGGCCCATTCGTGGTCAGCGGGGAGCAAATCCGCGTAGTGGAGGGCCTCCATACCCGCCCGGCGCGCACATTCCGCCAGCCTTTCGAGCAGCAAGCCCACCACCGCGGTTCGAGTTACGCCTGGCTGGCAGGCAAGCTGAAAGCGTGCAATCGGTCCCTCGGGCCACCAGGCCGCCGCCGCCACGAAGCGCTCAATCGGCCGGCTCCGGACTGCAGCCAGCAGCCGGGCCTCCGCACAAAGGGGGGTCCTATGGAACAGGTAAAGGACGCGCTCGAGTTCGGCTTGGGCCGGCTCGCGGATGGCCAAGTCGGACGGCCCGGTGTTAACCATCGGTGGAGTCGTCATTTTCAGCGCTTCTCGCCAGACGGCAGGTCGGCCAGGCTGGGCTGCAACCTCAAGGACCGGGCGGTCGCGCCGCCGATCTGCATGACCAGCATTTCCCCCTTCGCAGAGTTGGTGACCGAGTCAACGCCTTCGACGGCGAGCACCGCATTCCCTTGCTTGAGGATGACCCGGCCTTTCGGGTTCGAGTCGGCCACGCTGACTCCGGGTGAGAGTGCGAGCTGAAATTGGATTGCATCCTTGCCTCGATTGGTGATGCCCCATTCCATCGCTTTCTCCTCAAAAGCCATCCGCAGCGTGACCTGGTCGTCGCTGCAAGAAAGCAGCCTGGGACCGAGGTCGCGGATATTCGACAACGACCTGGGGCCCCAGAAACTGGGGATGCTGCTGCCACCTGCCATGCCTGGTTGGTTGGAAATAAACTGCGCGTCTCCGACAATCAGGCTCGTAACCGCCCCGTCGCCATTGATGAGAACGTTGTAGGCGGAAGTCGAGACCCGGCGGGTGACGGGTTCCTTCTGCAGTTCGACGTTGGCGCAGGGGAAACGATCCGTGCGGAAAGGCGCAGCGGGCAGGCCGGACTTATTGACCAAGGTAGCGGTTGGCACCGCCGCCCAGGCGTAGCGGACGGTCTGCGGGACAGGTACTTCGGCGCACTGGACCAGCACCGAGTCGCCCTCAATCCGGGTGCTGGCAAAGTGGTATGCGCCGTCATCCCCGGCCAGCGCAAAACCTTGAACGCCGCCAGGGGAACTGCTGGCCAAGCCGTCGCCACCCGTGTCAAACCTTACACGAATCACCGAACCCTCGACCTTGGCGTCTTGAAAGACCGGGCCGCAGGCCACAATGTCATCGAGATACACATCATGCCGCACCCGCAAGGCGATGCGCCGCCCAAGTTCCAGCTTTTGCTTCGGGTGCAGATCGAAGCCGTCAGTCGTATTAATGGCGAGCACAAGGGCGCTGTGCGGCACAGCACGGACGGCTTCGGCCTGAGCTTCGCGTTCCCAAGGCCAATAAAAGCCTTCCCACAACCTCACGTACTCGGGCAACTGCACTACGAAGAAGGGCAGTGCTGGGTCCCCGAACTGTTTGCGCCATTCGGCTGCCAGCATGGAAAACAGTCGCGGGTACGTTTCAGGGTGCGCGGAATTACTCTCTCCCTGGTACCAGAGGACACCTTTGAGCGAACAATGACCCAACGGCGCGATCATGGCGTTATAGAGCGCGGCCGGCTTGATCCCAAACATGGAGTCGTGCAACTCAGCGGGACTAAAATCCGAGAGGGCGGCTTGTGGAATCCATCCCTCACAGGTCGTGCCGCCAAAAGAACTATCGATCAGACCAATGGGGAGGTCAGCTAGTTTGTGGTCCTTCAAGAGTTCGGAGGCAAAGAAGTAGCCGACAGCAGAGAACTCCCGCGCAGATTCGGTCGTGCAGGTCCGCCACTTGATGTCGGCGGAAGCCTGGGGTTTAGGGTTGGAGTTTTTGGCTACGGAACAGAGGCGAAGTTTCGGGTGTTCGGCTAGCGTGGCCTCCTGTTCCGCGTGGGCGCACTCCTTCACCGGCATTTGCATGTTGGATTGGCCTGAGCAGAGCCAAACGTCTCCGCAGAGGACATCGTTGAAAGTGAAGGCGCGGTTGCCGGAGGAGACAGTGAGCCGGTAAGGCCCACCGGCGGGAAGCGGTTCCAGCCGGAGCTGCCAACGACCCTCGGCGCTAACTGTGGTGGCGGCCACGTTAGTTCCAAGGCTCACGCTGACTTTGGCATTAGGATCGCCTTCGCCCCAAACCCAGGCTGCTCGCTCGCGCTGAAATACCATATGCTCGCCGAAGAACGAGGCCAGCTTCAACTCGGCCGCCCGCAGCGGGGAAGCTTGGCTGAGAAGTGCAATGCCGAGCGCAAGCAGGCAAGAGCGGAGAGCGGCTTGCGACGCTGGGAGCAAGTCCGATTGAATGGGATTGCGTTTGATTGATTTCATGGCGTCCGATCCTGGGCGACAGGATAACGTTGGATTTTCCTGCCCCTAGCCCTGCGAGGACAATACCCGGATCTCGCGAAGCGTTTGGAGTGCGCGCAGCTTGCTGCCGCTTTCGAACGCCTCGCCTGGTCTAAAAGCGGCAGCAAGCTGCGCGCACTCCAAACGCTTCGCGTCGCCGGCACCTGCTGGCCTCCGAGGAAACTTAACATGGTTGAAAGCGAAAGCATTTGCGTTCACTGGGTCGGCGCCGGATTCTTCCAGGCCCTTGTGGTCACTGGAAACATCGAGATGCGAAACTTGGTGCAGCCGTAAGGAACCAGTGCGATGGACTGAGCCTTCTTCCCTGCCACGGGGGCATTAGGTAAGGCCTGGGCCTCGGTCGGAGTCCAGTCAAAATCCCTGGCTCGGACACGGAGAACAATCGGGGCTGCCAGCGGCCAATCCCAGTGTGTTGGCATGGGCTTTCGTTCAACGGTGATATCCCGACCTTCCTTGTTGGGATCGTTGTCCAAGGCAAACTGCCAGCGGGTGCCAGGCATCGGCGTGTTCGGATCCAGATCAGGAATGGGCAGGGCAAATAACAGCGGACCGAAGGTGATGCTCTCATAGGGTAATCGCCGTGGAGCGAACACCGAATCCGGCTTAAAGCCGAAGTATTGCCGATTAGCCATCGGGTACTCGGTTTCGAAGCCGCGAACGATCTGCACTGACATCGGGAACCTCAGTGTGACCGTATCACCCGGCGCCCAGGTTCGCTCGATGCGCACAAAACCATGCTCATCGGGCACGGTCTTGATGCTGGCGCCATTGACCTTGAGCCGCGGCGCGCGGCACCAGGCTGGAACGCGAAAATAGAGCGCGAAGGAGGCTCGCTGAGCCGGCGTTACCTGGACCGCGATAGTATCTTCGAACGGGTAACTGGACTGGCAGGCCAGCTTCACCGGGACGTGGGCGCCCACGAATGCGTTGACGGTGCACGGGCCGTAGAGCGTGGCCGCCAGACCGCGGTCATCCGTCGCCATCCACATATGCATGATGTAATTAGGCAGGATGCGATTCACCGCGCCGACGCAACAGAGAACTCCCGGGTAGCCCAAACGCGTAAATCGCAGACAACCCGGACCGGGGCAAAGCGGATGGCCGCTCGGCAAGGACTCCGGCTGGATGCGATTGGGGGATTGGTAATAGCACATGGTCTGGAAATCGCGCGCAACCGGAGCAGCGGCAGCATTGAAGAACGCCCGCTCCATGTTGTCTCCCCACGATCTTTCTCCAGTAATGCGATACATCCAAAGGCTCGACCAAAGATCCGCCGTCACGTCGCATGTCTCGGTCAAACGAAAGGCCCCCACGCCGGACAGGAACTCCTCGCCGGAGGTGACCCCATAGGGCAGCAAGTGCTGATGCTCAAGCCACTGGAAGGCATGGCGAGTTGCTTCAAGGTAGCTTGGTTCCCCGGTCCATGGATACAATAGAGCCGGCAACCGAATAAGTTCATAGGCGCAGACGGCATGGCATGGATTGAACTTTCCCTGTAGCCAATCCTGGATCGAGGCCTGGACCTCGGGACGTTGCACGGCCGAAGTCGCTCGCTCCAGCAATCGCTTATCACCCGTAAACGAGTAGGTTTCCAGCAAGGCATCCAGGTTGCAGAGGCCGCTGACGTTGACATCCGTTAGTTCCAGATTGCCCATGGGCACTGGATAGCTGCGATAGGCTTTGTCCAGCGCATCCAGGATACGCTTCTCTCCAGTGGCTTCGTAATAGGCCACCAAAGCGCGGCCCATGTGAGAGTGGGCCCAACTGTTGAAGCCCGTCGGCGAATTGCTTATCCAGTAGATGAAGGAAGGCCCGCCCTGGTTGACGCCATCGACGATCGGGTCCAAGCGCGCTTTTGCCTTCCGGAGCAACGACTCGTCGTGCAGCACATAGCCGAGCCGCACCAAACCGTCCAGCCAGTAGCTGCACTGCTCCAGCGGCCAGCCCGTCCCGTCAGCCGCGGCGTTTGGGGCTTTAACCTGAGTGCCTTTCCATGCGTCTCCGAACACCGCATGGTACTCATCCAAATGCCCGGTGATGCCGTCGCGCGCGGCCTCTGCCCAGTCGCGCAACCAGCCCGCAGGCTCGACGGCGCCAGGGGGAAGCGGACGAAAGGCGGGTTTGACCAGCGGCTCACCGGCACCAGGAGGCGTCTCGGCACGGACCGGGCGAGCCGGCATCCATGCGAGCATGCAGAGCACGCCGAAGAGCAGCAATTTGAGTCTCATAGAGGGACAGCAACGATCCCCCACAGAACCACACCTGGGTGCTTCCTTTCAACAAGAAACAGAATCATGCGGGACTAGCCTTGTTCAGGATAGGCCTACCCGCAAGACCAGTAGCACGGCCGCGGCATTGCCGCTTATCGCCGCCGGCGCGATGCCAAGAACCCGGCCAGGCCTAATGCGGTTAACGCACAGACAGAGGGCTCGGGTATCACTCCTGCCTCGATACCGAGGTTCGGCGCACTCTGATAGGCATAGTCCACCAAGGTAAGAGTTTGCGGAGTGCCCGCCGGATTATCAATGAAATGCAGCCACCCGAAGCTCGTGCCGCCGCTAAGTGCCAATTCAACTCCGACATACGCGTCGGTCGTCGCGGTGTTGCTCCAATCCCCAATAACGGTAGAGCCATCAGCGGTATACATGTACCCCCTGCCCGCGGTGATAGGTTGAGGGGGGTAGGCGGCAGCAAAAGAGGAATCAATCATGGTTCCAGCCGAAGTAACGGGGAATCCGGTGTTGGCCTTGGTCAGCACACCGATAATCCCGCTCTGGGTTGGTAACGCGGCATCAACGGTTGTTCTGGCATCAACGTACGGTTTCAGCGCGACGTTCGCTTCGTAGCCAAAGGCGAAATCGTTTATGCCATCGCCCGTCATATCCACGCCTTGGCGGGACAAACCCGGGGATGCGACAAAATTCTGCTGCAGGTTTAACGGCCCCGAATAGACGACGGCGCCTTGGGCCATTCCGCCCGCCAGAGCCGAGGCGGATATCAGGGCCAGGGAGTTCTTGGTGGTCATAATACGCGTTGGTAGGAGTTATAGTTTAGATTGTGTGCCACGTGCATAAATTCGGACAGTGCTGATTATGAAATAATTGGCGCTTTAACACAAGCACAAAATGCAACAGATTTGTGCTTGTGTCGACACGACGCAGCCGGTAATGTTTTATTGTCTAAACAATCACACATGAGAAGGCTCATGAAATGTCCCAGCGCTCCAGCCCTTACGTGGGCGGGGCGGGCGCAGCCCTCTCACCGGCTGCACCCGGAATGTGAGCCGGAAGTAATTTCGATGCGCTCCCATCGTTGGGGACGAATCGCGGCCCTCTTGTGGGTAATCCCCGCCTTGCTGATCCCAAGCAGGACCCTCTTGGCCCAAGGTGCCGGAAAAGGCCAGGAGAAAGGCGCTGCGTCGGCGCACGCCAACCGTGGTCCAGGGCATCTGCCCATGCCGGAGAAACCTTTCGTCCTGCCCGAGGATCACGCGCTACGGCTGGTCTCGATTACGGTTGATCCGACTTATAAGAACCTGCTGGGGTTGCGCACCAACGGGTGGCTTGGTTCTGATGCCGGTGAGTCTATTGTCCTGTCGGACAAGAAGTCGCTGTGGCTGTTCGGAGATACCTTCATTGGCCCTCTCAGCAACGGGGTGCGCGTCGCCGGCGCACGGATGATCAACAGCACCATCGCCTTGCAGGACCGGACGAAAGCGCCGCCCGATTGCATGAGTTTCTATTGGAAGGAAAAGGATGGCCAGCCGGCGAGCTTCTTTCCGCACCAGGCCGGCACGCCCGGCGAGTTCTATTGGGTAACCAAGGGGATCATGCTCCGAGGCGAGCTGTATTTATTTGCCTTTTGCATCAGTGGAGACACGCGGAGCTTCGCGACCTGGCGGGAAGCGGGCAGTGCGCTGCTGCGGATACCCAACCCTCTGGACCCGCCCGCTCAATGGGTCCAAAAGGCTTATCCCCTGCAACTACCGGCGGGCGATAGCTTTCACTCCGCGCTGGTGGTCAAAGAACCCTATGTTTACCTTTATGGAATCGTCCAACCTCGGCAAACCGCGCTGGCGCGAGTGCGAGTGGATGAAATGGTGAACGGCAAACTTACGGAAGCTTACGAATACTGGGCAAGCGGACCGGAAGGCCCACATTGGGACAAGGAGGCTAAGCATTGCGTGCCCCAGTTCCTGCCGATTAACACCGAGTGCACCGTGCATTACGAACCCGCGTGGCATCTTTATACTTGCTTCACCTATGACGCCTTCAGTCCTGAGGTTTACCTGACCACGGCCAGGGAACTGACCGGCCCCTGGAGCCAGCCTGCGCCCATATATTGGGTTCCGGAGCATCACTTCTTTTCCTTTCCAATCATTTCCTACGCCGTGCGCCAGCATCCGGAGCTTTCAACCAAACCGGGCGAGATCATCCTTTCTTACGCAACCAACGTGCCCGAATCGATGGCCGAACTGTTTACTGAAGAAGGCAAGAACCTTTACGTGCACAAGTTCTTGCGGGTGCAACTTGATTTGAATCAAGGACCAAACTAAATCTGCCCATGAAGAGACTGAAGGCTTTCACCTTGATCGAATTGCTCGTGGTAATCGCCATCATCGCGATTCTGGCGGCGCTCCTCTTGCCAGCGCTCACCCGGGCAAAACTAAGGGCAACCGAGGCCGCCTGCCTCAGCAATCACAGGCAATTAAGCATGGCCTGGAAGATGTACGCCTCTGACAATGGCGACAAGATCGTAGGGCTTGAGGAGGGGATCCGGGATGCCTGGGAATGGCGCCTTCAGTCCAATGATCCCAAGATCAGCGCTGATCCGTCCTTGACGGGTTTGTCGGGTAACGCGCGTGCTACCAAGATAATCCAGCTTACGTTCCAATATGGGCCGCTCTTTCAATATGCCCCAAATCCGGGCATCATCCATTGCCCCGGCGATGTGCGCACCAAATTGGCTGGGGTTCAGTTTGCTTATGACAGCTACTCGGGCACCGGCTTTCTCAACGGAAGCTTTCGAGTGCTGGGGAGCGCTCAATACAAGGACAACGTTATTTACAAAGACAATCAGGTCCTTCATCCCTCCACCGGAATCGTGTGGTTGGAGGAGTCCGATGACAGGCCCAACTATTGTAATCCGCCATTCTCGGAGAACCTCGGCGGCTTCATTATGAATGTCGGAACCCCTCCGAGTTTTCTGGATGCATCCTGGATAGACTACCCCTCCGTCAACCACGGAAACAAGAGCACCTTTGACTTCGT
>PLZQ01000330.1:2618-46211 GCA_003152225.1 Limisphaerales bacterium | reverse complement strand
CTGTGTCCATTTGTGTTCATCTGTGATTTTCCTGCAAGTCGTGGTCCCGCAACGGCAGGATGAGGGTGAAGGTGCTGCCCTGGTCCACGACGGAGTCCACGGAGAGGCCGGCTTCCATCTTTTTTGCCAGCTCATAGACCATCGAAAGGCCCAAGCCAGTGCCGCGCCGGACAGAGAGGGCTTTGGTGGTGAAGAAGGGTTCGAAGATGCGGGGCAGGTTCTCAGGAGATATCCCGGTGCCGAAGTCCTGGACGGAAAGGGCGGCATATCGGGCGGCCGGCGCAGGCTCCAGCACCAGGCCCGCGGGCAGCTTGTCGAGTTGGCGCGTGGCCAGGACGATCTGCTTGCGGCTGGTCATGGATTCGGCGGCGTTGAAGATGAAGTTCAGCAGGACTTGCTGGATGAAGTCCTTGGAGCAGGAGACCTCGGGGAGGCCGGGCGCGCGTTCGAGGGTGAGCTGCACCTCGCGCAGGAATCGGTCGCCGAGCAACTTGGCGGTGTCGTCCAGGACGGCATTGAGGTCGCACAGGGAAGGCTGGTCGCCGGAATCGCGGCTAAAGCCGAGCATGGCTTTGACGATGCCGGCGCCCTGCTCGACGACGGTTTTGATGCGGTCCACGCGCGTGCTGACCTTCTGGGGGTTGTCGAGGTTGTCTTCGATGATTTGGGCGGAGCCTTTGATGATGGACAGGATGTTGTTGAAGTCGTGGGCGATGCCGGCGGCGAGCGTGCCCAGGGCATTCATCTTCTGGCTGTGCAGCAACTGGCGGTTGGCGATTTCCAGTTCCCGCGTGCGCTGGGCGACCTTCTGTTCGACCTCCGAGTAGCTACGGAGCAGTTGCCGGTGGCGGTTGAAGGCAAGGCCGGCGAAGAAGAGCGCGACCGCCAGGCCCGCAAAGGCGATCAGGACAAGGCGCGATTCTTTGTACCAGGGCAGGATTACAGCGAATTCCCAGTGGGCAGGGGAGGGATCTATGTTGCAATTGCGGTCCATAGCGCGGACTTGGAAATAGTGCTTGCCGGCAGGCAAGTCGGTGAATGAAACGCTCCTTTCCTCCTGAAAGGGGGACCAGTCGCGCCCATCGAGACGGCAGGAGAAGAGCAGCCGTTGCCGCGGCGTGTATTTCCACCTGTCCAGGGCGTTGAACGTAAGGGTAATGGTGCCACCGGCCGGGATGTCCTTCTCGTTGCCGGTCAGCGTTTGGACAAAGGTTTGTGGCGGGTCTGGGTCTGCCTCAGGGTGATATAAGCTCAACCCGCGGGCCGTGCCGGCCCAAAGACGGCCACGCTGATCTTCGTAAAGCTTCCGGACGGCGCCGCCGGGCAGGCCCTCCTCCATGCTGTTCTCAACCCAAGCGCCTTGGAAGAAACGATGCAGCCCACCGTCGCCGGCGACCCATAGGCAGCCGTCACGGGTCCCGATGAAGGCGTTGATGCGGTCCATTCCTACGCGCACCGCCGACCAATTCCGACCGTCGAACGCCCAGATTTTGTCTGCGGTAGCGCACCAGATCTTGCCGTCCGCCAGCTCGGCGAAACCGACGACGGCCTCAGGATTGCTCTTGTCGTTCGAGGGGAACGCACGCCACTTCTGATCGTGGAAGCAGGCCGTCCCCAGCTCGCCGCTCACCCAAAGGTCGCCGTTCTGGGCGACAAACAGCGTCGAAAGCATGGCGCGCGGAGAAGCGTCCGGTGCCGGCAAGGAGAGCGGCTCGAATTTGACCCCATCGTACGCTTCCAGGCGACGCTGCGGTTGGGAGGTTTCGCCGCTGAGCCTCTGGACGCACAATCTGCCGTCCTTCAACAGTCCCAGCGCCTTGACTAACCCGTTGGGAAGCCCAGAGGAGACCGTGCTGAATGCGCCGCTATCCGGATGAAACTGGAGGCACTGGTCGCCCACCTGGAGCAACAGCGTGCCATTCTTCAAGGGGAACAAGGCGAGCGTGGCTGGGAGGCTGTTCGAGATCAGGGCTGGCAACGAATACTCCTGGTGACTTTCACTCTGGAGAAGATGAAGGCCCGTGCGCGAGACGAACCATAGCCGGCCAGCCTCGTCTCCCGCCAGGCCGTGGATAAGTGTGGTCAGCCGGCGGACCGAATAAGGGCTTCTCCAGGTGAGTGGGGCGTAGCGAAACAGTCCGTCAGAGGTCGCCAGCCAGAAGGCGCTGCCAGGCTCGACGGCTACGTCGTAGATTTGGCGCATGGAGCTTTCGTTGTCATCTGCCACCTCCCGCCCGCCCTCCTGCCACGCGAACAACGAGTCAACGGTCGTTGCCCAGCAGGTTTTGTCCGGGCCGCGCCAGGCATGCCTGGCCTTGTCAACCGGGATGACTTCGGAATCCCAGCGCTGCCCGTCGAAACGGACAAGCTGCTTCTGATGATTCCCCGGCGTTTCAGCCACCGTCGTAACGACGCCTTCTTCCTCTTCGTGCGGCTCCTGGAAACTCTGGAAGGAGAGTGGTTCTGTTGGAATGTAATCGTGCCAGTCAATGCCAGGCTTCAGATTGCGAACTGGACCCGGAACTTTAATCAGTCCGCGCGCGCCGGCAATCCAGAGTCCGCCGTCGCGTGCAAGAATCATGCTGGAAAACCTTTCGAGTCGGGTCTGGGCGGCGGCTAACAGCAGTTCGGTGCGGGGACGGTCCGGGTCCTCGGCATTGAACTGCAGGAGGTGGTCCGGCAGTAGAAAGATCACCACGCCTTGCCGGGCCGGGCACAATGGGACGGGGTCGATCGCTGGCGGGATGCGGGCGCGGAAGTCGGCGGCGATTTCCGGGACCGGGTGGAGTATCCACTCGCCGTTCTTGAACTCCTGCAAACCCTCAGCCACGACCGCCCAGAGCTGGCCGCCGGGACTCTGGTAAACGCGACCGTTGCCGTCGCCGGGGGCAGGAATGATGCTGACGCTGTAACCATCGAGCTCACTGACCGACCCTGATTTGAGGTGCCGGGCCAGGACTTTCCCTTGCGAGGCCAACACCACCGAAATGCAGGCGGATTCGGGCAAGCCGTCGGCCATTCGGTACGCGCGCAAGTTAACGGGCCAATCCGAAGGTTTCTGGCCCCAGCTCGTCTCCGCCAGGGCGAGAAGCGCCACGCCGAGGAGGAGCATCCAGCCCTTGGGGGTCATAGCTGCCATGACAGTTTTGATCGCGCCGACAGTATCTATGGACGGGCCCGATGGCGCAATCAAAAGCCGGGGTGTGCCCCCAAACGCACACTTCTCAAGAGCGGCTGCTGTTGATTAGGATGGACGTGAAGCAGTTCATGACGCAGCTATTATTGACACGGGTTGAGCGGCCAACGACTCTGCCGGGTCGCCAGGGCAGGGGAGGATACTGCCCCCGCCGGGCGTTCACCCTGATTGAATTGCTGCTCGTGATCGCCATCATCGCCCTTCTGGCGGCCCTGTTGATGCCGGCGCTTGCCGCCGCGCAGGCGCGGGGCAAACGCATCGTGTGCCTGGGCAATCTTAAGCAAACCGCTACCTCCTTCCAGATGTACACTGCCGATAATGACGGCAAACTGGCGCAGAATTACCCGCTTGATTATCTCGGCACGCAAGCCGGCAGCAACTCCTGGGTGCTGGGGGATATGAAGGTCTCAAGCGATTCGACCAACAAGACCCTGATTCGCCAGGGGAAGTTCTTCCCCTACGCCAGCCAGGTTGCCCTGTATCGGTGCCCCGTGGATCCTTCGCGCACCGGGGATGCGCCGCGGGTCCGCAGCTATTCGATGAACGGCTGGATGGGCAGCCGCTATATGGAGACCTATCCACGCACTAGCGACTACCGCACCTTCGTCCGCGACAGCGAGGTAATTGCGGCTGGACCAGCCCGGCTCTGGGCGATCATCGACGAGCACGAGGCCAGCATCGACGACGCTTGGTTCCTGGTGACGATGGATGACAGCAAGCCGTTCGCCAGTTTCCCCGCGCCGCGGCACGAAGACAGCTATGGGCTGAACTTCGCGGATGGCCACGCTGAGTTCTACAAGCTGTCCGACCCGAAGGCGCAGGCGCCTGGGACCTCGACCAGTGCGAACAACCCCGACTGGCAAAAGCTTAAGCAGGTGACGACGGTTCGGTAGAACATCAAACCCAGGATGCGCATGAAACACAGGACCGCAATCTACGTTGTGCTCATCGTGATCGGCTTGATCGTGCTGGCTTTTCCGGCGCCCAGGACTATTCGTCGGCCGAAAGTGCAACCGAGTCGGATTACGGGAGTGAACACTCTGCGCAGTGTCTCGTTGACGTTAACGAATGTCAGCGCACTGCGCAGCGCCCAACCGGGCACCGATGAGTAGGCAGGGTGGGCTTTGCAGCGGTTACGCCCGCCGGGTGTAGGGCAACTTCCAGGGGTGGCGATACTTGACACCCACCAGCTTGTCGGCCGCGGAATCGCCGACCACCTTTTCTTGTGCGGCATCCCAGACAATCTTGCGGCCAGTGCGATAAGCGATGTTGCCGAGGTGCGCCACGCTGGAGACGTGGTGGCCGATGCCGAGATTGAGCACCGGTTGCTGGCGCGATTTCACGCAATCCAGGAAGTTGCGCACATGGGCCGGACGCGGGTCGGGGCTGCCGGGCTTTCGCTGGTTGTCGAGGTTGGCTTTCTGCTTCTCGGGGCGGATTTCCCAGCCTTCGTCGTTGAGGATGATGTTGCCTTCGGTGCCGCTCCATTCGACGCCCCAGGAGCGATTATACAGGCCGTTGTTCAAACCGGCTTTGTGCTCCCAGATCAAGGTGTAATTTGGAAACTCATACACCGTCACCTGGGAGTCTGGGGTTTCGGAATTGTCATCGAGCACGAACTTGCCGCCGCAGGAATAGGCGCTCTTGGGAGCATCGGGGTCCATGCCCATGAGCATCATGTTGATCAGGTGCACTCCCCAGTCGGTCATAAGGCCGCCGGCGTAATCCCAGAACCAGCGGAAGTTGAAGTGGAAGCGATTGGGATTGAAGGGGTGCTGGGGCGCGGGGCCGAGCCACATATCGTAATCCACGCCGACTGGGGGCGGGCAGTCGGCTGGTTTGCCGATGCTCGGGAGCCAGTCGAGGTAGGCCCAGCCACGCACTATGCTGACTTTGCCGAGCTTCCCGGAGCGGATGAGGTCGGTTGCCTCCACGATGTGCTGGCAACTGCGCCACTGGGAACCCATCTGCACGACGCGCTGGTGGCGCTTCGCGGCCTCGAGCATGGCGTGGCCTTCGTCGATCGTCTTGGCTAGCGGCTTCTCGACATACACGTCCTTCCCGGCCTGACAGGCGAGGACGGTGGGCAACGCATGCCAGTGGTCGGGCGTGGCAATGAGCACCACGTCCACGTCCTTGCGGTCAAGCACGCGATGGAAGTCCTTCACCGTGTCGGGTTTCTTGCCGCGCTTCTTATTGCAAATATCGATTCCTTTGGCGATCCGCGCGTCGTCCACGTCGCAGACCACTACACAATCCACCTCGGGATTGAGGAAGAAGCATTCGAGGTCACCCTGGCCCATGCCGCCGCAGCCGATGAGACCAAGCCGAACCTTGTCATTGGCACCAGGTTCGGCGGCACGCGCCGAGCGGACGAAGGGGAAGATGAGGCTGCTGGCGGCCAATGGTGTCAGACTTGCGGCCAAAGCGGTTTTGCCCAGGAATTGGCGGCGGGAGATTTCTTTCATAATTCAAGCATTCAACGGCAGGCTTCGGACAGCCCATTTACTGCCAAGACGGGGCGAAATTGCCACGCCGCTTGACGGTCGTCCAGCCGAATTGGTCACCTGGGTCACGGGCGAATTGCTTCCGGCCGGCTGACCGTAAGTCTTGCCTGGAACATGGTGTCGCTTTTTCGGTGGAGCACTGTGTTAAATTGCTGGCATGAAGATGAATGAGTTACAGACCGTATTCCCGACGCGGGAGGAAATGGAGCGTGCCTTTGCCCGGAAGGATGTGGGCTGGGACGGTGTCTTCTATGTGGCCGTGAAGACGACCGGGATATTCTGCCGGCCTTCGTGCTCGTCGCGGCCCAACCTTGATAACGTGGAGTTCTTCCAGTCCGTAAAAGACTGCCTGTTTGCGGGGTATCGCGCTTGCAAACGTTGCCATCCGCTGGAGGCGAATGGTAAGCCGCCGGAGTGGGTTCGTGAACTGATTTCGCGTGTGGAGGCGGCCCCGGATGCGCGGCTCAAAGCAGCCGACTTGCGCGCGCTGGGCGTTGCGCCGGAACGCGCCCGGCGGTGGTTTCAAGAACATTATGGGATGAGCTTTGCCGCCTGGTGCCGGGGCAACCGCCTGGCCGGAGCGTTCATGCGCATCCGCAACGGCGCCACTTTGGACGACGCGATCTTTGACAGTGGTTTCCAATCTCACAGCGGGTTCCGGGAGGCGTTCACTCGGGTGTTTGGCGAAGCGCCCGGCCGGAGCCGTGAGAATGGCGACCGGGTAGTAATCACGATGCTGGAGACCCCGCTCGGGCCAGTGCTCGCCGGGGCGACCGACCAGGGGATCAATTCACTGGAATACACCGACCGGCGGATGCTGGAGCACAATTTGCAAGCGATGCGAGGCCGGTTTGGCTGCGCGATCGTGCCTGGCCAGCATTCCTTGCTGGAGCGGTTGCGCGAGGAATTAAACGAATACTTCCAAGGCATGCGGCGGGAATTTACGTTGCCGCTCGCTTCAAGGGGCACGCCATTCCAGGATAAGGTCTGGCAGGAATTACGCCGCATCCCGTATGGTCAGACCATTTCATACGACGAGTTGGCCCGGCGCGTGGGGCAACGGACGGCGCAACGAGCCGTGGCCCGCGCCAACGGTATGAACTACGTGGCTATTTTGATCCCGTGCCATCGGGTCATCGGGAAAGATGGGAGTCTCACGGGCTATGGAGGCGGACTGTGGCGCAAGCGGTTGCTCCTGGAGCTTGAACGGACCGGCCGACTGCCCGGCCGCGAGGAGAACAGTGAAATCGGGGGATGTGAGAAAGCGGGCGAAGTGCCTGGCCTGCTCAACGGTAGCGCAGGCCGGAGAGGTAACCCCAGGCCATGCCCATAACCAGGCCGACGGCATGAGTGGCGTTGGCAACGTGGGGTATGAGCGGTGTAAAGCAGGCAAAGAACCAGAGGATCATCATCGTTACAGTGGTGGGATGAAGGTATAGGCCGGAGCTGGGGTCGAACTTGCCGCGCAGCCAGATGTAGCCGAGCAGCCCATAGACCACGCCGGACATCCCACCGAACACCGGCCCGGCGTAGAAGAACTGCCCCAAGTTCGAGCACACCGCGATGACCGCTACAAGAATCGCCAATTGCCACGAGGATTGGCGGCCCTCGATCATGCTGCCGAGATCCCGCAGCCACAGCATATTGAAGAGGATATGGAGCGGGTCAAAGTGAATGAATATGGGCGTGATCAACCGCCACACCTGGCCGTGCATGACCTCGGGCAGGACGGGACCGAGCGGGCCGTGGGGGACGAATTCAGTGATGAACAGACCTAAGACCCGCTGGGGCTCGTTCCCGAACTTGGATAGAAAAAACACCACAACGCTAATGGCAATGAGCCCAAAGGTCAGCGGTCCGAACCCATAATCGCGCAGCGGCTGGAAAAGATGGCGTCGGTCGCTCACCTTCTTGCGGTACTTGGCTTCTTCTTTTTCGGCCTCGGCGCGCAATTCGGTGGCGCTCTTGGCCTCGGCCCGGTATTTGGGATCGGCCGGGTTCTGTCGGAACGTGGTCAGCAGGCCGGCGGCCTCCATGATGCGATCCTCTTCATTGATCCAGATGCCCCAGCCATCGGGCTTTTCAAATTCGACGTGGCCCTGGATTCCCTGCACATAGAGGTAGTCGGCAAAGGTGCGGGCCGCCTTTTCATCCGCCAAATGGCCGATTAATCGCATAGCGTCCTGAACGGAGAGAGGAGAGCCCTCGGCATGCTAACTTGCGCGCCAATCGAGCTTGACGACCTGCCCCTGGGACGGGTGTTTTGGATCGACACACCGCAGTTCGAGCCGCATGCCCTTGCGTTCCAGCGTGGCATGAACCCAGCCCGCCGGCTTCTCCTTGCTGAACACATACGCCACCGGCGGAAGATTAATCAGGTGAATGCCGCTCGCATCCTGCCAAACATCCCAGTCATGCGTGTGCCCAAAGAGGTAAGCTTTGACCTGTTTGCGCGGTCGCATGATCTCCAGGAGTGCAGCGCTGTCTTTCAGGCCGATGTTCCCATTGATGCCCGGATTGTGATGCAGCAACACCAGCGCGGGCTTGTCGGGATTGGCGTCGAGCGCGCCCGCCAGCCAATCCAATTGTTCCTGGCCGAGCAAACCGGGGGTCGAAAGGGTCTTTTCCAGGGAGTCGAGAATGAACCAATTCGCGCGCTCAGTGCGCAAGAGGGCGACCTGCCGGTCGGCAAGCGGGCGCTGGACCGCCTTTTCTGTCGGGAAAGCGTCCCAGAACCGCTCGCGGTTATCGTGGTTGCCCAACGCCAGATGCACCGGCATCTGGCCGGCTCGAATCGGCTCCAGCAACTCGGCTATGAGCGCGTAGTCCTTCGCTTGCCCGCTGTTGTAGGCGCAATCGCCGGTGATGAACACGCCGGCGGGGCATTTCGGCAGGGCGAGCAGTTCGCGGGATACCTCCGTGAAATGGTCCGTCATGTTGATGCCGCGGGCCATGAAGCTGCGGTCGGCGGCGAGATGGATGTCGGATAGCAGGGCCCAGGAGTTCGGATCGGTGCGTTTTCCGGCAGCAAACAGGCTCGGGCTGAACGCCAAGGCCGCGCCGCCCGCCAGGGAACGGAGCAGGAACTGGCGGCGCGAGATGGGCGGCAAATGAATCGGCATAGTTGTTATCTACGCGCGCCGGAGCTGTCTCTCAAGTCAAAACTCCTTAGTGGTCCCGGTCACAAATCCGGTGACGTATCCTGAACCAGCGCAGCGCGGGTTCCCAAGCCCCCTACGGGATGGCTTTAAGGGAGCCTTGGGTAAGCCCCCCGGGCGGCTTTGGTGCCCAATCTCTTGGCTGTCAGCAGGCTCGAGAGCCTGAGGGTAGAGCCTCGGGGTAGCCTCGGGGTAGCCTCGGGGTAGCCTCAGGGTAGCCTCAGGATAGCCTCAGGGTAGCCTCGGGGTGCCTACCGGTTGGCTACCAGAGAGCCTGAGGGTAGCTTCCAGGTGGCTTCAGGGTGGCCATAAACCTCTTTCCAGAAGCCCATACCCCGCGTAAAACCGCACGTTATAAGCGGGCTGGCTCATGATACGTCACCGGATTTGTGACCGGGACCACTTAGCTTCCCAGCCTTACGCCGACAAACCGCGGCCAGTAGAGGCGCGCATCCTTGAACAGGTTCCAGAAATCCCAGGAATTGGCGGCGTAGGTGATAAGCAGCTCATCAGGCGCGCCGGGCAATTCCGGGTGGGCTTTGGCGGCGTAACAGAACGCCTTGGACGGCCAATCCATTTCCGGGCAGCGAAACACCTCAATCGGCTCTCCCCAAGGACCGGCCAGAGCGGGCGCGAACCGGAGCAGAATCTTTCCCCCGATGCCCTCAGAGTAAACCGCCACGTATGCTTTCCTGGCGGGCAGCCAGGAGACCGAGAACTCGCTGCCGAGGTTGGGGAACACGGGCGTGACCTTCTCGGAATCGCCCTGCCACACGCCGTTGGCCAAAAACTGCCATTGCGCAAAGTCGCCGAGTCCCTCGGCCGGCGCGCGGGCCAGGACCAGGCCATTCGGCATCCCGGCTTTCTTTGCCTCCGGTCGTGAGTCGCCGCCAAACACGTAAACGAACTCCCTCTCGGGCAGCACCGCGCCGCCGAAGATGAGGGAGCTCTTGGGCGCGATTTTGGTGAAGGGCACCTTCGTCTGCGTGATGCGCCATTGCGGCGGAGAGGCGTCGGGGTTGGCAACGTGGGCGAGCCAGCCGTCCACTGCCTCGAAGCCAAACGGCGTGCCGGGCTCTACGGTGACGACGCGCTGCAAGAAGAAATACAATCCCCGGGCGGTGAGCGCACCATGCGCCAGCCAGAAATAGTCGCCCTTGGGGCCGTACTGCGGCGTGATGAACGACGCGGGCTTGCCTTCGCTGTTCGTGCTGTAGAAGAACTCAGGCTGGTTGGTGCCGTGCTGCAGCGCGATCGAGTTGTTGATCATGCTTGTGTCAACACGCTTGCCATCCTTGACCTTGCCGACCAGCGTGTCGCTGAAGAGCCAGAGCGTAGTGTCATTCGTGAGGGGGATTGAATAGTTGCCGTCCGCGCCAATCCAGCCGGAGTCGCGTTGGAAGAGTGCATCCCACTCTGGCGCCGCTTTGCCCACCGGCCCCGCACCCGCGCACGCATTGAGCGCCGCGAGGAAGGTCAGGCCGGATACGAGCAAGCCGACTGCCCAGTGACGGGAATACGGTGACGTAGGGCAGACTCGGACATTCATGTTCACATTGGGATGATCAAACAACCGAAGCAATATTGGAAGCGCAAAGCGGCAGCATTCGTTTCTGGACTGAGGGGTTATTTCTGTCAAAATGCCGCTGCGCGAATCAGGAATTATCTGAGGAATCTATGATGAAGACGAGAATTGGGGCTAAACGAAACAGAGTTGGAATGCTACAGGCGATGGCGTGGGTGTTGTGTGCACTGACTCCGTTCGCCAGCCAGGCCGCCGCCACGTTGCGGCCACCCTCCGTGCCGCTGGTTGCTTGCGATCCCTACTTCAGCATCTGGTCGCCCGCGGACAAGCTCACGGATGCCGACACCGTTCATTGGACGGGCAAACCGCACCGGCTCACCAGCCTGGTGCGCATTGACGGCAAGTGTTTCCGCCTCATGGGGAAGGAGCCGGCCGCCGTGCCCGCGCTGCCGCAGACCGGACTCGAAGTGCTGCCGACGCGGACTATCTACACCTTCGAGGGCGAAGGCGTGCGGCTGACGCTCACGTTCATGACCGCCGCGCTGCCAGACGATCTGATGGTCTATTCGCGCCCAGTGACTTACCTGACATGGACGGCGCAAGCGGCGGACAAGAAGGAGCACGAAGTTGGGATTTACCTCGATGCTTCCGCGGGAATTGCGGTGAACACGGGCAAGGAGGTGGTCGCTCACTCCCAGGCAGAGGCAGATGATCTCTCTGTCTTGAAGGTTGGCTCGGTGGACCAGCCGGTCTTGGCCAAGAAAGGCGACGACCTCCGGATTGATTGGGGATACCTCTACGTTGCGGCACCAAATTCAGCGACGTCTTACGCCATGATCGCTCCAACGGGATCAAACGTTCGTGACACCTTTGGCTTGCCGCACAAGGTTCGGATGCTGGTTCCCACCGAAGCCAGCGCCGAAACTCTGCTCGCAACTCTCGGGTTCAAGCCAGTCAAAGTCTCCTCCCGACCCGTCTCCCGCTGGCTCATGCTCGCCTACGACGACGAGTATTCGATTCAGTATTTCAAGAAGAACCTGCGGCCCTATTGGCGGGGGAACGAGGATGACGCGGCGGCACTGCTGAAGAAGGCGGCGACGGACTACGAATCGCTGAAGAAGCGCTGTGCCAAGTTTGATGCTGACATGATGGCCGCGCTCACCAAGGTCGGCGGCGAGAAGTACGCGCGGATTTGCGCGCTCGCTTATCGCCAATGCTATGCGGCGAACAAGGTCGTTGCCGACGCCAATGGCCAGCCGCTCATGTTCCCGAAGGAGAACTTCAGCAACGGCTGCATCGGGACAGTGGATGTGATTTATCCGATGGCTCCTCAGTTCCTGCTATTCAGCCCCTCGCTGACGAAGGCGATGCTGGTGCCGATCATGGATTATGCAGCCTCGCCGCGCTGGCGCTGGCCGTTTGCACCGCACGACCTGGGCACTTACCCGCTCGCCAACGGGCAGGTTTATGGCGGCGGCGAGCGCACGGTGGAAAACCAGATGCCGGTGGAGGAAACCGGCAACATGTTGGTCATGCTGGCGGCGCTGGCGCGCGTGGAGGGTAATGCCGAGTTCTGCGTGAAATACTGGCCGGTGCTGGAGAAGTGGGCCGACTACCTCAAGGCCAAAGGCTTTGACCCGGAGAACCAGCTCTGCACGGACGACTTTGCGGGCCATCTCGCGCACAACGTAAACCTCTCCGCCAAAGCGATCTGCGGTCTGGGCGCTTTCAGTCAGCTCTGCGAGAAGCTCGGCAAGAAGACGCAGGCTGCGGAATACGGGAAGCTGGCGAAGGAGTTCGCCGCCAGGTGGGTTAAGGAGGCGGACGAAGGCGACCATTCGCGCCTCGCATTCGATAAGCCGGGCACTTGGAGCCAGAAGTACAATGTCGTCTGGGACCGCATCCTTGGCTTGAACCTTTTCCCTGCCGCGACGCTGCGCAAGGAGATGGACTTCTACAAAACGAAGCAGAACGCCTTCGGGCTGCCGCTCGACAGCCGGAAGGATTACACCAAGCTGGATTGGACGCTCTGGACNNACACCCAACCGTGTGCCCATGACGGACTGGTATGATACCAAGACAGCGAAGCACGTAGGATTCCAGGCGCGTTCCGTGGTGGGCGGGGTCTTCCTGCAAATGCTTTATGACCGGTCCGCCTGGAAGAAGTGGGCGGGCCAGGACAAGACGAAGGCTGCTAATTGGGCGCCCCTCCCGTAACCGCTGAAGACCGTCGTGGTCGTGCCCAGGCCTCGAACTGAGGATTAACAACGGGGGCGCAAAGACACGAAGAAGAGTCGCGGTTTGAATTCGCTTGGAGAGCGTACCCGCAAGCTTGACCTCTGCGACAACAACGGCAAAGCTCGCCGCACGATGCCAGTAGCAACGAGCTCAGAGTTATCTCAGTCTAATCCCTCCACCACTGTCCCCCAGCCCAGCTTGATCGGCAACTACCGGTGGGTGATTTGCGCCCTCCTGTTCTTCGCCACCACTATCAACTACATCGACCGGCAGATTCTCTCGCTGCTCAAGGAGATTCTCGACAGGGACATTGGGTGGACCAATGCGCAGTTCGGCGCGGTGAACTCCGCATTCCAGTTCGCCTATGGCATAGGGTTGCTGGGCTTTGGGTGGTTCGTGGACCGGTTCGGCACGAAGATCGGTTATGCCGTGTCGATCATCGCGTGGAGTATCTCGGCAGCGGCTCATTCTCTGGTGGGCAGCTTTGGCGGGTTCATTACGGCGCGGTCGGCGCTCGGCCTGGGTGAAGCAGGCAACTTCCCTTCGGCGATTAAGGCGGTCGCGCTATGGTTCCCGAAGCGGGAACGGGCCTTTGCCACCAGCATCTTTAACGCGGGGACCAATGCCGGGGCCCTGGTGGCGCCCGCCATCATCCCGTGGATGGCCTTTAGGTACGGCTGGCAGTCCTGTTTCATCGCCGCCGGTATCGCCGGTCTGCTTTGGCTGTTTCTCTGGATTCCCTTTTACGACGTGCCGGACAAGTGCAAGCGCGTCGGCGCTGCGGAATTGGTCCTGATCCGGAGCGACCGGGAGGATGAACAGGCGCAGGAGAAGATACCCTGGCTCAGCCTGCTTGGTTACCGGCAGACATGGTCATTCATTATTGCGAAGTTCCTCACGGACCCCGTCTGGTGGTTCTTCCTCATTTGGCTGCCCGACTACTTCAAGAAGACGCGCGATCTGGATATCAAGAAGAGCTGGATACACATCGTCACCATCTACGGCATTGTGACGGTGCTGAGCATCTTCGGCGGCTGGGTCACGGGCTACCTGACCAAGCGCGGGTGGACGGTCACCCGGGCGCGCAAGACCGGCATGTTCATCTTCGCGCTGTGCGCCCTGCCGATTCTCATGGTGACGAAGGTGGGCGACTGGACGGCGGTGCTGCTTATCGGCCTGGCCGGGTCGGCGCATCAAGCCTGGTCGGCGAACCTCTACACCACCGTGTCCGACATGTTCCCCAAGCGAGCCGTGGCTTCGGTGATCGGGATTGGCGGCATGGCGGGCTCGGCGGGCGGCCTCCTCTTCCCTTTGCTCACGGGCATATTGCTCGACCATTTTCAGAAGCAGCAGAACGTTACGGCGGGCTACGCGATCCTGTTTGGCATTTGCGCCTGCATGTATCTTGTGGCCTTTGCGCTGAACCACCTTTGCGCGCCCCGCTTTGAACCATTCCAGCTTAAAGAAAGCCGGCTGTAGCTGATTCGCGGAAATGAAGAACGCCTGAAACCTGAATGCATACGACCAGACTAACGTTGGCAAAACCGGACGGCGGTAAACGAAAACACTCGCAAGCCACGAGGACTTTTGTGGTTGAACTGCTACGCGGAGCGTTTGGAGTGCGTGGAGCTTGCNNGCTTGCTCCCGCTTTCGGACCGCCCTGCGCCTTACGACAGCGCCAGCAAGCTGGACGCACTCCAAACGCTTCGCGCAGGTCGGTTGCGCCCTGGCCGCGCTGCTGGTGCTCGCTGTTCTCTCTTCGTCAGGCGCCCAGCCTTCGGCGCAGACGGGCTCCAGTGTGGTGGAATCGGCCGAAGCTGTCCCGCCCTACAAAGATGGCCGGCCCACGGCGAAATACCGGTTGAACGCCATCGACCAGGGTGTGGTGCTGCGTCATGGCGATGGGCCGGGAAAATGCGATTACCTGGGCGCGCGCGACATCTGGGTGTTCGAGGATGCTGGTACATACTACATGCATTACGACGCGGCGGGGCCCACCGGCTGGCTCGCGGCGCTGGCGACGAGCAAGGACCTGGTGCATTGGGAGAAGAAGGGGCCGGTGCTCGATCTGGGCACACCGGGTGACGCTGATTCCAAGAGCGTCTCCTATGGCGTGACCTTCAAGGACGGCGAGACCTGGCATATGTATTACCTGGGAACGCCGAACGTGACGCCCGCACCCAACCTGATTCCCATGTTCCCCTATCAAACGATGAAGGCGAAAGGCCAATCGCCCTCCGGGCCGTGGACGAAGCAGAAGGAGGTTGTTCCTTTCCGGTGCAAGCCGGGAACTTACTATTCTGTGACCGCCAGCCCGGGTTTCATTGTGAAGCATGAAGGCGAGTACCTGATGTTCTTTAGCGCCGCCGCGGCTCCTCCAACCAAACGCACAATCAGCATCGCTCGCACGCGCAACCTCGACGCTCCGTGGGCGCTCGACCCGCAGCCGATTGTCTCACCCGAGGAGCAAATCGAAAACACGTCGCTCTATTATGAGCCGTCGTGCAAGACCTGGTTCCTGTTCACCAATCACATCGGCGTTGATGACCGCGGCGAATACACGGATGCGGTATGGGTATATTGGAGCCGGGATTTGAATCATTGGGATGCGCGGTACAAAGCCGTCGTCCTCGACCGCAAGAACTGCAAATGGTCGAAGAGCTGCATCGGGCTGCCTTCGGTGGTGAAGTCCGGGAAACGGCTCGCGGTCCTTTATGACGCCCCCGGTGATGAAAGCGTGAGCCACATGCAGCGCGATGTCGGGCTGGCTTGGCTGAATCTGCCGCTGGTGGCGCCCCCGAAGTAACAGCGCGAGGATCAGACGACTACGACGAGGTGAATGCGAAAACCGCGGCTATCGCCATTGCCCGGACGAATTCGTTGTCCCCCTTTGGGGGGCATCCAAAAGCCCCGTGCTGGCTTTGCCGGAAGTTGTTTACTTTTTCGCTTGTCACCCAACCTCCAATTCCTCATTATGTCGCTGTGAGTTAACCGGATTGTCGAGTTGAACCACAAACGTACAACCAAAAAACTAAACAGTGCGCGGGGTTCCCCGTGCAAGAAAGGACAGTTCCTATGTTAAAAATTGTTCAATGTGCCTTAGGCGTTGGGCTGCTTTGCGCAGCCACGGCCCAGGCAAGCACTACCGTTATTGACTTCAACTCCGATCCGACCGCCCTCGGGATTACGTTGTCCCCCACCTCCGTCGCCTGGGTACCCTACAGCGGCTTGGCCTACGACGTGAACACGAACGCCAGTGATGGTTATTTGCAGATCACCCCCGCCGTTAACGGCCTATCGGGGACCGTCACCTTCCCGGACTTCGATAACGGCTCGGTCGTGCAAGGATTTACGTTCGATTGCTGGGTCCGGATCGGAAATGGCACGGGAAGCGCAACCCCGGCGGATGGCTTCAGCATTAACTACGTCCGTGCCGGCGCTCCCCTCGCGTGGAACTTAGGTGGCCCAGAGGATGGCGCGACGTCGGGGATTGGCATCGGCTTTGACACCTACCAGAACGACGCCAACAACCCCGCGGGCATGTACATTTACGTGGATGGCGTGCAGGCGCTGAAATTCCCGATGCCGACTATCAACGGGTCGGTCACGGACGCCACTTCCCTCGAGACCGGCCCGAATGACGGGTCGGGTGCGCCCGAGAGCCTGGGCTGGGCTCACTTACAGGTCATTCTCAGCACGAATGGCTTGTTGAACGTCTTTTACAAGAACACCCACATTCTCACCGACTACGCGACCGGCTTCAAACCGGGCCCGGGCAATTTGGTCCTCGCGGGCCGCACCGGTGGTTTGAACGCAAACCAGGATGTGGATCAGATTACCATTACGACGGTCCTGGCATCCTTGGCCCAATTCGCGCTGACGGCCACCGGATTCTCGGATGGCGTTTCGATCCAGGTCTTTGATTCGGGCCCCAGCGTTGTGGATATCACCAAGCCCATGACGTTCTCGCTTAATGGCGGGCCGGCCGTGGCGGCCACCTCCGCCCAGAAGACCGGGGGCACGACCACGATCGCTTTCCATGAGTTCCCGACGCTCCTGCCGGTCGGTTCGACCAACCAAATCGTCGTCACCGTGCATGACACCCGCGACGTTGCCATCACGGCTACCCGCACCTTTGTGGTCCCGAACTACAACGTGCTGCTCCCGGCTTGGGCGATTGCGTCGGGGGTCAATACCACGCTGCCCGGCTTCCGTCTCCTCCCCTGGCAGTCACCGGATACGGCCGGCGTCGGGGAGCCGAATGCCAGCTATTGGGTTCAGGAACAACTTATGGGCCTGCGCGGGGCCAATAACGCCGATCTTAGCAGCGCCACCGACGGCGGCTACATTGACTATAATGGCATCATCAACTTTAATGTCTGGACCGCCAGCGGCCAAAACGGCGACTTCCAAACCAGCAATGGTTATACGGATTCGGTCTTCCCTGGCATTGCCGGCGCCAACGGTCTTACCGGCAGCACCGCCCTCGAAGTGCTGACCTTCCTGAAATTCTCCAAGGCCGGCGTTTACCGGATGGGCGTCAACAGCGACGACGGATTCGTGGTCACCGCGGGGACTAATCCCCGGGATCGGTTGGCCCCTGTTCTGGGCGAATACAGTGGCGGGCGTGGTTCCACGGACACCACGTTCGACGTGCCCGTGACGAGCCCCGGGATCTACGCGGTGCGCCTGATCTGGGAGAACGGCGCCGGCGAGGGGACGGGCAATGGCGCTAATCTCGAGTGGTTTGTGGTGGATACCAACGGCGTGAAAATCCTCATTAATGATCCCAGCTCGACCAACGACACCGGCGTGGCGGCCTACTACTCCGGTCCGGTCCTGCCGGCGTTCGTCTCGCAGATCAATCCCTACATCGGCACCGGCAGCGCTTTGCCGCATAAAGTAGTGGTGCAGTTGACCGATGGCCTTACCACCGTCAATGGCAGCTCAATCAAGCTCGGTGTGGACGGCTCCACCACCCCGGCTGCCGTCGTCAGCAAGGCCGGAACGGTCACGACCGCTGCCCTCAACCTGTTCAACCAGCCGCTGACCAGCGGGCCGCACATCGCGACCCTCGTTTGGGCCGACAGCGCCGGCACGACCCACAGCAATAATTGGCCGTTCACCGTCGAGTCCTACGCCGTTGCCGACAGCGGCTTATCTGTGCCAGTCACGGGGGTGGATACTACGCAGCCGGGCTTTGCAATGCATGTGACCCAGCTTGATCCCACTTTGGTCGGTGATGGTGGTGACTCTACTCCCAACCAGGCTGATTGGGCCAATGCCATGCTCGCCGGCACCTGCTATCCCTGGTACGGCTCCAATGTTGCAGATACCGTTACCGTTCCGTCCGTCTCCGGTAACCTCTGGTACTGGATTGACGCGATTGATTTCAACGACGTGACCAGCGGCGGCGACTTTGGCTACGACTTCCTTACGCCTGGCATTCCCGGGTTGCCCAATCCGGCTGGTGGTTCGACTCCAACTTATTGGTGGGCGAAGGGTATGGACGGCTGGGTAGTCTTCCCGCAGGCCGGCTACTACCGGATGAGCATTAGCAGCGACGACGGCTTCCGCGTCAGCCCGGGTATCGGCCTGCTCCGCCAGGTCCTGCATATCAAAGGCGCCAAGGTGGATCGCGATGTCGCGGCAGTGGTCAGCGATACTATGTACGGCAATGGTGGCATCGGCACACCGCCCCCGATTGTTCCGATCACCGCGCCGGTCGTTTTCTTGAGCACGAACAATTACGCTCCGGGCCAGGCGACTAATCTGACTGGCAAGATCGCCGCAATCGATGGAGGCCTTTACGGCGTCAGTGACGCCTTGCTCTGTTACATTGCGCAGACCAACGGGGCCTTGGCAGTCATTGACGTCTGTAATCCGGCCAATGGGTTGCCCTACGTAATGACCGGCAGCGCTCCCGCCCCGATCACCATCCCGACTATTATGGTGAACGGCTTTGGTGGTGAGCGCAATACTTGGATCACCAATACTGACCTCACGGCCACGATCGGCGCCAGCCAGAATCAGATCTGGGGCTCGGCCGATTATGGCAAAGGCATGGGCCGAATTGACTTCCCGGTCATTATCACCGCTGCCGGGGCTTATCCGATCCACCTGACCTATTTCCAAGGCAATGGTGGCGCCGGCATGGAGTGGCAGACCTACCAAGGGTATGACGGCCTGGTTCTCGGCTCGACCAACATGGTCATCATCAACGATACGGCTAATCCCAGTTCGCTGGTCGCCTATCGCACGGTCAAGACTCTGCCGACCCCGACCCTCAGCGTGGGCAAACAGGGCACTTCCTACGTGATCACCTACACGGGCGTGCTCAGGTCCAGCTCGACGGTCAACGGCTCCTATCTGCCGGTGTCCGGCGCCTCCAGCCCATACACCATCCCGACCAGCAGCGCCCCGAAGATGTTCTATCGGGCCTATACGAACTAAGGGCCTCTGCTCCAGTTTGATTCAGAGAGACCGGGTTCCTAACCCGGTCTCTTCTTTTTTAGGCCTGGATAAACCTGGCTACTCAAAAATGGCAGTTCGAGGGGGTTCTATGGTACCAGGGTATGTACCAGACCGGCGGGAGAGCACCTCGAGGTGGGGGGAACGGGGTGGATGAATTCGGGCTTCTTATGCCCAGAGCTACTTCAGGCTTAGGAAGTTCTTCAGTATCTGACGTCCGTTTTCCGTCAGAATGCTTTCAGGATGGAACTGTACGCCCCAGATGGGGTACTGCCTGTGGCGCACGCCCATGACTTCGCCTTCCTCAGTCTCGGCAGTGATTTCCAGGCAGTCGGGCACACTGTCGCGCTGGATCACCAGCGAATGGTAGCGGGTGGCGGCGAAGGGATTGGGCATGCCGGCGAATAAATCCTTGCCGTTGTGCTTAATGAGCGAAGTCTTACCGTGCATCATGCGATAGTTCACGATGACACTGCCGCCAAAGACGTGACCGATGCATTGGTGCCCGAGGCACACGCCGAAGCTCGGCACGCGGGGGCCGAAGGTGCGGATGATTTCATTCGAGAGCCCGGACTCGCGAGGCGAGCATGGCCCGGGGGAGATGAGGATGCGTTCCGGCGCCAACTGCCGGATTTGCTCAATGGAGATGCGGTCGTTGCGGTGGACCTGCAGTTCCACCTGCATTTCTCCCAGGTATTGCACTAGGTTGTAGGTGAATGAATCGTAGTTATCGATGACGAGCACCATATCGGATGGGGGTGAATCTACAGCAGGTGGAGGGATATGGAAACCGGGAAATCAGGCGGCCACGCGAGGTCAAGCCTCCGTCTTCTCGGCTTTGCCCGCGACTTTCCTTTTTGGCTTGGTCTTGAACAGCTCCAACTGGGGCTCTCGCATCAACTCGTAGTTCTTCAGGATGCGGATAATCTGAAGCAAGTCCGACTTTTGGTAGTTGAGGTTTACCTTCGTTTCGCTCACCAGGTCAACGAGCATGGTACGGAAGGGAATCACGGCGTCGATGCCCTTGGAGCGAAGCAGGGCAATGCTTTCGTCGCGGGCGTCTGTGGCCTGTGGCAGGGCGGGGACAACGAGGACTTTCAGGGGGTCGCCAACTTTGCCAAAAGCGCGAGCGGCCTGCTGAAAGACCTTGGGTTCCACAAAGCGGAAGATCTCGGGCGCGCGAGCCAGCACGGCGGAGCTGAAGGTCTCCGTGTGCCAGCCTTTGACGACAACGATGGCGCGTTCGACATAAACCAGATCAGGGGAACCCAGCACAAACGGAAGCGCGGCCGCGGACGTTTGCGGCTGCGGGTTGAGCACGAAGAAATCAATGTCATCGTCCTCCTCCCGGCGGGTTTGGCCGACGTATTTACGGTGCTGGCGCACAAGGAACTCGTGCAGCTCGAAGTACTCGCGGACAATAGTTTCGCTGACAGCGGACATGCTAGGCGTTCCCGGTTGAGGGTTGAGGGTTGAGGGTTCGCTCGATCACTGCCATCGGGACCTGGTGGCCGAACTCGACGGTGCCGATTCTGCGCGCGAGCACGAACTTGACCTCCCCGTCGCTGACCTTCTTATCGAGCTGCATGGCGGCAAGGAGCTTTTGCCGGGCAGGCGTGTTTAGGTTCGCTTCGGTGGGCAGCCCAGCGCGCTGGAAGAGGCGTTCAATGCGCTCGACGTCCGTTTGGGGCAGTTGGAGGAGTAGGGCGGAGAGTTTCGCCGCGGCCACCTGGCCGATGGCAATCGCTTCGCCATGCAGGTACTTGCCATAGTGCGAGATGGCTTCGAGGGCATGGCCGATGGTGTGGCCGAAGTTCAGAATGGCTCGCAGGCCGGTCTCGGTCTCGTCCTGGCGAACCACCTCCGCTTTGATCTCGCAGCAGCGGGCCACTACGGCGCCGAGCACGCGTGGGTCGCGTTGGAGCAACTTCGGCAAATCACGCTCCAGTTGTTCAAACAGGCGCGCATCGTAAATGATGCCGTACTTGATCACCTCGGCAAGGCCCGCGCGGTATTCGCGCATGGGCAGGGAACTGAGGGTGTCCAGGTCGCAGAGCACCAGCCGGGGCTGGTGAAACGCGCCGACGAGGTTCTTGCCTGCCCTTAGATTCAGGCCAACCTTGCCGCCGACGGAGCTGTCCACCTGGGCGAGCAGGGTCGTCGGCACCTGCACGAACGGCAGGCCGCGCAGATAAGTGGCCGCCACAAAGCCCGCCAGATCCCCCACCACCCCACCGCCCAGCGCGAGGATGAATGACTTGCGTTCCAAGCGCTGCGCCGCCAGTTGGTCGTAGCATGCCGCGAGGGTTTTGATGCTCTTGGCAGTCTCACCTGCGGGCAGGGTGATCAGCCCCGGAGCAAATCCCGCTTTTGCCAGAGTGTTTTGCACCGCTTTGCCGTAACGGGGCGCAACATTGCTGTCGGAGATGATGGCGCAACGCCGGCTGAGCCCCAGCCGGGCGCATTCACGGCCGACGCGGGCGAGGAGACCGGTGCTGATCTTGATGTCGTAACTGCGGCTGCCGAGCGATACCTTAACAATGCGCACGGGCTCAGAATAAGGTTTGCGGCCGCCGTGTCAAAGGTTTGCCGCGCCCGCGTAGCCGGGGTTTGGCCTTCTGCGCTCAACATTTCTCTTTTGCTTCGGTTGCCTGGAACTATCCTTGTGGCGCATGAATCCGGTGGCCCTAATCACCGGCGCGTCGCGCGGCATTGGCCGCGGTATCGCGCTGGAACTGGCGAAACTCAACTACGACCTCGTGATCAACTATGCGAGCAACGTGTCTGCGGCTCGGGAGACCGCCGCTGACTGTGTTTCCGCCGCGCGGGCGGCCGGAAAGTCTATCCGGGTTGAGATATGTCAGGCGGACATTGGGAGCGGCGCGGAGCGTCGGAAGCTTATTGAATTCACGAAAGGAGAGTTTGCCCGGTTGGATTTGCTCGTGAACAACGCCGGAGTCGCGCCGGAGGTCCGCGCCGATATACTCGAGGCGAGCGAGGAGAGCTTCGACCGCCTGATTAGAATCAACGTCAAAGGTCCTTACTTCCTGACTCAGCTTGCGGCCCGATGGATGATCGAACAGCACAAGCTGGGGGGTCGCCCTCGCAAGATCGTCACTATCTCGTCCGTCAGCGCTTATACCGCTTCGGTGAATCGCGGGGATTACTGCATCGCCAAGGCCGCTCTGTCGATGCTCACGCCCCTTTACGCGGCGCGCCTGGCCCAGCATGGCATTAGCGTCTATGAAATCAGACCCGGCCTGATCAGGACCGACATGACCGGTCCCGTGAGAGCGAAGTATGACAAGCTGATCGACGAGGGTCTGACGCCGATCAAGCGTTGGGGCAAGCCTGAGGATGTCGGCAAAGCCGTCGCCGCCATCGCCCAGAATCTGCTGCCCTTCAGCACCGGCGAAGTCATCAACGTGGACGGCGGTTTTCATCTCCGGACACTATAATGGGCTTACGCATCGACCATCGGCTCTCCGCCCAACGGCTGCTTCCTAAGATTGAAAGGTTGTGGGAGCTATCGGCTGCGAAGATCTTCAGTTTGGAACAGACGTGGAGACCAGCGCAAGGCGCACCAGTCTTCACGGTGAAAGGCCGCTACACCTCCCGCGGTTGGACAGAGTGGACGCAGGGCTTCCAGTTCGGCTCGGCGTTGCTCCAGTACGACGCCACCGCCGACAAGGCCTTCCTGGAAATCGGGCGGCGCAAGACCATTGAACTCATGGCGACGCATGTTTCGCACATGGGCGTGCACGATCACGGCTTCAACAACATCTCCACCTACGGGAACCTCTGGCGGCTAATGCGGGAAGGGAGAATACCTTTCAACGAGCGCGAAAAGGACCTGTACGAGCTGGCGTTGAAGGTCTCCGGGGCGGTGCAGGCGGCGCGCTGGACCACCATCGCGGACGGAACGGGGTATATCTATTCGTTTAACGGTCCGCACTCGCTGTTTGTGGATACGTTGCGGTCGTTGCGGTCCCTGGCGGTGGCGCATCAGGTTGGGCACGTGTTGATGGGGGAGCGCGACCAACGCATTTCACTGCTGCAACGGCTGCTGGAGCATGCAGCGACAACAGCCCGCTACGGCATCTATTACGGCAAAGGCCGCGACGTCTTCGACGTGCGCGGCCGCACCGCCCACGAGAGCATTTTCAATCTGAACGACGGCAGCTATCGCTGTCCGAACTCGCAGCAAGGCTATTCGCCGTTCAGCACCTGGACCCGCGGTTTGGCCTGGGCGATTCTCGGTTACGCGGAACAACTGGAGTTTCTGACAACGCTGAACGGAACGCGCGAAGGGCAGGGGAAGTGCGCGCCGAGTGGGGCACGCCGTGGCCGGCCGCCCTCGGCCCAGGATATGTCGGCAACCCGCGCCATTTTCCTTGAGGCCGCTACTGCCACCGCCGACTTTTACCTGGCCAATTCCTGCACGGACGGCATCCCGATGTGGGACACAGGCGCGCCCTTTTTGCATCGCCTTGGTGACTACCTCGCCAAGCCGGCGGACCCCTTCAACGGCTGGGAACCGGTGGACAGTTCTGCCGCAGCCATTGCGGCCCAGGGTCTCATCCGCCTGGGGAATTATCTGCTGGCCCGCAACGACGAACGCAAAGGCGACCGCTATCGGCAGGCTGGCCTGACGGTGGCCAATACCCTCCTCGACGAACCGTATCTCTCCACGAATACCAAGCATCAGGGTCTGCTGCTGCACTCGGTCTATCATCGGCCTAACGGCTGGGATTATGTCGCACCCGGCCAGAAAGTACCGAATGGGGAGAGTTCGATGTGGGGCGACTACCACGCTCGCGAATTGGGGCTCCTGCTGTGGCGCGAAGCGCGCTGCGAAACGTATCCTACGTTCTTTGGCGGGAGCGCCTGAGCCCGCACCCAGGCTAGCACCCCCAGAATCCATAAGTGTAGCGAATACAACGGCTCCCCCAAAGGCGTCTGGGGGTGGTCTGGTACCACCCTGGACATACCCTGGACATACCCTGGTACCATAGAACCCCCACAAAGGGCCATTTTCGATCACTGCAGCTTATTCAACTCCGATTTCCGCGCCCTCGGCGCCCAGGTCGGTTCCCGTGTCATTTTACCCGTCGAGCGTTGCTGCGGACAGGAATGTCCGCGCTCCAACCTGGTCTCGGTGCCGCGCTGCGCCCGTTCAAAAGGGCGCGGTGATCTTCCACTGACCGCCAAACTGCCGCATGCGGATCGGGGCGGGGTTGAGACCGGGGGCCATTTCTACCTCCAATTCGACCGATCCGTCGGGCAGTTGTTTGCGGCTCAAGATGCCCATGCCCGGCAAGACGCTGGCATCACGGAAATAGTCTTCGGTGGAACGTTTGGACTGGGCGATGTCGGCCATGAGTTGATCAGCCTGATCGGACGCAAACGCCTGCAGCATGTTCGTCATGTCGTGGTTCTGGATCGACCACAGCAACGATTGAATCGTGTCTTCGGGCGAGTTGTAACCCACGAGCCTTGCCTCGATTTTGCGCAAGTAGCCGGGCGGTAATTTGTAGCCGACGGGGCCATTCGTGGCCCGGCCTGCGAGCTGTGCGTGGAGTCGTTCGTTGTCGGCGCGGGCAGCAGCCAGTTCGCGCCGGCATTCGGTGAGCCGCGTGACCTCGTTTCGCAGCCGGAGCAATTCAGGCGTCGCCACCAGCGCCGGCTGCGGTGTCGCTAGAGTTGCGCCTGTGGGTTCAGCCGTCCTCGGGGAGGCCGCGCGGTCGGCGGTCGCTGCCAGTTGAGCCAGTAACTGTTGTTGCTCGGCGCGCAGGCCGGCGATTTGGCTTCGCTGAGCCCAAACGCCCCAGAGCGTTGCCAGGCACACGACGACCAGGAAGCCGCCGAGCAGAACACGTCGGTTCATGGCTTGTCATTGCCAGGTTGCTGGCGGTCGGATGGTTGCTCGGCGGCCCCTTGAGCTGGCGGCGCTGAAGGTTCGAGGTAAAGCTTGCCGTTGCGATAGACGAGTTGCTCGGGATGCCGTTTGGCAACTTCTCCCTGGACACTGCCATCGCACAGGCAAACATGGCCGTGGATTGGGCAGCGGAACAACACCCGGAAGGGTTCGTTGTCCGGCGCGGACGGCGCCAGGTACTCGTAGGAGCAATTGCTGGACGTATAAGAGGCCCAGCCCCCGGTGGCAGCCTGACGCCCTGTATCCGCGGGGCAAAAAAGAATCTTAGGGGTGGACATTTCATTCGTCATGGAGAGGAGGTCCGGCGGACAGATATTAGCGTTGTCAATGGCCCAGATCCTGACTGACAGGCCAAGCTGTTTGAGGTTGTTAATGCAGGCGATGGATTGGGCTTTGGCTTTGGCCTTGGCCAGCGCATCCGTTTCCTCCGGCGTGAGAAAACCGGCGGGAGGCGCTTCGAGTTGAGTCCGGAGTTTGGTGTTCTCCGCGCGGAGTTGTTCCAGTTGGACTACGTCCGCGGCCAACTGGTTCACCAATCCTTTCAGCCTGGCGATCTCCTGCTGTGTCCTGGCCTCGGCTTCGGTCATGGGCGCCGCATCATTGGTTTCCGTCGTCGGCGCAGCACCAGCGCCTGCCTTGGCGGCGGAATCGGCCGACAATCCCTGGATCGCTTGCTTGATATCGCGGATTTCCATCTGCTGCATGGTGAGGCCGACCGCGCACGCTACGGAAACCGCCGCCGGCGCCAGCAGCGGCCACCAGCGGCGAAGCCAGCCGGCGGGAGCCATCGTGGCGGGCGGAGTTTGCGATCCGGCCGGTGCGACGGGCAACCGCGCCTGGCCGATCAGTTGTTCCTTGAGCCCCGCGGGCGGCGTAGGCTTTGGGGCCGCGCGGAGCACGTGTTCGATTTCCTGTTCCAGGGTGCTCATATAATTCTCGAATTGGCCGTTGAGGTCAGGGGATTCGGTTCCGGGTCCAGTTTCTTTTGCAATTCGGCCAGCGCCTGGCGCAGCCGGTATTTCACCGTGCTGGTGGCGACACCCAGGGCGTCCGCGGTCTCCTGGAGCGTGAGGCCCTGGTAATAATGCAGTTGAACGGTGGGGCGGAGGTCCGGCTCCAGCTCATCAACCGATCCATAGACCGCCGCCGCCAGGTCGGTTTGGGCGACGATGTCAGCGGGCGTGGCTTCGGGCGCCGGGCGGTTCGCCCACCATTCGTTGGAGTGCGGCTCGGACCGATGGTCGGCCCGGCGCCAATCCACATAGACGTGGTAGGCGATGCCGTGCATCCACGAGGAGACCGACGACCGCCCCGCAAAGGTTGGCAGCGCCTGCCAGACATGGCCAAAGGTCCGCTGAGTGAGGTCGGCCGCATCCGCGTCATTGTCAGCCAACCGCCGCAGGAAAGCGTAAATGCGCTCATAGAAGAGCTCGATCAGGCCGACCGCCGCCGCCCGGTCGCCGCGCTGGGCCGTTTCCACCAGTTGATTAGCATCGGGTTTCATGTGTCGCCACCTGTTTAGTCGAGTCCGGGGGCTGGGGTGGACAAAAACATTTGCGGTTATTCCGGTTCATCCGCCACGGTCGGCGGGCGCCGATTGAGGAGGGAATCGGCGATATAGATGGCGAGGCCGAGCCAGCACAGGGCGAAGCTGGTCAACTTGGTGCGGTCGAGCGGCTCATGAAAGACCATGAGCGCGACGAGCAATTGACTCGTGGGGCCGACGTATTGGAGGAAGCCGATGGTGGAGAGTTGCAGGCGGCGCAGAGCCGCACCGAACATGAGCATCGGCACGGCAGTGAGGACGCCGGACAGCGACAAAATGCCCAGGGTGGCGGTCGGGATGGCGTGGAGAGGGACGACGGCGAGCTGCGCCACGGCAATGGGGAACAGAATGGTCGTTTCAATCAGCAGGCCATGCAGGGAGTTAATATCGACCTTCTTGCGCACGAGCCCGTAGAATCCGAAGGTGCCGGCGAGGGACACGGCGATCCAGGGGAAGCCCGTGCCGCGCAGGGCCAGGTTTGCGACGGCGAGGGCGGCGATGGCGACGGCCACCCACTGCCAGCGGCGGAGGCGTTCGCGGAGGAACACCATGCCCAGGGCGATGGAGAGCAGCGGGTTGATGAAGTAACCGAGGCTGGTTTCCAGCACCTGGTGGCTGCCGACGGCGTAGATGAAGATCAGCCAGTTAAGGGCAATGAGAACGCCGCCGAGGGACAGGAGTAGAACATTCCGGCGGCTGCGCAGGATGGGCCTTATGGCGATCCACTCGCCCCGAAGCGAAACCACGAGCGCCAGGAAGAGCACCGACCAGAAGATCCGATGGCAGAGCACAATCCAGGGGGCAACGGCGGAGAGCAGGTGGAAGTACAGCGGGAAGACGCCCCACATGCCATAGGCCGCCAAACCGTAGCACAGACCGGCCCGGGCACCGCGCCCACGAGCCATCGCCTCCGGCTCACGCCGCGCCGCAGTCATGTCTGATCTTCCCGTCACGCCGCGCAAGCTATCACACGGCTAATCCCCCGCAATCATTCGCCGGGCTCAAGTTCTCTCGGTGCGGTTTTCAACCGGCGATTGAATAGAATGCCGTCGGTTGCCGTCTCCATAATGGCAGTACTTGTTGAACTGCTTCAGGTGGGCGGCTAAGTGCAAAGCGCCGGCCTGGTTTTCATAGTGGTTGGTTCGGTTGGGGCGGCCCTTTCGGGGGATTGGGCCGCCCTTTTTGCGCTCCAAAGCGCAGCGGCGTTTGGGACGGAGCCGCGGCAGCGGGGACGTTTCCGGGATGGCGGTGTGATGCACCCTATGGCGACGGGGGGTGGCTAAGATCTTTGCCCTATGGGCCCTAGACCCAGCGGGAGCAACTCCCGCCACCTCCCAATAAGCCACCCTGCCGCGCGCCAAAGGGTTTCCTTTATGTTGGACGCCCAAGGCACCCGAACACCCACACAACCCACCTGCCAAGGCACGAACAAAACACCTGGCGACCCCTCGCCAGTAACGGACTTATCATTACCACGGCGGCGGAACGCTGTCTGTCAGGGAAGCCCCGCATCTAATTGTCGGGCGCAGCCCTACAAGCCGGAGAGCCCGGGGGACGGGGGGCATATCAGCGATGCTGGCTCCAGGAAATCGCCAACTGCAGCAGTTCGCTGGAGTCTTTGAGTTTGAGCTTCTCCTTGATGCGGGCGCGGTAGGTTTCCACGGTCTTCACCGCAATGTGCAGCCGGTCGGCAATCTCGCTGATGTTCAAGCCGTGTCCGGTCAGGTCAAAGACCTTCAGTTCGCGATCGGAAAGCAGCTCCGAGGGGGCGGCGCCCACGGCCGGGGAATGGGACGTCAGCCGGCTGATGATGCGGCAGGCGATTTTCTCGTTGAGGTAAACCGCGCCGGCCAGGACACGCCGGATGGCCACCAGGATCTTGCGCGTGGCTTCCTGTTTGGTGATATAGCCCAGCGCGCCGGCCCGGATGACCCGCTCCGCATAAAGCGATTCGTCGTGCATCGAGACGACCAGTATCCGCAGACCCGGCCACCGGGGCCGAATATCCTTGATCAGCTCCAGGCCATCCGAGTTCTTGAGCGCGAGGTCAATGATCGCAAGGTCGGGCTGCTTGGCGGGGATCGCCGCGAGGGTCTCGCGGCGGTCCTCAGCTTCGCCGCAGACGATGAGGTCGGCTTCGCGATTGATGATTTCGGTCAAGCGTTCCCGCACCAGGGGATGGTCATCCACCAGCAAAATGCGCGCGCGTTTCTTGCCAGTGGAGGAAGCGGATGGTTTACGTCTCACAACCTCGATTTTCTAGCCGGTGCCGCGGGGGATGCAACAGGAAACTAGCGTGCCGCCGCGCGGGCCAGGGCCGAGGTGGAGGGTCCCACCGATGGCACGGGCACGGTAAGCCATGATGTGCAGTCCCATGCCGGTCGCTTTCTTCCGCTTCGCGGCGGAAAGACCCGCGCCGTCATCCTCGACTGTCAATTCGAGTTGACTGGCCCCCCCCTTCAGGCGGATCGACACCTTGCTGCCCCGACTGTGTTTGACCGCATTAGCCAAAGCCTCCTGGGCAATCCGGTAAAGGTGTGTGGCCATCACGACGTCTTTGACTGCCACCCGCCCCTGGCTGTCGAAGCGGCACTGGATCTGGAAACGGGCGGAGGCGGCTTTAGCCAGTTCCGCCATGGCCGACGGCAAACCGTCGGTTTCCAACCGCACCGGGAAGAGCCCCCGCGACAATTGACGGGCTTCGGTGATGGCCTGGTCCAGGCAGTCCGCGATTCGCCGCGCCTGTTTGGTTTCCGGCAGCCGTCGGCCGGAGAGTTCGCTTTGGAGTGAGTTGGCGTCAAAGGCCAGGCTTACCAACTGCTGGCAAAGTCCGTCGTGGATGTCCTGGCCGAGGCGGGCCTGCTCGCGGTCGCTGATCTCCAGGATATGTCGCTCCAGACGGCGGCGCTCGGTGACGTCGCGGGCGATGCCCACCGTGCCGATGACTTCGTCCCGTTCATTGAAGAGGGGGGATTTGATGCTTTCCCACCATCGCACCCGGCCCTGCGCGTCGGTGGAGGGCGCTTCGACCACGACGGAGCGTCGGGTCGTCATTACTTCCTGGTCCTCGCTAGTCGAGTGGGCGGCCTCCGCCGGTTTGCAGTCCAGAACCGTCTTACCCAGCAGGGCTTTGACCGGTTGGCCGTAGAAGGTGGCGATGGCCTGGTTGCAAGCCAGGAATCGGCCTTCGGCATCCTTGAGCCACGCGGGGTCGGGAATGTTGTCCAGAATAGCCCGTTGCAGCCGCTCCGCCTGTTGCAGCGCGATTTCGGCGCGTTTCCGTTCGGAGATGTCACGGCAGACCCCCATGACCCAATTCACGCCGCCCTGTTCGCCATGCAACGGTACGAGACGAATCTCGATCCATTGCTCACCGGTGGGCAATGCGAGCGATTCGTCGCGGCGCACCGGCTGGCCTGTTTTGAGCACCTCCGCCGCCACCTGGCAGTGGTGGTGGGCGGTCTCCGGCGGGAATAGATCAGCCTGGGTCAAACCGATCAACTCCTCCGGCGGGCGTCGCCACCAAGAGGCCGCGGCCGAATTGACGTATTGAATCTTGATGTCCCGATCGAGGATGAAGATGGCGTCGGGGGATGATTCCGCCAAGGCCCGATAGCGCTCTTCGCTGGCGCGCAGCGCCTGCTGTGCGCGCTGGGCCTCGGTCTCATCCGTTACCATGACGAGCAGGTGCTGTTCGCCTCGGTTCACAAAGGGAGCGAAACGGGCGTTGATCGCCAGCTCCCGACCGAAGCTCGCTCGGCTCTTGCCCTCGAACTGCTGCGGCTGCCCGGTCTTCAATGCCGCCTCCGCTATGGCCAGCACGCCGTCGGCGCGCCAGGATTTCAGCCGGCGGAAATTCTGTTCGCGCAATTGATCGAGCGTGCCCCCGCTAATCCGCGCCAGCGCCTCGTTCGCCAGAATACACCGGCCGGAAGCATGATAGACCGCGATGCCCACAGTCGAAGCCGAGATAAGCGTGCGGTTCAGCTCCAACGCCTCGGCCAGGGTTTGCTCCGCCTTCTTGCGCTCGGTGATGTCCTCGATCACGCCGTCTATGTAGTCCATCTCTCCGTCCGGGCCGCGATGCACCGCGGCGCTGACCGAGCCATAGATGGGGGTGCCATCGCGCTGCTTGAGGCGGACTTCGTAATTGGCCAAAGACCCCTGGCGGAACAGGTCAGCCAAGAACACCTTCCGGTCTTCGGGCACCTGGTAAAGGTCCGCCACCTTCACCTTCTGGAATTCCTCCACCGACTCGTAGCCGTGCATGCGGGCCAAGGAGGGATTGGCGTGGAGAAACCGTCCGTCGGGACCCGGAGTATCACGATAAACACCCACGTTCAAATTGGTCACCAAGGAACGATAGCGCTCCTCGCTCTCGGTCAACGCGGCGTTGGCAGCCTGCAATTCCGCCGTGCGCTCTTGGACGCGCGCTTCCAGCGTATCGCGCGCGTCGCGGAGCGCCTCCTCGGCCCGTTTGCGCGCGGTGATGTTAGCGCCGATGCCGATCAGACCAATGACCTTGCCGCTTTCATCCTGGTAGGGAGATTTGGTGAAGAGGCAATGCCATCGGCGATCGGCCTGATCAATCGATTCTTCCACGGTTTCCGAACATCCGGTTGTCATGATGCGGAGATCATTCTCCCTGATTCGCGCCGCCTGGCGCTGATCGGGAAGAGAATCCAGGTCATCCGTGCCGATGAGCTCAGATTCAGCTTTACCAAGGAAGCGGCACATGGCCGGGTTGGCCATGATGATCTTGCCCTGCGTGTCTTTGAGACAGATGATGTTGTCGGTCCCCTGATTGATCGCCTGAAGGACGGCGTTTGTGCGGCGGAGCACCTCATTGGCGGCCCGCAGTTCCGCTGTGCGCTCCTCCACGCGTTGCTCAAGCAGGTCATGCGCCTCGTGCAGAGCCGCCTCGGCGCGGATGCGATCCAGCGCGCCGGCACAGTAGTCGGCCAAAGCTTGGAGTGCCCGCAAGTCTTCCTGGGTATAGGCGTTCGGCGTGTAGCTCTGGATAGAGAGGACACCGACGGGTTTCCCTTCGCGGCTCAGAGGAACGAACATTAGCGAGGCAGATGGACGCGAAGCGTCGCCGAAGGGCACGGACTCGGTCGCTTGCATGTCGGACGGCTGGCGCAGAATTAACTCTGCTCCCTCCTGCATAATCCGACGCATTCGGCCTGGGCTAGCACCCTCCGGGTGAGCCGGAGCAACTTCACGACGCTGCCCATCTATGACATCGCAAAACAGCAGCGGCTCCATCCAATCCCGCTCCGCGGAATAGAGGTCCAGGGTGGCGGCATCCCATTTCCAGAACTGGTCGGCGCCGGCAAACACAGCTCTGGCCGCCTCCACCGGGCTTGCCGCGGCGTTGAGCTTCGTCCCCAGGGACAACAAGACTTCTTTCATCAACTCCGCGCGCTTGCGTTCGGTGATGTCCCGGACGAAGCCAAACACACGCTCGCTGCTCCCCGTCAGCCTGGACACGCTGATCTCAACATGAATCTCCTGTCCGTGCTTCCGGCGGTGAAGGGTCTCGAAGCGATCGGCTCCGGCGGCCATGATTACTGCCTTGTGCCGGGCCACTTCTTCGGGGCTTTCCGTGGCCTCCAGGTCGGCTATCTTCATCTGGAGCAACTCCTCGCGGCTGTAGCCGACCAGGCGGCAATAGGCGTCGTTTACCTCGACAAGCACCCCGCCGTGGTCAGCGGCAAAATCGAGGGTAAAGAACCCGTCCATCGCCGTGGACAGGATGTTGCGATTGAACTCCTCGCGCTGCTGCAGGGCCTGCTCGATCCGGATGCGTTCCAGCGCGCCCGCGCAGTAGTCCGCCAACGCCTGGAGCGTCTGCAAATCGTCCTGGCTATAAGCATCCGGCAGGTAGCTCTGGATCGAGAGCACGCCGACCGCTTGACCCTCCCAGCGGAGCGGGACGAACATCTTCGTGGCTGAAGCTCGAGCCAGATCGCCAAATCGGGTGCAGTCACCGTCTGGCAAGCTGGTGCTGTTGCCGCATATCAGTTCGGCCCCTTGCCGAATAATCCGGCGCATTCTGGGAGAGGGTGTGCCCGCCTCGTTAGCGGCCGGGACATCGCAACGTTGACCGCCCACGATGTCGCAATTAAGCACGTTGTGTATCCGGTCTGACTCCGGGTAATAAAGGTCGAGGCAGGCGGCATCCCACGCCCAGAGGTGGTCAGCGGCGTCATAAACTGACCGGGCCGCCTCCACTGGGCTGGTGGCCGCGCTGAGCTTTGCCCCCAGTGACAGAAGGGCTTCCCGGGTCAGCTCCGCCCGCTTGCTCTGCGTGATGTCCCGCGCCACCACAAGGATGCCCTGGCGTCCGTTTGGCAGCGCCAGTGGCTTTTCGCTGAGCCGCATCAGGCACCGTTCGCCGCTTTTCCGAACGTTCCACACCTCGTGCTCCAGCGGTTGGCCGCTGCGCAGTGTGGCCAGATGCGTCTGCACCTCGGCCTGGTGTTCCGGCGGCACGAACCACCGGACATTCTGGTGCATTAGCGCCTCGCGGGGATAGCCGAAGGCGCGGCAGAAGGCCTGGTTGGCGTCGAGGATGTTGCCGTTCATATCCTCCAGCACGATGCCGTCCGGGCTGAGTTCGAACAGGGTGCGGTAGAGCGCCTCCTGTCTGGCCAGGGCCGCCTCCGCCTGCTTGCGCTCGGTGATATCCAGGGCAAACACCGCCACGCGCGCCACGTTGCCCGCCGGGTCGAGCACTGGGCTGTCAAAGTTCACGAAATGCCGACCTGCGCGCGTGTCCTCATAGTGGACCGGTTTACGGGTGCGGACTACCTCGTCAAACACCGCCCGCCTTCGCTCGGCAACCTCCGCCGGCATGAGACTGAAGACCTCCTTGCCGGTCACGTCGCCCTCAGGCAGGCCGAGGCTGTGCACCAGGGCCTGATTATTCGCCTGGATCGTTGCCTTCCGGTCCAACAACAGCGCCGGTGCCGGGAGTGCATTAAGGAATACCCGCAGCGTCTCTTCGCTTTGCCGCAACGCCTGTTCGGCCTGCTTGCGTTGAGTAACATCCTGCCCGACGACGACCAAACAGGAACGGCCACCGACGCGGATGCCGCTGGCCCGGAGCTCAACCTCGATCAACGAGCCGTCTTTTCGCCGTGCCACGTGATCGCCGGCGGCGGAACCGCGCGCCTCGACTTGCTCCAGGCTCCGGTCGAACACCTGGCGAAACTCCTCGGGCGCGTAACCCAACAGCACAAGCATGGATTTGCCCACTAGCTCCCCGCGCTCATAGCCCAGCAAGGTGTCCGCGGCCGGGTTGGCCAGGAGAATGGTGCCGTCGTCGTCAAGCATCAGGACGGCCTCTGCCATGCTCTCCAGCACCCGCGCCTGCATCTGGAGTTGCTCCTGCGCGCGCAGGCGCTCGGTCACATCCTGCTCTACGGCGACTATCAACACCCGGCCTTGCACTTCCAGCCGGTTGATCACCGCCTCACAGGCGATGATGGCGCCATCTTTGCGCCGGTTCTTGAAAGTCCCGCGCCACGATCCCGTGTCGTGCAGCGCCTCCAGCGTCTCGTGCATGACTGCCGTGGCTTCGGGTTCGGGCAGCGCGCTGAACACGCTGAGCGGCCGACCGAGCGCCTCGGCGCGTTCATAGCCCCAGATTCGCTCGCCCGCGGGGTTCATCTGCACGATGAGTCCCTGTTCGTCGCTCACCACCACGCCCTCCGCGATGTTTTCCAGGATCGCCGCCTGCGTCTGGAGCATCTCCCGGGTCCGCTTCCGCTCGGTGATGTCTTCCGCGATGCCCGCAATCCGATAAACCTCGCCCTGCGGGTTGCGCACCGGGAAGGCCCGGTCGCGTATCCAACGCAGCTCCCCGTCCGGCCGGAGAATGCGGTATTCGACATCATAGGCGCCGCTGGCTTGCTCCGTGCGGGCGCGCCGCTTGACCCCCTCACGGTCCTCGGGATGAATGACGCTCAGCCAGGATTGCGGGTCGCGATGGAGTTCCTCGCATTGGCGGCCCCAGATGCGCTCGTAAGCGGGACTGATGTAGGCCATCTCGTTTTTGGGCACGTTGGTGAGCCAGAATACCTCGGTGATGTTATTGATGACCTGCTCGAAGCGCTCAGCAGCTTCACGCAGTTGGGCCGACGTGGTCTTGTGCTGCTCGACTTCCGTTTTCCATTGCGCCGTGCGTGCCTCCACGAGGTCGCTCAGGTGGCGGTTGAGCCGCGTCAGTTCCGCCGTCAGCCAACCCGCAATGCTGAGCGTCACCAAGCGCATACAACTGTTCCAAACGAGCACCCATCCCAGCGGCAAAGGACCCTCATGAATGCGCCAGTGCACGGTCTCCATGGTGATTACCGCCACCCCCGAGACAGCAACCGCCGGCCATTTCCCCGCGCCCCACCCGACAAATACCACCACGAGCATGTGGAGAAGGACGAAACTCATTGGGGTAGGGGTGAACCTGTCTGGTATGCCGAGCGCCAGCACAGAGCACACACCGATCACGGTAATCGTAAAGGGGGACAGCCGTTGGAGCTTGGTTGCCACCTCTCGTATCATGGCCTTCATAGAGTTTCATGCTACCAAGATCACCTGTAGGAGTTAAGCACAAATCCGACGGGTGCCTCTCAGTCGGTCAGGGCAGGGAAGAGCCGGTTTGCCAGGGGAAGCGCAACTCGGACCGGCTTGCTTACACCGCCACCGAGCACTATTCTGCGCGGGTGATTGCTCTGATTGATTACGGCTCCGGCAACCTGCGCAGCGTCCACAAGGCACTGCTCAAGGTCGGGGCAGAAGTGCGCATCGCGCGGCGACCGGACGAGATCGGCGACGCGCGGGCGGTGGTGCTGCCGGGCGTTGGCGCATTTGATGATTGCATCCACGCGCTGCAAAAGCAGGAATTGCTGGAGGCGTCGCGCCAGTTTATGCGGACGGGCCGGCCCTTCCTTGGCATCTGCGTCGGCTACCAGGCGCTCTTCGAGAAGAGCGAGGAGTTTAGCAGTTGCGCGGCGGGGATGGGCGTCTTCCAAGGCAAGGTCGTGCGCTTCGCGCAGCAGAACGGACTTAAGATTCCACAGATTGGCTGGAACCAGCTTGAGATCGTGAAGCCCGAGTGCCCGCTTTTCCGCGGCATCGCGGGCGGCAGCTTCGTCTATTTCGTCCACAGCTTCTTCCCCAAGCCGGCCGATGCCTCGATCGTCGCCACGCGCACGATCTACGGCGAAAGCTTCGCTTCCTCGGTGTGGCGGGACAACATCTTCGCCACGCAGTTTCACCCCGAAAAGAGCCAGAAGGTCGGCCTGCAACTCCTGAAGAACTTCGTCGAGTTAGCCCAAAGGTAGCCGCGGCTCCCGCTCTCCAAACGAGAGGGCAGGGTTGCGAGAGAACGAGCCATTCGTGCTCCCCAGCCTGGACTCCCTGCCAGCGCTATTCGGATTTCGGCTTTCGGATTTCCTTCGGGCTTCGGCCTTCGGGTCTCGGATTCCCCCCCCACGTCCCTTGACTCTAGCAAAAACGTGCTATCTTGACCTGTAAACATTACCCAGGATGAAAGAAAAGGCATCGGTTTAACACGGAATAACAACTAGATTAGGAATACCATGGCATACGAACTACCTCCGCTTCCATATTCGAAGGACGCGCTCGAACCCTACATCGACGCGCAAACAATGGAGATTCATCACGATAAGCACCACGCCGCCTATGTCGCCAACGTCAACAAGGCCATCGCCGGCAAGCCGGACCTTGAACTCAAGTCCGTCGAGGACCTGATCCGCGATCTCGAGGCGGTGCCCGCCGACATCCGTGGCGCGGTGCGCAACAATGGCGGCGGCCACGCCAACCACTCCATGTTCTGGAAGTTGCTCAGCCCGAAAGCTGGCGGAGCGCCGTCAGGCAGGCTTGGCGATGACATCAAGGCCGCTTTCAGGAGCTTCGATGCTTTCAAAGAGAAGTTTGAGGCTGCGGGCATGGGCCGATTTGGCAGCGGCTGGGCCTGGCTCGTCCTGCATAACGGCAAGCTGGAAATAGTCTCCACCGCCAACCAGGACAGCCCCCTCATGGGCAAGGTGGTCTCGGGCGCTGAAGGCAAACCCGTGCTCGGCTGCGACGTTTGGGAGCACGCCTATTACCTTAAATACCAGAACCGCCGCGCCGACTACCTCAAGGCGTATTGGAGCGTGGTGAATTGGGCTGTGGCCGCGAAGTATTACGACGCCGCCAAGCGATAAGCGCTTGCGGTCAGGACGTTGAGCCCGGCGCTGGCTTCAGCCAGCCGGGCTCATTTCTTGGCCAGCGCTTTGGCGACTGTTTTGTCGAGGTCCTCGCCGCGCAGGTCTTTGCCGATGATCGTGCCCTGGCCGTCGAGGAGGAAGGTCGCCGGGATGCTGGTGATGCCATACTTGGTGGCCAGTTTGTTCTGCCAGACCAGCCCGTCGAAATACTGCACCCACGTCATGCTCTTCTCCTTGGTGAAGCTGGCGAGCTTCTCTTGATCCTTGTCGAGGCTGATGCCAATGATTTCAAAGCCCTGCTTGTGATAGGCGTCATACGTCTTGATGACGTTGGGCAGTTCGTGGACGCACGGCCCGCACCAGGTCGCCCAGAAGTCCAGCAGCACCACCTTGCCCTTGTAGTTGGCGATGGATAGAGGCTTGCCAGCCGTGTCTTTCTCACTGAAATCGGGGAATTTGGAACCCTCCGCCAGCGCGGCTTGAATCTTCTTTGCCTCCGCTTGCTTCTTGACTGATTCAAGAATTTGATCGGCGTTCCGGGCGGGCTTGCTGTCAGGAAAGTCGGTCTTGAGCTGTTTGATCAGTTGGATGCCTTTATCAGAGTTGTCGAGCACCTGCAGGTAGAGCATGGCCTCCATGAGCTGAATCTGGGCAACCTCGTCGGTCTTTTCCCCCTTGTGCTTGGCCAGCAGGGCATCGAACTCCTTTAGCTCAGGGGCAAGATCTTCCGCGGTCTTCTTGTCTGCCTCCAGCTTGGTGTTCACCTTGGCCACCAGGGCTTTGAGCTCGGCAGCAGCGCCGTTTGTCTCGGCGGCGACTCCACTCGGCATGAATAATGAGAACGCCAGAAAGGCGACGGCGGCCGAAAGTATCTTTTTCATTGTCGCGACGGTAATTCATTAACTGTCCCACCGCAAGGCGAGTCGCACCGGCTTCGAGACAGAAGGCGTCTCCACGTCACAATCGCTGGACACGTCGTGGGCTGTCTCATAATCTGCTGGCCGCATTGTTGCAGAGAATTAGATTATGAACTCAGCACTCAGAGTCACCCGCCGTCAGTTTCTCCGTCAGACCACCATCGCTCTCGGCGCGGCAGTGGCCGCGCCGGCCATAGTTCCAGCCTCCGCGCTGGGCCGGGGCGGGGCCAGGGCGCCCAGCGAACGCATCACGATGGGATTTATTGGCGTCGGCGGGCAGGGCGGCGGCCACCTCCTGGGTGGCGCCTGGACGTATGTCGCCGGCGGCTATGCCGGACGCAAGGATGTGCAGGTACTGGCCGTGTGCGACGTCTGGCGCGACCGCCGTGAAAATGCCACCCGGAAGGTCAATGACCACTACGCCGAGGCCTACGGCAAGGGCAAGTACAAGTCCTGCGAAGCCTACACCGACTTCCGCCAGGTGCTGGACCGCACGGACATCGACGCCGTGCTTATCGCAACCCCGGCCCACTGGCACGCGACCATGGCCGCCATGGCCGCCGCCGCGGGCAAGGACATCTACTGCGAGAAGCCGTCCGCCGTGACCGTGCGCGAGAGTCAGGCTATGCTGGCGGCAGTGCGGCGCTACGGCCGAGTCTATCAGGCCGGCACGCAGCAGCGCAGTGAATACGACGCCAAGTTCCGCCGCGCGTGCGAATTCGTCCGCAGCGGGCGCATTGGCAAGCTGCAAGCCATTTATGCCTACCGCGATGGCGGGGCTGTCTTCTGGCCGCAACGCTTTGGCCCGGCTAAACCGATCCCCGCCGGCCTGGACTGGGACCTCTACTTAGGACCCGCGCCGTGGCTTCCTTATGATGGCAATACCGGCGCGCACCGCTTCGACATCGGCGAGTTGAACTGGGGCCAGCACCACTACGACATCGTCCAATGGGCGGCGAATGCGGACGATACGGGACCGGTGGAGCTCTTCATGGAGAACGACCGCTCCTGCTACAGGTATGCCAGCGGCGTAGTCGTTTATGGCAAACCCTACCCCGGCGAACCCGTGGGCAGTGACGGCGGCGCTTGCTTCGTCGGCACTGGAGGCCGTATTGCGGTGGATCGCGATGCGCTGGTGTCCGACCCGCCAGACCTCGTGCGCGAACCGCTTCGCCCCGACGAGGTGCATCTCTACCGCAGCAACCGCCACGCAGACAACTTCCTGGAATGCATCCGCACCCGCAAGCAGCCCATCTGCGATGCGAACGTCGCCCACCGGGCGGCCAGCGCGCTGCTGCTGGGCGGCGTCGTCAAACAGTTGAAGCGCCCGCTCAAGTGGGATCCGCAAGCCGAGCAATTCGTCAAAGATGACGAGGCCAATCGGATGCTCTCCATCGCCAAACGTCCACCGTGGTGCATTTGATACTCAGAACGGATTAACCATGAAACAATTACTCTGCTTTGCTCTGGCTGCGTGTGTCTTCGTGCCGCAGCTTCTACTCTCCGCGCCAGCCGCCCCGGCCAACGAGGAACAAAAGCTCATCGGCGTCCTCCAATCCAACCAGTCGCCGAGGGAAAAGGATGCCGCCTGCGCCCGGCTCAAACGTATCGGCACCGCGCGCTCGATTCCGGCACTCGCGGCGCTGCTTACGGATGAACAGCTTTCCCATTCCGCGCGCTACGCGCTCGAATCCATGCCCGATGCGCAAGCCGGCCAGGCTTTGACCGACGCCCTGGGCAAGACCTCCGAGCTGACCGGGGCCGGCATCATCTGCTCGCTTGGGTTCCGACATGAAACGCGGGCAGTGCCCGCTTTAGTAATGTTGCTGACGGATCATGATGCTAACGTGGCTGTGGCTGCGGCCACTGCGCTGGGGCAAATCGGCGGCTCTAATGCCCTCAAGGCCCTGCAGGCCGTCACCGCCAGTTCCGCCGGGCCGGTGCACGACGCGGTCGTGGACGCCTGCCTGCGCTGTGCCAATAGCCTCCTCGCAGCCGGCAGCCAATCGAAAGCGATGGCCGTCTTCCAACACCTGTATGACACCGAGACGAAGGATGGCATCCGCACTGCGGCCTATCGCGGGATGATCCAGGCCTCGACCAAACAGGCGTTGCCCCTGATGAACGCGGCCATCCTGGGGACTAACGGGGCCAGCCAGACCGCCGCCTTGCAGTTAGTGCGCGAGGTGAGTGCGCCCGGCGCAACCGAACTGTTTGCGAAGCTGCTGCAGAAGGTTAATCCGCCCGTGCACGTGGCTTTGATTGGTGGCATGAGCCAGCGCGGGGATGTCGCGGCGGCGCCCGCCATTGCCGCGATGGTCAAGAGCGCCTCGCCGGAGGTGCGCGTGGCTGNNCCGCGAGCGGCGAGGAACAAAAGGCAGCCCGGCTGGCGTTGGTCGATTTGCGGCGCGGGAATCCTACCGAGACCCTCCTCCGCCTCCTGCCTGCCGCTAAGCCGGAAGTGCAGGCGGAGTTCGCCCGTGCCCTCGGTGATCGCAGTGATAAGGCCGCCGTGCCGAAGTTGATGGAACTCGCGCGAGAAGGGTCCGGCTCGGCCAGCAAAGCCGCACTCCAGGCCCTGGTCCTGCTAGTGGATGATGCCCAGGTGGGCCAGATGGTGCAGTTTGTGATCGAAGCCAAGACCGACACCGCCCGGGCCGCCGCCGCCGAGGCGCTTAACTCGGCCTGCCACCAGATTCAGACCCGGCGCGGCCAGGTGAACACCGCGCCGCTGGTGCAAGGCTTGGCAACCGCGTCAACGGGCGCCCGCATCGCCCTCCTGCCCGTGTGCGGCGGCTTGATCGATACCAAGCTCCGCGCGGCGCTGCGCGCGGCGGTGGTTGCTCCCGAGCCGCCGGTCCGCGCTGCCGCCATCCGCGCCCTGTGCGACACGGCCGACGCTGAGCTGTTGCCGGACGTCTTGAAGGTCGCTTGTGAGGCGCCAGAAGAGAACTTGCGCACCCTGGCCATTCGCGCCTGCGTGCGGCTAACGACACAGGAGGATACCATCAAGCTGCCCGTCAAGGCGCAGATCGAGCCGCTCAAGGCCATCCTTGCCACGCCCGTCAGCGCCGATCAGAAACGTCTGGTCCTCGCCGGCCTCGCCGAGATCCCGGACTTGGAGGCCCTCAAGCTGGCCGATCCGATGCTGGACGAGGCCGCGATCCAGCCTGAGGCGGCGAAAGCGGTGACGAAGATCGCCTCGGCCCTGCCTCATGCCCAGGGGCAGCCGGCGATCGCCGCCTTAAAGAGAGTTCTGGCCGCGACCATTGACGCGGATACGCGGAAGGCGGCGGATACCGCCCTGAATGATATCCAGAGCGGGGCCGACTACATCACCGCCTGGCAATTCGCCGGCCCATATCTGCAAGAGGGTAAGGATTACAGCGACTTGTTCGACATCGCTTTCCCCCCCGAAACCGCGAACGCACAAGGCGTCAAGTGGCAGGCCATGCCGCCCGGCGCCGATGCGAAGCGCCCCTGGGTGATGGATTTACTCAAAGCCCTGGGCGGGGAGCAACGCGTCGCCTACGCGCACACGTGGGTCCATTCCGACCAACAGCAGCCCGTGCGCCTCGAACTCGGCACCGACGACGGCGTGAAAGTCTGGCTCAACCACAAGGTGGTGCATGCCATTAACACCTTCCGCGGGCTGCAGCCCGGTTCTGATAAGGTGGACATCACGTTGAACGCGGGCTGGAATTCAATCCTCCTGAAAGTCACGCAGCTCAATCAAGGCTGGGCCTTCTGTGCCCGCTTCCGCAAACCGGACGGCTCTCACCTGGACGGCCTACAATTCTCCGCCCAACCGCCGCAGCGCGCTCCTGTGAGCGCCGGGAAGTAATCCCGGCTCAATAGACCACTTTGTTAAGGGGATACTCGATGATCCCCTCGGCCCCGGCGGCTTTCAATGCCGGGATCAACTCGCGCACGACGTGCTCGTCGATGATCGTCTCCACGGCCACCCAGTCCTTCTGGCTGAGGGTGGAGATGGTGGGGTTCCGCAGCGCGGGCAGGGTCTTCAGCAGATTCGCCAGGTTCTTCTGCGCGATGTTCATCTTGAGCCCCACCTTGGTCTCGGCTTCCAGTGCGCCCTTCAGCAGAAGCGAGAGCGTCTCAATCTTCTGCCGCTTCCACGCGTTCTTCCAGGCGGTGTGATTTGCAATCAGGCGCGGCGTCGAGGTAAGCAGGGTGTCCACGATGCGCAGCTTGTTCGCCCGCAACGACGAGCCAGTCTCGGTGATATCCACGATGGCGTCCACCAACTCATGCGCCTTCATTTCGGTCGCGCCCCACGAAAACTCCACCTCGGCCTTTACGTTGTGCTGCCGCAGGTAATGGCGGGTCAGGCCGACTACTTCCGTCGCGATGCGTTTGCCCTCCAGGTCTTTCACCGACTTGATCGGTGAAGTCTCCGGCACGGCCAGCACCCAGCGCGCGGCTTGCCGCGTGGCCTTGCTGAACAGGAACTCGCCCACCTCGTGCACCTTCGAGCCGTTCTCCTGAATCCAATCGTAACCCGTGATGCCGCAATCCAGGTAGCCATGCTCCACGTAGCGGCTGATCTCCTGCGCCCGAATCAGCCGGATCTCCAGCTCTTCATCGTCCACATAGGGAATGTAAGACCGGCTGCTGACGGAAATGTTGTACCCGGCCTTGCCCATCTTCTCGATGGTGGCGTCTTGCAGACTGCCCTTGGGCAGGCCAAACCTTAATACCTGTTTCTTCTTCATGTTGTAATGCCGCTCTCGGACACGAGGATGCGAATATCGCTTCGCCAATCAGTCCTGCTCGTGCGAGCGGGAGTATGTGCCATAATCCCTTCAGTAAAGCGATCTTTTTCTTAGGCGGCGCGCCAAACCACGCGTCGGCCACGGATAGTGACCTCGCCGCGGGCCAATGCCGCCACGCATCGGGGATACAACGCGTGCTCCGCGGCGTGAATGCGTTGGTGCAGCGTTTCGGTGGTATCGTCATCCAGCACGAGCACCGTTTGCTGGCCGATGATCGGACCGGAGTCCACCCCCACATCGACGAAGTGCACCGTGCAGCCCGTCACTCGTACGCCGTGCGCCAGCGCCTGTTCCCACGCGGCCAGCCCGGGAAATGAGGGCAACAGCGATGGATGAATGTTAACAATGCGTCCCGCGAACGCCTGAAGAAACGAATCCTTCAACACCCGCATGAACCCCGCCAGGACGACCAAATCCACGTCGGCCGCCCGCAATGCCGCGATGTAATTGCGCTCGGCTTCCTCGTCCAGCTTAGTGCGAAACTTGCCGGGAGGAAGGAAACGCGCGGGAATGCTCCGCTCGCGCGCCCGCGCAAGAATCCCGGCCTCCGCGACATCGCTCACGACAAGCGCCACCTCCGCCGCCACGGTTCCGGCAGCACACGCGCCGGCAATGGCTACGAAATTCGAGCCTTTGCCGGAGCCGAGCACCCCAATGCGAAATCTACGCTCACCTGTCACGCGGGTTTCTTACAGGTGGCGGGGGCGGCATAACAAGCCTCAAATCCCGTTGTGATCAACTCCACCCCGCCGCACCCGTGCCCTCCTGGCTATTTGCCATCTGCCATTTGCCATTGTCTCTTGGTCAGTGGCTATAGGGTCGGAAGCCAGTCCCGCCAGATGTACAAGCCTTCTACACTAGAGTATGTCTAGGCGTACACCATCCGTACGCCATCCGTACACCATATATCCGCCGGAGTATCGGTAGATGCGGTGGCTTGTATCGCTTGCGAGGGTGGCCTTAGCCCGTATCGCCAATGGCCAATAGACAATGGCAAATGGCAGATGACGAATAGCTGGGTTGCGGCGAGGGCGGCGAACCTCCGGGGATCAAGAATTGGACATCG
>PLZQ01000330.1:0-2598 GCA_003152225.1 Limisphaerales bacterium | reverse complement strand
ACGGCTACCTGCACATCGGCCACGCGAAGTCCATTTGCCTGAACTTCGGCATCGCGCGTGAGTTCGGCGGCATTTGCAACCTGCGCATGGACGACACCAACCCGACCAAGGAAGACGTCGAGTATGTGGACTCCATCACAGAAGACGTGAAGTGGCTCATCAGCGCGTGGGCGGACGACCGGATCGGATTCAAGCCCAAGGGCAAACTGGCTGAGGCTCAGACCGTTAACGGCAAGCCCGACTTCTACCTGCCGGCTATCACGGGCGCATCCAGCGCCCCGCTCGAACCCTTCTACGCCAGCGACTACTTCGACCAAACCTACGAATACGCCGTGCGGCTCATCAAGAAGGGCGTCGCCTATGTCGATGATCTCTCCCCCGAAGACACCGACGCCTACCGCGGCACCCCCGACCGCCCGGGCAAGGAAAGCCCCTTCCGCACCCGCTCCATCGAGGAGAACCTCGATCTCTTCGTCCGGATGAAGAATGGCGAGTACCCCGATGGCACGCGCACGCTGCGCGCGAAGATCGACATGGCGTCGCCGAACATCTGGATGCGCGACCCGGTGCTCTATCGCATTCGCCACTCCGAACATCATCATACCGGCGCCAAGTGGTGCATCTACCCGATGTACGACTTCGCGCACTGCCTGAGCGACTACATCGAAGGCATCACGCATTCGATCTGCACCCTGGAGTTTGAGGTTCATAAGCCCCTGTATGATTGGATTCTTGAAGGTCTCGACCTGCCACGCCCGCTGCCGCATCAATACGAGTTCGCCCGCCTGAGCCTGGGCTACACGGTAATGAGCAAGCGCAAGCTCATGCAGCTCGTGAACGAGAACCTCGTCTCCGGCTGGGACGATCCCCGCATGCCAACTATCAGCGGCCTGCGCCGCCGCGGGGTCACCCCGGAAGCGCTGCGTGACTTTGCCTACAACATCGGCATCACGAAGTATAACGGCATCACGGATGTCTCGGTGCTGGAGTTTTGCATTCGCGAAGACCTCAATCACCGCGCCCAACGGCGCCTGGCAGTGCTGCGCCCCCTAAAAGTCATCATCACGAACTATCCCACAGGCCAGGTCGAGGAGCTTGAGGCCGTCAACAACCCCGAGGACCCGAATGCCGGGAAGCGCAAGCTCCCCTTCAGCCGCGAGCTTTACATCGACCGCGAAGACTTCATGGAAACGCCGCCGCCCAAATACTTCCGTCTGCGCCCCGGTGGCGAGGTGCGCCTAAAGTACGCCTACATCATCAAGTGCGACGAGGTCATCAAAGACGCCTCCGGTCAGGTGGTGGAGCTGCGTTGCACGGCTGATCTTGGCAGCAAGACCGGCGGCCCGACCGCCAGCCGGAAGGTGAAGGGCACCATCCACTGGGTCAGCGCGCCTCATGCGGTTGACGCCGAAGTGCGCCTCTACGACCGGCTGTTCACCGTGGCCGAGCCCGATGCGGGCGGCGATTTCAAGAAGTTCCTCAACCCACACTCCCTGGAAGTGGTGACCGCCAAGTGCGAACTGGGCCTTAAAGAGGCTCGTCCAGACGTGCGCTATCAATACGAACGCCTCGGCTATTTCGCGCTCGATAAAGACAGCGCCCCCGGCAAGCTGGTTTTCAACCGGACCATCACGCTAAAGGATGCCTGGGCGAAGGAATCGCAGAAGAAGTAGTCAACCTGAGCTCTACCGAGTGTCAGGATTGCTCGCGCCGCGGGAGGGCACGCGGCCACTAAGTCGTTGCAGGCCGCGTGCCCTCACGCGGCGGAACCCTTGCTGTTACGTATGATAAACACAACTGACAATTCCGTATCGAATAGCACCACCCGCCGTGAATTCCTCAAGACCTCAACCAAAGCCGTCGCCGGCGCCGCCTTGGCCGCCGCCATCGCCCGCCCCGGCTACACCGCGGAGGACAATACCATCCGCGTGGCCCTGATTGGCTGCGGTGGCCGCGGCACTGGCGCCGCCGCCAACGCCCTCGCCACCGCCAGCGGACCCATCAAGCTCGTCGCGATGGCCGATGTGTTTGCCGACAAGCTCAACCGCAGCTATGACGCGCTGAACAGCGCCGCGACCAAAACTGCCGGTTCAGCGGACCAGTGGGTCATGGGCTTCAAATCCGAACAGGTCGAGGTGCCACCCGACCGCAGGTTCCTCGGCTTCGACGCCTACCAGAAGGCAATGGACTTCCTGAAACCGGGGGACATCGTCATCCTCACCACGCCCGTCGCTTTCCGTTGGGTCCACTTCACCTACGCCATCGCCAAGGGCCTCAACGTCTTTATGGAAAAGCCCATATCCGTGGACGGCCCAAGCACACGGAAGATGCTGCAGCTTGCGGAAGAAGCCACGAAGAAGAACCTTAAGGTCGGCGTGGGCCTGATGTGCCGCCACTGCAAAGCCCGCTGGGAACTCCTGGATCGGATCCAACAAGGCCAGATCGGCGACATCACCACCCTGCGCAGCTACCGGTTGGTCAGCCCGGCGGGCTTCACCGGCCCCAAGCCAAACGACATGACCGAGCTGCTTTACCAGATCCAACGCTACCTTGGCTTCATGTGGGCCAGCGGTGGCGTGTTCCATGACTTCGTCGCGC
>PLZQ01000539.1:34220-34360 GCA_003152225.1 Limisphaerales bacterium | reverse complement strand
CTTCGCGCGTCGTCTTCTCGTCATCGACTATCAGCAAGGTCGGAGTCATGTCCTGGTCGGCCACGAATAGCCGAAGGCAGCCCGCAGCATAGAACAGCCCCCGGTGATTAAACAATGGGCAATTTGCGCCGGCCAACCGG
>PLZQ01000539.1:18939-34165 GCA_003152225.1 Limisphaerales bacterium | reverse complement strand
GCATTGGGGTCGCAATCGGTTGCCTATCAACACGCTTTGTGGTGGCTTCGATATGGCTTCGGGTGGCTTTGCCCGGCGATCAAGGTTGGAAGTTGGTTTTTTAAAGTTGCGTGTTTTACCAATCAATATTTACTATTACCAGTTCGGGCTAGCTGCCACCTCCTGCAGAGCTGGATCGTATCGGTTTAGCGCTGATTAGGACGGCACAAGTTTTGCTTAGTCTTTCGATTTAATGCACACGCTGAAAACACAGTCAAGCCATGCAGAACCCTGACGATGGTGATCTAAAAGTAAACGGATTGCGGCGGGTTCAAGGGCGGCGATTGCCGCGACTTCTCAGTCATTGGCCTCTTTTCTCCTGGTTGGGTCTGACGGTACTCTGCGTGGGTCTCTTCGTTAGAACCACACAGTATGGCATCGTTACGGCTACTGCCCAGGTTATCCAACACGATTTGGCGCCGCTCCAAATGGCGCGGGTGAAAGAAATATACGTCCAGATCGGCAACCACGTCACCAACGGCCAGCCGGTGGCACAATTGGATACGGCGCTGATTGATACTCAGCTTGCCGAGGCGGAAGCGACGCTGGTCACGGCGCAAACCACGATGGCCGGCTATCAGGGGCAGATGATGGGGTTGGTAAGAACAGCCGACGACGAAATCCTGAAGTCCAAGCGCGTGCTCGAGCTGGAGAAGAACCAGAGGGATAGCGCCGTTGCCAAGCTTGCGCAGCTCCTGGCCATCCAGGCCGAGCGCGACAAGCTGTCCAAGTCGAACCTGATCCCCGAACAGTTGGCCGACGCGTTGCGGCCCGAAATTGCCGGGCTCGATAAAGAGGTGGCCGCCTATCCTTCTCAGATGGCGATGGACCAGCGAGCGCTTGAGGATCAGCAGAAACACCGCGCCGAGCTGCAGAAGACCCTGCATCTTGGCCCGGAGGAGGACGTGACGAAAGCCATAGCGGAGAAGGCCTTGGCGGAGACCAAGGTTTTGGAAACCGTGGTGGAAATGCGAAAGCGTGAAAGAGAAACCTATTCTCTCCGCGCGGAAACGGACGGCGTAGTGTCGGATATCCATATTCTTGCCGGGGTTGTCGCCAAAGCCGGAGAGAGTGTGGCGACCATTGTGTCCAAGAGCGATCTGATCATCGGATACCTGCCGGAAATCCGCCTTGGCCGCTTGAACCCTGGCGATCACGGATACGCGTTCCGGATAGGGCGTCCCGCCGTCAAAGTGCAGGTCGTTAGTGTTGTGCCGGAGGTTGATCCAATACCGGTTCAACTCAGGCCGATCTCGGTCCCGCTTGGAGTCACCATGCGGTCGCAGAAAGTCGTGTTCCGGACCGAAGAGCCGTCGGACATCACTCCCGGCGAGAAAGTCGAGATCCGGATGGAAACCAATTGGTGGGCCAAAACCAAACGCTGTTTGGCAACCTTGAGTCTCTGAGCGCGGCGATGGCTAATCTGCAACGCATCTTTCCCCGGATAGCACGGCAAGCGCTTTGGCTGAGCGGACTGTCCGCGGTCAGCCTCCTTTTGCTGGCGGGCTGCGCCACCGGGCGGGTATCCCCCTCCCAGCCGCCGCCCAAGATCGCATCCCAGCCAAACGCCCCGGTTGCCGCCCAGGCCAGCCCCCAACCTGACTCACAGCGAAGCGCGCCGGCGAACCCCGTCACGGTGGAGGCGGCGATTGAGCGCGCGACCGCCTGCAGTTTGCAGATCAAGGCATTGCGAGCCGCCGTCGCGGTGGCCAAACAACGCAGATCAGCGGCTACAGACATCGAAGATCCGGAAGCTGTCGTCAAGTGGGGGAACGTTGACGACCTTTGGGACGGCTCGGGAAATACTCAGAACTCCGACAGCGTTCGGCGAGTCGGCGGCCGCTTTCATCTCCCCAACCCCTTCCTGGTCGTACCGCGAGTCAGCGCCAGAAGGGCCGATCTCGAGGCCGCCCAGGCCGATCTCCAGGCCGCCAGATGGCTCGTCGAATGCGATGTGCGGCGTTTGATTGCCGAGATCCAATACCTGTCTGAGGACACGGCGCTCACCGTGGAACTGGTCCATCAAAACGACGAAATCCTGAAAGATACACGCGCGCTCGCAGGTCAAGGGGCTGCCACTGCCTTCGACATGGTGTCCGCCGTCCATCGCCAGCTCCGGACACAAAACGATCTGGATCAGACCCGCCACCGCCTCCAGCTCGCGCAAATGGATCTGGCAGCTTTGCTCGACCTGCCCTCCGCCTCTCCGCAGCTTACGACGAACGCCCCTCCTGCGTCCCCCCTTGCGGAATCGGCAATCGCCGTCGTAACGATGCAAAGGGCCGCTTTGCAGCATCGCGGCGATGTGGCTGCTCTACATTGGCGCTCGCTCGCCGCCCAGTCCGCCTACCGCGAAGCGCGCAACGTTCGCATTCCATGGGTCAAGGAGTTCGAGGCTGTGGAGCGCGAACCCGTCAGCGGGTGGTGGATGGGGATTACCGTGAACGTGCCCATTTTCTCCTGGACGAAGAACCACGCGGAGGACGTGCAGATGGCCCAGTCTAACCTGGCGGAGGTCAACGAGGCCAACGGAACACAACTGGTGTGCCGTGAAATCCGTGACGCTGTGAACGAAATTGAGGAGCGGTTTCGTCAACAGAAGCGCAACCAAAGTGAAGTCGCTCCGCTGATCGCCGAAATGCGCCAAACTCTGCAGCTTCTCAAACAGACCCCGAATCTGACGCCTTACCAGGTGGCGGCAACCGAGGCGGAGATCATCGAGTCTGTGCGTCTCGAACTGGAATCACGCTGGCTCTATCATCTTGCCCAGCTCAACCTTGAACGCGTTCTCGGAGAACCCCTCTGCGTGGCGCTGCAAGCCGGGGAAGGGAAAATGTGATCGACGCACCACTCAAATCACGAGCGAACGGCCCAACCGCTCAATTGCCGGACCCGCCGGAGTGGGTGGCAGAGGCAGCGAAGGTATCCCGGCCGTCGGCCCCAAAACGCCCCCGCTCCTCAACCACCCCCGAACAAAAGCAGCAGCTCAGAGAGGCCTATCCCGGCCGCTATGAGCTTAAATACGTCATTCCCCCATCGCTCGTCCCCCGGATACGGGAATACATCCGGCCTTACTGCGAGCTCGATCCTCATTGTGCCGGTGATCCGCCCGAATACGTCATCACGACTCTGCAGTTGGATTCGCCGGGGCTTTCTTTGCATTACGCCAAGCTCTGGGACTTCGTCGATCGCTTCAAGCTCCGGGTCCGGACTTACGAACCGATCGGCAGATCCCCGGTGTTTCTGGAGGTAAAGGCCAAGTTCCGATCCACTGTCGTCAAATACCGCTCGCACATTCCTTTTGAGACTTGGGGAGCCCATCTGTTCGGCGACGAAGTCATCCGGGGCGTCCATTTCAAGGAGAGCAAGGATGCCGAGAACTTCTTTCAATTTGTGCGGCTGACCAAGCAAATCGGCGCCCGCCCCGTCATGCTCATCCGGTACGCGCGGGAGAGCTACTTTGGGACAAATGACCACTATTCGCGGGTCACCTTGGACCGCAAGCTCCAGTACCAGCAAACCTACTCGTGGGATTCCTGGGGCAAGGAAGGACGCTGGCGCAGCCTTGATAAAACCCTGGATCAAACGAGGCGGCATGACCAGGAGTATAACTTTTCCGGGGTGGTTTTGGAACTAAAGACGCTCTCCGATGTTCCGAGCTGGATGAGTAATCTCGTTCGGGACCTTAACCTCGGTCGGCAGGGCCACTGCAAGTTCAGCAATGCGATTTGGGCAGAATCCATTTTCCGGGCCACGCCGTGGACACCGGAATACGAAATTGATTACCTCCGCTATTTATAGACCCAAGCGATCTCGATATGGATAATTTTCTCTCTGTATATGGCAGCACGCGATGGCTGGACGCCGAGCAGATCCTCCTCGCCCTGCTGGTGCCCTTCCTTCTGGCCACCGTCATCGCCACGGTTTACCGCTGGACGTTCCAGAGTGTTTCTTACTCCCGCTCCTTTATTCATACGATGGTCCTGAGCAGCATGATTGTCAGCATGGTGATCATGGCGGTCGGGGACAGCTTTGCGCGGGGCTTGGGCATCCTTGGGTCCCTGGCGATTGTTCGTTTCCGAACTCCGGTCAGAGACCCCCGCGATATGGTCTTTCTTTATGCCTGCATGGGGGTGGGCATCGCCTGCGGTGCCGCTGCTTTCGGGGTGGCGATCATCAGCACCCTCACTATCAGCCTCGCCGTCTTGCTGCTGCACTGGTCGCCGTTTGCCTCCCGGCGCGCCCACGAAGCGCTGCTGAGGTACGTAGTGCCTGCGGGGTTCGCGTCCGACGAGAAGGTGAAGGAGATCCTGCGATCCACCTGCGCGACCTTCTCACTGATCGCCATACGCGAGGTCGGCCAAGGCGATTTGGTCGAATGTTGCTACCAGATCCGCCTCCTTGATCCTTCCTATCAACTCGATGTCGTTCAGGGCTTGAGCAAGATTTCTGATCTCACGGAGCCCAATCTCTTGCTCCAGCGCACCACCGTGGAGTTGTAACTTCAGCTATGCCGAAGCCAATTCTTCTCGCCTTTTCCGGCAAGGCGAGCGCACAGTGGTAGTGGATCTGGTTCCTTAGTAGTGCATGTGTCATGGCCTTTGTCGATCGCCGAGCTCCGCCAAACGGAGCGTAATCACCCAGCTTGACCCGCTTCTCCCTCGCCAATCATGGATTTGCATAGGTTTTCCTCTTGTTCACTGGGCGTGCCCGTCTGGGCCCGCTGTGGATCGAGCCGCCATGCCGGCCTCAAGCCTCTGTTCCATCAAGCCTGTTCCAGACTCCTGCTGGCGGCAATGGTAGTATTGCTCGGGGGCGTGATGGCGGCGCGGGCGCAGCTTCCGTCCGGGTGGCAGGACCTGGACGTCGGGTCGCCTTCGCTGTCCGGGTCGGCGTCCTGGGGGAATGGCGCCTGGTCAGTTTCCGGCGGCGGGACCGATATTGGGAGCACGTCCGACCAGTTCAACTTCGCCTACGAGACCTCCAGCGGGAGCGCTGTCATCCTCGCCCAGGTCCTCACCGTGCAAGAGACCGATGGCTCGGCCAAAGCGGGCGTCATGTTCCGGGATGACAACACCGCCGGGGCGATGTTCGCGATGGTGGCGGTGACGCCCAACAACGGCTTGCTCTTTGAGTGGCGGAATACCACCGGGGGCAGTTCTTCTGCCGCCCAAATCGCCGGTATTGCTCCACCCGTCTGGGTGGAACTGGTCCGCTCGGGAACCAATTTCGCAGGTTACTACAGCCCTGACGGTCAGGTCTGGACGCCAATTGCCCAGGCCCAGACCATCCCGATGAACAACCTGCCACTGGCCGGTTTGGGGGTGACAGCCCACGACAATTCCTTCCTCTGCCAGGCTACCTTTAACTCGGTCGTAGTATCGAACGTGCCGCCCCCGCCCCCGCCTTCCCTGGGCATCTACCGCCAGCTTTGGACCAACCTCAATACCTCGGTTGGAAACACTCTCACCGCCCTAACCAACACCACCTACAACACCAACTGGCCCAACAATCCCGATCCGGATTACACCAAGATCTTCACAACCTTTGAAACCGAGATTAACTCGGGCCAGAACTACTATGGCCAGCAGTTGCGGACGTTCGTCGTTCCCCCGACCAGCGGGAACTATGTCTTCTGGATTGCGAGCGACGACAACTCCGATCTGTTCCTCAGCCCCGACGAAACACCAGCGCATAAGGCGTTGATAGCTTATGTGAGCAGTTGGACCGACTCCGAGGTCTGGACCGCGGAAGCTTCCCAGCAGAGCGCCCCGGTTTACCTCCAAGCCGGCTACCGCTATTACGTCGAGGCCCTGATGCAGCAAGGCGGCGGCGGAGACAACCTGGCGGTGCGCTGGCAGTTGCCCAACGGCGTCTTCGAACAACCTATGACCGCCTCGAGCCCCGCCGGCACATGGATGATCCCCTACGACGGCACCGTCTCGAAACCCGGCATCTACCTCCAATCCAAAAGCTTCACCCTCGTCGAGGGGCAAAACGCGAGTTTCTTTGTCCTGTGCACCAACGGCTCCGCTCTTTCCTACCGTTGGCGCCTCAATGGGAGCAACCTTTCCGGCGCCGGTTCCACCAACACGGTCCTCACGCTCACCAACGTCACGATTGCCACCAACAACGGCCAGGTCTATACGTGCGTCATCACCAACGCCGCCGGCTCGGTGACCAGCGCGCCAGTCACACTGACCGTCCTCCCAGACATCGTTCCCCCCGCGGTTCAGCGCGCCGCCAGCCTCGGCCCAACCAATTTCGTAATCGTGTTCACCAAGCCGGTCGAAGTGGCCAGCGCCACCAACTCCTCTAATTACATCTTCACCAACGGCCTGCCTGTCACCGCCGCTTCGCTGTCCACCGATGCTGTCACCGTCACGCTGACGACCGCGCCCTTTGTGTATGGCAGCAATTATTGTCTGGTGATTAACAACGTCCGCGACCGCGCCACCCACCCCAACACCATCGCCACCAACACGCTCGTCCGCTTTACTGCCATGCCATACGCCGACCTCGACATCGGCAACCCGCCGTTCTACTCGACCGTCACGCTTGACGGGACCAACGGCCTCGACGTATTCGCCTCCGGCAGCGACATCGGCGGCGTTTCCGACCAATTCACCTACAATTACCAACTCCAAAGCGGCAATTTCGACGTCTGCACCCGGNNCGCGAGACCCTCGACCCCGGCGCCCGCTTTGCCGCCGCCCTGGCCACCCCTGCGATGAGCGGTTGCTTCTTCGAGTGGCGCGACCCCGCTTCCTCTACGGCCAATTCCGCCGGCGCCTTCCCGGCCAATTACCCCAACACCTGGCTGCGCCTTCAGCGGTCCGGCAACACGTTCAACGGTTACGCCAGTTTCGACGGCCAGACCTGGGTGTTGCTCGGTTCGGACACCATCTCGATGCCCACCCAGATCTATCTGGGCCTGGCCGTCAGCAGTCACAACAGCGCTCAGGGGACCTCGGCCCAGTTCCTGAACATCGCCAGCCTCACCAACGCCGTGACGGGCGCCGTCGTCATTGCGCACGAACCCATCGGGCCGTGCAGCCGCAGGACGGCTATTGTGATAAGCGAAATCATGTACAAACCCGCCCCGCGCGCGGACGGAGTGAACCTCGAGTTCATCGAGCTCTATAACTCCAATCCGTGGTTCCAAGACCTCAGCGGCTACCAGTTGACGGGGGTGAACATGACTTACACCTTCCCGCCCGGAACCCTCCTGGCGGGCGGAGCCTATCTGGTGGTCGCCGCCTCGCCCCAGAGCATCCAGAGTGTCTATGGCATCACTAATGTAGTGGGTCCCTACGAGGGAACGCTGAAGCACGTTGACTCCCTCCAAGTGTCCGCTGCCGGAGGCGGCATCCTGCTGACGGTGCCGTATTCCAACGTGCGTCCCTGGCCGGTGGCGGCAGATGGGACCGGGCACTCGATCGTGCTGGCCAATCCGACTTACGGGGAGGGCGACCCGCACGCCTGGGACATCAGCGATGCGGTGGGCGGCTCCCCCGGGCGGGTGGAGGCCTTTCATCCCAGCCCGTTGCGCAACGTGGTCATCAACGAAGTGCTGGCCCATTCGGAAAACCTTGCGGTACCGCGCTTTGTCGAGCTGTACAACCACAGTAATCAGACCAACGACCTGTCCGGCTGTATCCTGACGGACGACACGGCCACCAACAAATGCGTTCTGCCGTCCGGCACGTTCATAGGCCCGCGCGGCTTTCTTTCCTTCAATGAATCCCAACTGGGTTTTGTGCTCAATGGCGCTGGGGAAACCGTTTATCTAATCAAGCCAGATGGGAGCCGGGTGCTGGACGCGATGCAATTCGAGGCGCAGGCCGACGGGGTTTCCTATGGGCGCTGGCCGGACGGGGGCGGTGATTGTTATCCGTTGGCGTCCCGCACCCCGGGCACCAACAATAGCCCGGTGTGGGTGGGTGACATTGTCATCAACGAACTGATGTACAAATCTATGAGTGGCAGCGACGACGATCAGTACATCGAGCTTTACAACAAAGGCACCAACACGGTGAGCCTGGCCAATTGGCAGTTTACTTCCAGCGTCACCTTCACGATACCGGCCGGCACGACCCTGGCACCGGACAGTTACCTGGTGATTGCGTCCAACCAGACCAACCTGTTGGCCAAATACCCGAATTTGAATGTGGACAATATGCTGGGCAATTGGGGGGGGCATTTGTCGCACCACGGCGAGCGCGTGGCGCTGGCGATGCCGCAGTCTCTGACCGTGAGCACCGACCAGGGCTTGGTCACCAACCAGATTTATGTCGTTCAGGACGAGGTGACCTACGGGGTTGGGGGGCGCTGGGGTCAGTGGGCCGCCGGGGGCGGCAGCAGTCTCGAGTTGCTCAATCCCGACTCGAACCATCGGCTGGCCTACAACTGGGGCGACAGCGATGAGACGGGGAAGGGGATTTGGACCAACATCGAGTTCACGGGCACGCTGGACAACGGGGCCAATTACGGCAGCGTCATTGACTACGTCCAGGTCGGGTTGCTGGACGTGGGTGAATGCCTGGTGGACAACCTCGAAGTGCGGCCCGGTGGGACCAACGGGGCCAACATCGTGATCAACCCCGGCTTTGAATCCGGTCTAGGCGCTTGGTCCCCACAGGGCGACCACGTGCGCTCGAGTCTGGAGACCACTCCGGGTCTTGGGGGTTATCCCCCGGGCACCAACTCGCTTCATTTGCGGTCGAGCGATGGCATGTGGACGCTGGCGGATTATGTGCAGGGCCCGTTGAGTCAGACGAACATGGCAGCGGGCCAGGCGGCGACGATGCGGTTCAAGGCGCGGTGGCTGCGGGGCTGGCCGGAGGTGCTGTTGCGTTTGCGCGGCAACTGGCTGGAAGCTACCGGCAGGATGCCCGTGCCGGCCAACCTGGGCACACCGGGCCAGCGCAACAGCCGGTATGTGACCAACGCCGGGCCAGCCATTTACGAAGTCAAACACTCTCCGGCGTTGCCTGCGGCCAACCAACCCGTGGTGGTCACGGCTCGGTTCAACAGCTTCCGGACCTTCCAGGCCAAGCTCTTATACCGGGTGGATACCGGGGTCAACCCGACGCCCAGCTATATTTCGGTTTCGATGGTGGATAACGGCACGGGCGGAGACGCGGTGGCCGGGGACGGTGTTTATAGCGCGACCATTCCTGGGCGCGCCGCCGGGAGTATGGTGGCGTTTTTGGTGCAGGCGCAGGACGCGGTGGGCACGACGACGCTTTTCCCAACGGATCTCAAGAATAACGCAGGAGTTCCGCGCGAATGCGTCGTGGGCTTCGGCGATTCCATACCGGCAGGGAGCAGTTTCAGCCACCATCACTTGTTCATCACCCAGAACTGGGCCAACCGTTGGGCCCAGTGGGGTGGGGTATCCCACGAATTCGAGGACGGCACCTGGGTTGATGGCGGGGGGCGTATTGTCTATGATTGGCAGGGGCGCTACGCCGGCAGCCCTTACCACCAGTACACCGGTTCGCCCGTCACCACGGTCGGCGGGATGCACTGGATTGTGCCGGATGACGACATGGTTTTTGGCGTGACTGCGTTAAACAAGCAGCATGTGCCGGGCAACGGACCACTGGATGACGACACGCTCCAGCGCGAGCAGACCGCCTATTGGATGGCCCAGCAGATCGGCTTGTACAACGAAAACCGGCGCTACTATGTCTTCTACGTCAATGGCAACCGGCTCGCGCCGCTGATGGAGGACTCGCAGACACCGAACGCGGACTTACTCAATGAGTATTTCCCCAACGACTCCAACGGTGTCCTATACAAGAACCATGCCTGGTTCGAAGGCGACGTCGCGCCGCAAACCGGCGGCTACATGAATTTCGCCAATGAATCCTGGAGCGTGCTGGGCAGTTACACTACCACCATCAACGGCGTGCCCAACCAGTACAAGCTGGCCCGGTATCGCTGGATGTGGTGGGTTCGCCAGTACCCGGAATCGGCCAACGACTTCAGCGCGCTCTTCGCCTTGATTGACGCCGCCAACATTCCCAGCTCGAACCCGGCTTATTACGCCTGGATGGAAGCCCTGGTTGACACCGAGGAATGGATGCGCCTGTCAGCCATCGAACATGTCACGGGCGACTGGGACTCGTTCTTCACCCAGAACCAGTGGAACATGTATAATTACAAGCCGACGATGGGCAAGTGGACGGCGCTCAAGTGGGACTGGAATATCACGCTCGGCAGCAGCGGATCATGGGGTTCCGATGTCAGCCAATTGTTCAACGTCGGGGCTGCCGACCCGGTCATGGGCACTTTTCAGAACTATTCTCCCTACCGGCGAGCCTACCTGCGGGCCTTGCAGGACATTGCCAATTTGGCGATGAACAACGCGCTGGTGAACCCGATGCTTGACGCGAAGTACGCCGTTTTCGCCGCTAACGGATTGACCACCACTTCCTACAATGGCAAGACCGTCGCCGATCCTAAGGTTGCGCTGGAAGGGTGGATTGGCACGATGCACAACTCTTTGCTGGCCGCTTTGACAAACCAGGGAGTGGCCAATCTGAGTTTCACCGCCACCCTGGCGAAGGTCACCAATGGCCTGGCGACTCTCTCGGGGACGGCCCCGCTGGGAGTCAAGACCGTCTGGGTTAACGGTATCCCGTGGCCCGTGACGTGGCCGTCGGTCACGACCTGGCAAGTGACCCTGCCGCTGGCGCCGGGCACTAATGTCATGAGCGTAGTCGGTGTGGGCACTCACAGCCAACCGGTTGCCGGCGCCACGAACTCCGTCACCGCCGTCTATAATGCCCACCCGCCCGGGCCGGCCGGCCAGATCGCCATCAACGAGATCATGTACGACCCGGTTCTGCCCGGCGCCCAGTATGTCGAGCTCTACAACACTTCGACCAACTTCAGCTTCGACATGTCGGGCTGGCAGCTCGATGGCCTGTCCTACACCTTCCCGCTCGGCTCGTTCATCGGCCCCAACAGCTTCCTGGTTCTGGCCGCCGACCGCGATGCCTTCGCCAACGCTTACGGGGTGACCAACCTCGTGTTCGATACCTTTGCCGGCGCTTTGCCGACCGATACCGGGACTCTCTCGCTGGTGGCGCCTGGCACCAACGCCGCTTCCAACGTCTTTGTTTCGAGGGTGCGCTATTCCGCGGCCCCGCCCTGGACCACCAACGCCAGCAGCGCCGGGTGCTCCCTCCAGCTCATTGACCCGCGCCAGGACGCCTCGCGCATCTGCAATTGGGCCGCCGGCAGCACCACCAGCGGAGGGTTGGCCGCACCCCAGTGGGTCTTTATCAGCACCAACGTCCTAATGACTTCCTCGCGCTTCTATATCTACCTCGGTTCGGCGGGCGACATCTATGTGGACGATGTCAAGGTGAGCCTGGTCGGCGGAACCGGCGCGAACCTGCTCGTGAATGGCGGTTTTGAATCCCCCCTTGGCACCGCCTGGAACCTGTGGCCCAATTTCAGCTCCTCCGCCGTCAGCACCGCGTTCAAACACTCGGGCGCTTCAAGCCTTCATGTGGTCGCCACCGCTGCCGGTACGGGTAGCGGCGACGCCATTTACCAGGACATCACCCCCGCGCTCACCACCGGGGCTTATTACACTCTCAGCCTTTGGTATCTCCAAAGCACCAACGGCGGGCCCTTGATCATCCGCCTCTCCAACGGCACCGCCAATCAGGGCAGCGTGGACCCCACGCCACCCAGTGCGCCCTACGTAGTTCCCTTGACGCCGGGCGCCACAAACAGCGTCTTCTCCGCCTTGGCCGCCATCCCGCCGCTTTGGATCAATGAAGTCCAGCCCAGCAATCTCACCGGGATCACCAACAGCGCCGGCCAGCGCGCCCCTTGGCTCGAACTCTACAACGCGGGCACCAATACGCTTGCCCTCAAGGGTTATTACCTGGCCAATAACTACACCAACCTTGCCCAGTGGGCTTTCCCAACCAACGCACTCATCGCCCCTGGCCAGTTCAAGGTCATCTTCGCCGATGCCCAAACCAACCTCTCGACCACCAACGAGTTGCACACCAGTTTCGCCCTGGCCGGCAGCGCGGGTTCGGTGGCCTTAAGCTTCACGGCCACCAATTCCCGGGTCCAGGTCCTCGATTATCTCGATTACACCAACCTCCCCGCCAACTACTCCTTCGGCTCCTTCCCCGACGGCCAATGCATTACCCGGCAGCAGTTCTTCCGCCCCACACCCGGCGGCACCAACGACGGCACCGCCGCCTCCTTCATCGCGTACACCGCTCCCGGTTCGGTCTATACTCAGGATTTCAACCCCCTGCCCAACCCCGGCGCGGCCTCGGTCAACACCGCCAATCCCGTCACCATCAACGGCATCACCTACTCCCTGGCCAACCCATTTGACTTCGCCATGCCCGCCGTGGCCGGCGGAGTCAACGGCGGCCTGGGGCTGCCCGCACTGGCGGGTTGGTTTGGCCTGGCTGACCCATCTGCGAGCGTCGGCACTCGCTTCGGCGCCACCGATGGCGACCAGACCACCGGCGGCCAGATAAGTTTCGGCCTGCCCAACAGCACCAATCGCGCCCTCGGCCTGCTGGCCACCAGCACCACCGGCTTCACCGCGTTTGGGGCCCGTTTCCTCAACGCCACCACCAACACGTTCAACTGCATCAGCTTGCAGTTCACCGGCGAGGTCTGGCGTCAGTCCGACAAACCCAAGACGCTGGCCTTCTCCTATTACATTGACCCCAGCGGCAGGGCAGCTTTCTGGACCAATGCCACCGCCTCTCTGCCCGCATTAAACGTAGCCATCCCCACCCTGGCGCAAGATACTGGCGGCGTGGCCGTGGATGGCACCCAGGCCCTCAACCAGACCAACCTCGTCGTCGCCAACCAGTTTATCACCAACTGGCCGCCCGGCGCGGCGCTGTGGCTGGTCTGGACGATGGCCGATCCTGCCGGCAAGGCCCAGGGCCTGGGCATTGACAACCTGAGCTTCTCGGCCTTCACGGCCCCGCCCAACACCGCCCCCGTGCTCGCTCCCATTGCCAACCAACTCCTCGGCCTGGGCCAGACTCTGAGCCTGACTGCGAGCGCGACGGACACCGACTTGCCACCCCAGACGCTGACTTTCAGCCTGGGCACCGGCGCTCCCGCGGGCGCAACCATCGGCTCGGCCAGCGGCCAGTTGAGCTGGATGCCGACCAACGCCCCGGCCACCAATACTCTAAGCGTGATCGTGACCGACAACGGCATCCCGAGCCTGAGCGCGACGCAGAGCTTCACGGTAATCGTGCTGCCACCCGCGCCGTGGCCGCAGTTAGGGAATGTGAGCCTGGGGGGGAGCACCATCAGCTTCTCCTGGCCGAGCGCAGCCGGCTATCTTTATCGCGTGCAATACAAGACTGATCTGGCCGCGACCAACTGGACCACCCTCGGCGCCGACCAGCCCGGCACGGGCTCTCCGCTCTCATTGACCGTGGACCTCACCAACGCCCCGCAATGCTTCTATCGGGTGGTAGTCCTGCCCTAGCGACGCCCGGTATCGCGGGCCTGCGAGATAGCTTTGGGGTCGCAGTGGGGTCGCATTGGGGTCGCAATCGGTTGCCTATCAACACGCTTTGGGGTGGCTTTAGGGTGGCTTGGCGTGGCTGTACCTGGGGATTGCAAATAGCCGATGGCAAATGGCCAATTGCGCGGCCGGTCGCCCTTTTTGGTTTCACCTTTCAGCTTTCAGCATTTCAGCTTTTGCCAGACTGTGGCTTTGGGTGGCTTTGGCCGGTCGTTCGACTGGGTTTGGATGTTGGAAGTTGGATGTTTGATGTTGGATGTTCGGTATTCACCATAAGTTTTCTGAATACCTCCCACCTCTCCCGCCGCGCTCGGGGTGGTCTGGTACCACCCTGGACACACCCTGGACATACCCTGGTACCATAGACCAAGTTCCGGACAATCATTTTGATCAGGCACGCTTATCCAAGTCGGTTGCCTCCGGCGTTCCCGCCGGGCAGCCGTATTCGCGTTTGGAAGTTGGATGTTCGGTCTCGAGGTTCGCAGTTTGCCTCCGGTGTCCGGCACCCCTCAAATATGCGTGATTTTCACGCATTCGCCGCGTGTTCACTAGGTGTTGGATAGGTACTCATTAGGTGTTGTATAGGGAACCACTAGGTACCAGATAGGTACCGTATAGCTGTTCGCCAGTTGTACGCCGGGGATACGCTAGGCACCCAATAGAGAACCGCTTTGTCGGCGCTGGCTTTCGCGGCCACTTCCTGGAACTGTGCCATCCTGGCACACTGGGTGTGCCAACTTGGCCCAAAATCGGCTTCGCGCACGGTCTGCAGGCAAGCAGAGACAACTGCGCTTCCCGCCACGCCTTCGCGCGGGGCTCCCCGGAGCGCCAGCGCCGGATGAACTCGGTCATAAACTGGCTGGCGGCCTTGTCGCTCACTTTCCAATGGCTTGCCAGCACGGTCTGCGCGCCAGCGATGCGGAAGGCCCAGCCGCCACCGGCAAGAACGAACGCATTGGCTGTGATGAAACGATCAAACCCACTCCGCGCACAGCAGCTCTGCCTGCGCGAGGACCGTCTTCACGGCTTCCTCCTGCAAGTCGGGCGGGTAGCCGTATTTGTTCAGGATGCGCTTCACCATGACTTTGATCTTGGCACGGGCGCTTTCGCGGAGCGTCCAGTCGATGGTCACGCTTTGCCGCACTTTGGTGATTAGCTCGGCGGCGATGACTTTGAGTTTGTCGTCGCCCATGGCGATGACGGCGGACTGGTTCGCGGCGAGCGCATCATAAAACGCCACCTCGTCTTCAGTTAAACCGAGGTCCTGGCCGCGCTTGGTGGCGGCGTCGAGGTCCTTGGCCAGTTGGATCAACTCTTCCAGCACCTGCATCGTCGAGATGGCACGGTTATGGTAAGCGTTGAGGGTCTGCTTGAGTTTTTCGCTGAAGACCTGGCTCTGCACGAGGTTGCGCCTGGAGCGGACCTTGAGTTCGTCCTTGAGCAGCTTCTCCAACAGCTCGGCGGCGACGTTCTTGTACTTCAGGCCGCGTATTTCGGCGAGGAATTGGTCGCTTAGAATGCTGATGTCCGGTTTGGGCAATCCGGCGGCGGTGAAGACGTCAATCACCTGGCCTTCGGTCGTGATGGCTTTGGAAACGAGCTGGCGGATGGCGGCGTCGATCTGCTCGGGGGTCTTCT
>PLZQ01000539.1:6491-18886 GCA_003152225.1 Limisphaerales bacterium | reverse complement strand
CCGGCGGGGATGAGCGCGAGGCGGTCGGCGGGTTTGCCGGTCGTCCACTTGTCCCATTTGAAGCCGTGCATCATATCGCAGGCGATGCCGTGCTTCTCCAGCATCACGGCGATGGCCTGCGCGGTGTCGAAGGTCGGATCACCCTGGCCGCCGCTCTCGGTGTAAGTCGCCAGCGCCTTCTTGAGTTGATCGGCGAGGCCGAGGTAATCCACCACCAGACCGCCGGGCTTGTCGCGGAAGACGCGGTTTACGCGGGCGATGGCCTGCATGAGGCCGTGGCTTTGCATCGGCTTGTCCGCATACATCGTGTGCAGGCAGGGCGCGTCGAAGCCGGTCAGCCACATGTCGCGCACGATCACGATGCGGAAAGGGTCTTTGGCATCCTTGAAGCGGTTCGCCAGCTTACGGCGCTTGTCCTTGCTGCGGATGTGCGGCTGCCAGTCGGGGCCGTCGTCGGCGCTGCCGGTCATCACCACTTTCACCAGACAGTTCCTGTCCTTTTCTATTTCCGCGTCGTCGTCCTTCGCGCTGGCCCAATCGGGACGCAGCTTGATGAGTGCGTTGTAGAGGTCCACGGCGATGCGGCGGCTCATGCAGACGATCATCGCCTTGCCGTCCATCGCCTCCATGCGCTTCTCGAAATGCGCCACCAAATCGGCNNGTCTTGAGCTTTTCCTTCTTGGTCAACTCCTCGCCTTCGGTGATCTCCTCGAACTCCGCGTCGAGCTTTGGCAGCGCCGCGGCGTTCAGGCTCAGCTTGGAAATGCGGCTCTCGTAATAGATCGGCACCGTGGCCTTGTCGGCGACGGCGCGCTGGATGTCGTAGATGGAGATGTAATCGCCGAAGATCGCCCGCGTGTTCGCGTCCGTCTTCTCGATGGGCGTGCCGGTGAAGCCGATGAATGACGCATTCGGCAAAGCATCGCGCAGGTTGCTGGCGAAGCCGTAGGACATCTCGCCGGTCTTTTCATTCACCTTGCCGCCAAACCCATACTGGCTGCGGTGCGCCTCATCCGCGATGACCACGATGTTCTGCCGCGCGCTCAGCTCGGGCATCGGCTCGCCCTTTTCCGGCATGAACTTTTGGATGGTCGTGAAGATCACGCCGCCGCTCGCCCGATTCAGCAGCTCGCGCAAATGCTCGCGCCCGCTGGCTTGCACGGGCGTCTGGCCGAGGATGTCCGCGCAGCGCTGGAACTGGCCGAAAAGCTGGTCGTCGAGATCGTTGCGGTCCGTCAGCACCACCAGGGTCGGGTTCTGCATCGCCGGATGCCGCACCACGCGCGCGGCGAAGAAGAGCATGGAGAAACTCTTGCCGCTGCCCTGCGTGTGCCAAACCACGCCCGCGCGACGGTCACCCGGCTTGCCGCCGTGCATCCGGCCTGCCCAGTAGGTGCCGCTCTGGTCCTTGGCCATGCCGTCTTCAGCCATACCGCTGGCGCGCACCGTTTCCTCCACGGCGGCGTTCACGGCGTGGAACTGATGGTAGCCCGCGATGATCTTGTTCAGCGCGCCCGAGTCCGGGTCTTCCTCGAAGACGATGAAATGCTGGAGCAGGTCGAGGAACCGCTGCCGCTCGAAGACCCCGCGCACCAGCACCTCCAGCTCCAGGGCGGTCTTCGGCGCGTCGCCCTCGCCATCAATCGTGCGCCAGACCTTGAACCACTCCTGGTTCGCCGTGATGGAACCCATGCGCGCCTGCAAGCCGTCGCTCACCACCAGTGCCGCATTGTAATGCAGCAGCGAGGCAATCTCCGCCTTGTAAGTTTGGAGCTGCGCGTAGGCGCTCCAGACCGTCGCGTCCTCATCTGCCGCGTTTTTCAGCTCGATCAGGCCCAGCGGCAGCCCGTTGATGAAGACCACGATGTCCGGCCGCCGGTTGTTCTGCCCCTCGATCACCGTGAACTGGTTCACCACCAGCCAGTCGTTCGCGCGCACATCGCCGAAATCCACCAGCCGCACATGATCGCCCGCGATGCTGCCATCGGGCCGCGGATACTCCACCGGCACACCGTCGCGCAGCATCCGGTGAAAGGCGCGGTTCGTCTGCGTGAGCGAAGGCGTCCCCACCCGCAGCACTTTTCTCAAAGCCTCCTCGCGCGCCTCCTCGGGAATGGCCGGGTTCAGCCGCCGGATGGCCTCGCGCAAGCGCCCCACCAGCACCACCTCGCCAAACGACTCCCGCTCCGCCGCCGGTTCACCGGGTGCGAGCTGCGGCCCGTGTCCGACCGCATAGCCCAGCTCCCCGAACCATTCGAGGGCGGCGTCTTCGACGATGGATTCGTTGAGGCTCATGGTTTGTCCCCTTTCTCCGGCAACTCCTTGATCATCCGGTCAAAGTCCGACTCGAAGAGCCGGTCCTGCACGATGCGGTATTTCTCGAACTCGCTTTCGGCATGGGCTTGGGCGATTTCGGCGGTGACTTTGCCAGCATCCTGCAAGATTTCCCGGTCGGTCGCGGCTATGAAGCGATTCAGGCGGGTTTCCCAGTCCTGCATGGTCATGGGAATCTGCCGCAGCGCCATGTCTTCGGCCACATCGAGGTAGGCGGAGACGAGGCGTTGCAATTGCGCCATTTCGTTTTCCGTGAGGTAGTTTTTCGCCACAGTGACATCGAACTTCTGGATTTTGCCTTGGGGCGCGTCTTTCCAGGTGGTGAGGCCCATGCGGTCTTTGCCGGCATCGGCACGGGAGAGGATGACCTCCGCCGCCGTCTGGCCGTGGATGGCCCAATGGAGCTTGTTTTGCACGGTGGCAAAGAAGCGTTTGGTGGCGGCAGCGGTGACGTCGTAATCGATGGAAGTGGCGTAGATGTCGGTGATTTTCTGGTAGAACTTGCGCTCGCTCAGGCGGATTTCGCGGATGCGCTGGAGCTGCTCCTCGAAGTATTTCTTGCCGAGGATCGAGCCGTCATTTTTCAGGCGCTCGTCATCCATGGCAAAGCCCTTGATGGTGAAGGACTCGATGATGCCGGTGGCCCACTTGCGGAACTGCACGGCGCGTTCCGAGTTCACCTTGTAGCCGACGGCGATGATGGCGAAGAGGTTGTAGTGCTGGGTGTCGTAGGATTTGCCGTCGGCGGCAGTTATTCGAAAATTTCGAATAACTGAACCGGCCGACAACTCGCCGTCGTCGAAGACTTTCTTGAGGTGGTAGTTCACCGTGTGGGTTTCCACATCATAGAGCAGCCCCATCATCTTCTGGGTGAGCCAGACATTTTCATCGGCGTAAACGGCTTCGACGCCGCCCTGCCCGCTGGCAGCCACAAAGGTCAGGTATTCCGCCGCCGAAGAGCGAACCAAGGAGACTTCGGCTTTCTTTTTGGCGCGACCGCCGGGTGTTGGCTTTTTTTTGCTCATGGGTTCATCGTCCTCCGGGATAGAAATTGAGCTATCCGGAATTTCCGAATAGTTGCCCGCGCCTCCTCGGGAATGGCCGGATTCAGCCGCCGGATGGCCTCGCGCAAGCGCCCCACCAACACCACCTCGCCAAACGACTCCCGCTCCGCCGCCGGTTCGCCGGACGCGAAATGCTGCCCGTGCCCGACCGCATAGCCCAGCTCCCCGAACCATTCGAGGGCGGCGTCTTCGACGATGGATTCGTTCAAGCTCATAATATCTCCCTCTCCTTCTGGGAGAGCACAGCATCCAGGTTGTAGTGCTCAATCTCCCGCGCCACCTCCCGCTTGCCTTCGATTCGAACTATCCGGAGTTTCCGGATAGTTGCCTCCCGGCTCAATTCCCCCTCGTCGAAAATGTTCACCAGATGCTCGTTGATCGTCCTCACATCCTTCTCAAATAGCTCCGAAATGAGCGCCTGTGTCAGCCAAACCGTCTCATTCTCAAACCGGCACTGGATGCGCGTCCGGCCATCCTCCGTCTGGTAGAGGATGATTTCAGAATTGGGCAATGGAGCGTCGCTCATTGTTCGTTTGCCCCAACGGGGCTACGGCATCCAGCCCAGGGTTGCGAGGCACGAGCTATCCTGGGTGAACCGGGAAAAGGAAACCCAACCCCAACGGGGTTGAATACGTGGGCGCGCACAGTGATGCAACCCCGTCGGGGTTGAGGGAAATAATCAACCAGGTGACCCAGGGTAGCCTCGCCGACTCGGCAACCCTGGGCTGAGTGACGCAATCCCGTTGGGATTGGAAGACGGGGCTTCACCGCGCGGCCTCCGGTTTGGAGGCGAGGGGTGCCACGTTCAATTCCCCGCTCCGCCGCCGGTTCACCGGGCGCCAGATACGGCCCGTGCCCGACCGCATAGCCCAGCTCCCCGAACCATTCGAGGGCGGCGTCTTCGACATCTGATTCTGTGAGATTGGCAGACATGGCTACAGTTTGTTGAGGTCTTCCATCAGGCCGACCAGCAGTGCCTCAACATCGGTGCTATGGTCACCATCATACCAAATGGGGAAAATGTTTCGCTCGGTTAGGAAGTGCTCTCGCTCAACTATCTTGCTCGCCTTCGGACGTTGAAGGAACGCGTAGTGCCGCGGCATATTCTTGTCGGCATCCGCAACCTCCTTCAGCAGGGCCATCGTCCTGTCCTGCCAGAGGCTGCACCCAAGAAAGACCAAGCCGCCTCGGCGGAAAATGAGGGAAAGCTCCTCACGCCCAGGACACGTCGGCTTGTAGAACCCGTCGTATTCGTCCTTCAGCAACACGCGGCCATGGGTCGCGTTGTAATTGCCGTGAAGCTTCAGCAGGCAGCGTGAGCCGAGGACGGTCTTCTTACGAAAATCGCCAACATCCATGCCGTGAAGTATTGCTTGGAACGTCTTGTCGCCTTCCGTGTAAACGTCCTCGAGGATGCCGTCGAAATTCGTGGTGATGACAATCGATTCGAAGAGAAGCGGCAGAAGCCGAACCGCGCCATCTATCGTCCGGCTCGGTTTGACCGTGAAATTGCTCTCGAAACACTCGTTGAAGAGTTGCGGAGGCATTGCCCCGAATATCCGGCTGGCCGCTTCCTCGAAGTTGCCCGCCGTTAAACAGGCTTCGAGTTGTGTGACGGTGAACCCTTTTGTTCGTTTGCAGGTGTCGCGCAAGAACCGCCCCCAAGTCGGCATCCCTGTCGGGGCCGACATTCCGGATCCCACGAATGGAATCGCCCCACCGCTCACGATCATCTTCTTGAGTTCGTTAAAGCGACGTTCGTTTGAATTCAATTTGAGGAGTTCGTCTTTGCGTTCGCGCCGGGTCGGAACCCACTCTTCCCAAACCCAGTCGCCGAACGCCTGCTTGTAGGCGTCCTCACCAGCAAGTTTCAGGATATCGGCACCTGTATACGCAAAGCGACCGACCTGCACCACGTCTCCCTCGACGAATGGTTCAATCGCGCTTTCAAACTGTGGGCGTAGGAAATCCATGGTAGTCAGCCTATGGCTTTCAACTCCCCGCTCAGCAGCTTCGGCAGCAGCGTGTCGCGCAGGGTGGCGAGGGTGCGGGATTCTTCGCCCTGTGTGGCGATGCGTTGGACAAGCGGGCTGACTGACTTCTCGAAAGCAGCGAGCAGCGAGTCCGGCGGAGTCGGAATGCGATACGACTCCAGTGAATCCCACCTCACGTATGGAATCGTTGTCCCGACCGACGCCGTTGTGGAGTGGGCAACAACATCGTCGCTGAAGAAATAGAGTAGCGCGAAATGGCGGAAGCAGTCCTTCCTTGGTCTGAGGACGAAGGTCGTCGTGCGCGTGATGCCGTCGAAGAACGCCAAGCCAACCTTGTGGAAGTAAGGACGCATCGAGCCGAAAAGGACATCCCCTTTGCGGAACGCGGTGATGCTGCTGTTGACCGCCGAACCGAGTTGGAAGTTGGAAAGATCGATTGATTTCGACGGCATGTCTTCCAACGCGATGTAGCGCGTGCTGTCCTTGGCGGGAGTCGCGTCCACCCTGTCAGTGCGCAGTTGCACCAACTCGCCGAGCGTTCCAACTCGCCAGCCGTGCGGAATCTCGCCAAAGGGGGAATCTTGGAAGGTGGCGGGGAAGAGGGCGGCGGTGGCTGGGTCAAGGGCGGCGGGGGGACGGCCGTCGAGTTTGGCGCGGACCGGGTCGAAATCCACGAACCAGCTCTGGAACAGCGCCCGCGCCATGGCCTCCAGGGTCGCGTTCATCCGCCGGTTCAACTCGATCTTGTCGTCCAGCGCCCCAAGCACCGCCGCGATGGCTTTTTGCTCGGCGAGGGGTGGGAGTGTGAGGCTGACTTTGCGAAGTTCGCTCTGCCGAATGCCGACAACGGTTGTTCCCGTGCCGCGTGAACGAAGCTCTTCCTGAACTGGATTCGATTGCAGGAGAAACTTGAGAAACGTGTTGTCGAGAACGTCAGGCTTTCCGCGCAGCGTGATGACACGTTGAGCCAACGCGACTTTCCGTCCGTCGAGTTGCGCGACTTCGCCAAGCGGTGCCTCGGTCGTCATGACAATGTCGCCGGGCTTCGGCATTCCGCGCCGCATCCAATCGTCGAAGTCCGACTCCGCGATGAACTCTTCGGGTTTTTCGATGCGCCCACCCTTCACGATTTTCGCCGTGACCAGCGGAACGCCGAACGTCGTCTTGTCAGGCGACTTTCCGCGGTAGTCGATGATTGCGGCCATGCAATCTTCGAGCGGCAGGGTTGTCCATTCACCCGCCATAACCCAGCCCCCTCAGGTCTGCTTTGATGGCCTGTTCCAGTTTCGCGGACTCTGCCTGTGCTTCGCACGCAGACAGGTCGGCGATTTGGGCGTGCCGTTCGCTTGCGAACATGTCCACACCGCGGACGTATTCGGGGAACGTGTCCAAAGAATCAAAGAATTTGGACACGTTTCCAGAACGTGTCCAAGCCATGCCCATATCGCCAACGGAAGGATCAGGCCGAGATTTGGCCTTCCCCGCTTGATCTGTCGAAGGCATCGACCCGTTCCCGAAACATGTCGAAGCGCCGCGCGCATCGCGACGCATCGTGGGGCCGTGTTGATGGCGGCGCGACGTCATGTGGTGAGAACCTTCAAGAGGCCGGGATGTTTGTAAATGACTTCGCGCCCCTGCTTTTCCCCTTTGAGGATGCCGAGCTTTTCCAGTTCCTGGAGGTAGGCGGAGGCCGTTTTGCGCTCGGCAATGTCGGCGTCCACCAGAAATTGGATTTTGCAATAGGGCTGGGTGAAGACCAGTTCCACCAGTTCCTTGGAATAAACCTTGGCGGGCAGTTTGGCGCGGCAGCGGGCGAGGGTCTGGTCGAACAGGTCGCGGATGGCGTTGATGAGGACGGGCTTGGTTTCCAAGTCGCCGGGCGGCGGGAGGAGCGGCAGGTCGTTGTAGGGCTGTTTGGGATCGAAGCTCATTTGAAGCCGAGGGATTTCAGGTTGGCGCGAATGGCGGTCTCAAGTTTGGCCGATTCTGCGAACTGGGCATTCAGTTCGGCGACGAGGCGCGGCATCTTTTCCTCGAAGGGGTCGCCGTTGTCTTCAACCACCTCGGCGCCGACGTAGCGGCCGGGGGTGAGGACGTGGCCGTGCGCGGCGATTTCGGCGGTGGTGGCGGATTTGCAGAAGCCGGCTACGTCCGCATACGCGGACGAGTTGAGAGTTGAGGGTTGAGAGTTGAGGGACGGAGCAGAACGCCAGGCGTGGTAGGTGCTCGTGATCTTGGCGAGATCCGCGTCGGTCAGTTCGCGGTGGACGCGGTCGATGAGGGTGCCGAGTTTGCGGGCGTCGATGAAGAGGGTTTGTTTGCGGCGGTCACGGAAGCCGCGTTTGGCGTCGGAGCTTTTGTTTTTCGCGAGGAACCACAGGCAGACGGGAATCTGCGTGCTGTAGAAGAGCTGGCCGGGGAGGGCGGCCATGCAGTCCACGAGGTCGGCCTCGATGAGGGAGCGGCGGATGTCGCCTTCGCCGGACTGGTTGGAGGACATGCTGCCATTGGCGAGGACGAAGCCGGCCATGCCCTGCGGGGCGAGGTGGTGGATGAAGTGCTGCACCCAGGCGAAGTTGGCGTTGCCCTTGGGCGGGACGCCGAACTGCCAGCGCACGTCGTCGTCCTTGCGGAACCAGTCGGAGTCGTTGAAGGGCGGATTGGCGAGGACGTAGTCGGCGCGGAGGTCGGGATGGAGGTCGCGGCGGAAGGTGTCGGCCTGCTCGGGGCCGAAGTCGGCCTCGATGCCGCGCAGGGCGAGGTTCATGACGGCGAGGCGGCGGGTGGTGGCGTTGCTCTCTTGGCCGTAGATGCTGATGTCGCCGAGCTTGCCGCCGTGGGATTCGACGAATTTTTCCGACTGCACGAACATGCCGCCGGAGCCGCAGCAGGGATCGTAGATGCGGCCCTTGTAGGGGCCGAGCATCTCGACGAGGCAGCGCACGACACAGGACGGGGTGTAGAACTGGCCGCCGTTCTTGCCCTCGGCGCTGGCGAAGCGGGTGAGGAAATACTCGTAAACGCGGCCAAGCAGATCGACGGAGCGGTGGGTCTTCTCACCCTCGCTGGCGGCGGTGAGTTCGATGGTGGCGATGACGTCGATGAGTTCGCCGAGGCGCTGCTTGTCGAGGCCGGGGCGGGCGTAGTCTTTCGGGAGAACGCCTTTGAGGCGCGGGTTGTCGCGCTCGATGGCGACCATGGCGTCGTCCACGATCTTGCCGATGGTGGGCTGCTTGGCGCTGGCCTGAAGGTGGGACCAGCGGGCATCGGCGGGCACCCAGAAGACATTCTCGGCTTTGTATTCGTCGGGGTCCTCGGCGTTGGCTCCGGCGTAGTCGCCTTGGCCCGCGATGAGTTTGGCGCGGTGCTCCTCGAAGGTGTCGGAGATGTATTTGAGGAAGATGAGGCCGAGGACGACGTGCTTGTATTCCGCCGCGTCCATGTTGTTGCGGAGCTTGTCGGCGGTAAGCCAAAGCTTGGCCTCGAAGCCGAGGTTGGCGGTGGAGTCTTTCGACGGAGCTGACGAGGATTTCTGAGGAGGTAGTGCCATTTGAACTCGCGGGGCATCGTAGGGGATGAGGCGGCTGCGGGAAAGGAGATTTTCGGAGGGGGTACTACGCGTAAGGCTGGGTATAGTCCGCTGGTGCCGTAAGCTCGTCAGCAGCTCGATAGACAATTCGGTAGGGAAAATGCGCGGGAAAGTATCACCGGGCACCCAAACGCCGATGCCGCAATCGATAGCGGAGCGGATTAGGCGGCAGACCATCGATGGCGGCAATGACCTCCCGGGTGAATCGCTCGCCCAAGCCCGCCTGCGCCTCATGCCAGGCGGCGGCCTCGGCGATATCAAGTGCAGGTTCGCCGTGTTATGACGGGGTAATCCTCGAATGCCGGTTTGCTGCGGAGTGCGTCCAGCTCTCCTGTCGGCGTGCCTGTTCGTCGCCAACCTGGTGGCGGGGATGAAATGGCTGCAAGACGCTCTTTTATTGAATAGGCCGTCAACGAGGGGGACGTTGACTCCGCCGGGCAGTCGAACTCAGTAGCACCTGAAAAAAAGTCCTATTGATTTGCAGCCACTTGCAACAATTCAGTGAAATAATTTCACCCCCAAACCGCCCCCTGCCCTCGGCTCGATAACGTTAACGGTATGCGTAACACCGCACGCCTCAACCACTTCCCGTCAACACTATTTTCAACGAACGGCTTCCCCATATATGGAGAGGCGCATTTTTTTCGGCAGGGCGCTCGTAGTCCAAAGTCCAAAGTCCAAGGTCCAAGGTCTAAAGTCTTGAGTCTAAGGTCTGGAGTTGGCGGGCGGAGTGGGATGGGACCGCGTTGTGCGGCAGAGTTGTTCAGAGTTACGGGGCGCGTCCAAAAGCGGCAGAGGGCTGCCGCAGTCCAAAACGCTTCGCGGGAGTTGGGGCGTTGGTGGGCGCGGGGCCGCCGTGAAAGGGTCCCGGAAAGCAGAACTAGATACCACTGCAGACAGGGAGGAACCGGTTCAAGTGACAGATTCTATCCACTTATGTAGGGTGAACTGAAGAAGGTGATTGGCTGCCAATTTTTCTCCCAAAAAGCCGCGAGACGCTGCAGCTCACGGCTGCTTGAGCAGGAGCTGCTTGCGGTCGTCGGGTAGGTTGACCTTGGCGAGCCAGGCTTCGGCGGACGGGCGGTCGGCTTGGAGCCAGTTGCGGGCGACATTTTCGATCTGGCTGAAACGGGTGTTCTGGTCGGTGATGGATTCAACCCAGGGCGCGGCTACTTCGGGCGAAGAGTAGGCGAGCTGGCCGATGTAGGCCTGGACGGCGGCCTCGCGCGAGGCGCCGGCCGGGAGGATCTGCAGCCACTGGCCGGCGGCGGTCGAATCTTCTCGCGCCCAGTTCGAGACGAGGTCACGGACGGCGTTCTCGCGGAGTTTGGTTTCGCCGAACCCGGTCACCCAGGCGGCGGCGGCCTCGGGTTCGTTGCCAGCCCATTGGGAGACGACGGCGAGCACGGCGCGGTTCCGGGCTTCACCGTCCGGAAGCGCGGCGGCATAACCGGCGGCCTCTTGCGGCGCGTTCTGGGCCCACGCGGAGGTGACGCCGGCCAAAGCGCGGTTGCGGGCCTCGCCGTCGGGGAATTGGCTGGCCCAGCCGACGGCGGCCTTGGGGTCGGTGGCCGCCCATTGGTTGGCAATGGAGTTCACCAGGTTGTTCTGCATATCGCCTGCCGGCAAGCTTTGGGCATAGACGGCCGCGGCCTGCGGATCGATCTGCGTCCATTGGTAGCTCATGCTGCTCATGGCGTTCTGTTTGGCCTGGCCGTCGGGGAGTTTCTGCACCCAGGCCACGGCGGCGGTAAGGTCGCCATTTGCCCACGAGGAGGCGACGCGGCCGATGAAGTCGTTGCGCGCCGACCCTGCGGGCAGCGACAGCGCGTAGTCGGCCGCCGCTTGCGGGTCGCTCTCGGCCATCTGATAGGAAAGGTTCCGTTGCGCTTCGCGTTTGGCCTGGCCCTCCGGCAAGGTGCTGACCCAGTCGGTGGCCTCTTTGACATCCACCTGGGCCCAACCGTGAACGACCTGGCTGACGGCCTGGTTCTTCAGTTGCCCCGACGGGAGAGTGGCAGCGAAAGCGGCAGCGGCCTTGGGATCGCTCCAGGCCAGACTCGACACAAGGCGTTCCAGGACCTGGTTGCGGCTTTGGCCGGCGGGCAGCGACTGGGCCCACGTGAGGGCGGCCTGCGGGTCCTGCTCGGCCAACTGATTGCCGAGGTTGCCCAACAGGTCGTTTCGCGCCTGGCCCGCGGGCAGGCTCTGGGCGTAGGTCATGGCCGCCTGGGGATCGGCCTGGACCCATTGCCAGGTGATGCTGCTCAGCGCGTTTTGCTTCGCCTGGCCCTCGGGCAACTGCTGCACCCAGGCCACCGCGCCCGGCAGGTCGCTGTTGGCCCATTGCGAGGCCACGGAGCTGATGACGTTGTTGCGCGCCTGGCCGGCGGGCAGAGCGAGCGCGGTGGTCGCGGCGGATTTGGGATCAGTCGCCGCCCACTGGCCGATGACGCCGGATAGCGCGCTCGACTTGTCGCGGCCTTCGGGCAGGCCCTGCGCCCAGGCCAGCGCCGCCTGGGAGTCCTGTTGCGCCCATTGCGAGGCAATGGCCTGAAAGGCTTGCTGGCGTTGCTGGGCGGAAGGGAGTTGGGCGGCTTTGGCGGCGGCGGCGGCGGGGTCCTTGGCGGCCCAGGCGCTGAACACCTCATACGGCATGCCCCCCCGGCGGTCGCCCGAATTCGAGGTGAACATCATCCGATAGGCCGCTTCCGGATCCTTCTGCGCCAGGCCGAAACTGACGGCGCTGAGAGCTTGCTTGCGCAGTTGGCCGGGCGGAAGCTGTTGCGCCCAGGCGGTGGCGGCTTCCGGGTCCTGCTCCGCCCACTCGTTCAGCACGGCAAGGATAGCCTGCTCCCGGCTCTGACGGTTGGTGACGGCGTCCGCGTAAGCCATCGCGGCGGGGACATCGGTTTCGGCCCAACGCCCCAGCAGCATAAAACGCAACTGGGATTTCTGGTTCGGGGAGGGGAGTTTCTCGACGAAGGCCAGCAGTTGCGGGATGTCCGCGGGATTCACCTTCTGGATAAGCGCATTGAGAGTCTTGTAGCCCCGCCCGTTGCCCATGCGGATGGCCTTCTGGAGCGCCGCTTCGATCTCAGCCAACGAGGCCGGCTCGGGCGCGCTCGCCGCCGGGCCGGCGACGCCGGCTCTCAGGCGCGGTTTGATGGCCGGCAAACGGTCGCCGCTCCGATTGCCTGCGGTTGACGAAGAAGCCGCCGTCGAGGCTTTGGGCGCGCCCAGCCGCCCGCCGATCAACATCCCAGCGCCGAAACCGGCCAGGGTAAGGAGCGCGACGAGGATGATGCTGTTGGTTTTCAATCGTGGTCTCTTCCAGGAAGGACCATGCCTTGAACCTACAACTTTCCCTCAGAGCGCAAAGCAAAAAGGGGTTCTTCAGGAATGTTCCGGTGA
>PLZQ01000539.1:0-6463 GCA_003152225.1 Limisphaerales bacterium | reverse complement strand
CCCAGAACATTCCTGAAGAGGCCAAAAAGGAAGGGCAGGGGTGAACGCCGAGACCTGCTTAAAGCGGTTTACTGTGCGGGCGGCATGGGGGTTTTGGCTATGGCCTGAGTGACCCCCTGGGTTCGGTTTCAATCCTTCACGGATCTTTCACGGACGTGTGTTGGTCCCACCAAAGGTAGTCCTTGTTATTTACACCGGTCGTGATGGTGCTAGACGTGTAGCCGAAACTGACAGGTATGTGAAGAACTGTGGTAACCCATTTTCTCAGAGCGGCATGGCCATCGGCATATGAGATACCGCAGTTCCAAATGTGGTAAGACCCCGGCACATCGGGCCAGGAGGGCGAGCCGTTTTTGACTTGCAGGTAACCGTCGTTCATGCTGCACATATTCTCTTCTGAGAACACAATCGCGTCCACGGGCTGGAGCACAGTCAATTCGGTAGCTTTGATGAACGCTTTGTAGCCCGAATTGTAAGCCCGACTGATGCCGAAGGAATAGAGGTTTCCCATCTGGCTCTGCATCGAATAAGAGCGGAGGCGCTGGCCGTTTTGGGACGGGATAATATCGGCCGGGCATTTGTAAACCCCGAGCTGCCCGCCCAGATACGGGGCCATGATGGCTTTCCGATAGATGAGCCCATTGGTATTAGCGTCGGCGTTGTTCCAGTCTTGATATGCGCTGTAGCACCAGCTCTGCTCCGGCTGCATACTCAGCGGGGCATTCGGGATCATGGTGTCATTGAAATCGNNACCACCAATAGTTCGATCAGGGTAAAAGCCGGCCGGTTTGCCCTTTGCCGATGCCAGCCACAGACCCCCAGCACTACTGAATATTTCATATTACTTCGATTAAATTATACTGTACTACGCAAGTATTGGCCGTCAATGTTGAATAGACCGCAATTGCAAGCCAGAACCGACCATCAGATTCTGGTTGTTTTCGGATTATATTCCCACACCCCGTGCCATGACCACTCGCCGGCTGCTTCCTCCGGGAGGCAGTGTCCAGACAAGGCAGATAGGGGCATCCGCCCGGAGGCGGATGCCCCTATGAATGGCCGGTTTGCTACTGGAGCCGGACCCGGTAGAACCCGTGCGCGCTGTTCGCCGCATTCGTCACGGTGATGATGCCACCCGTGCCGCTGTTGGTCTTCAGCGCCTTCCAAACGGCGTCCGTCAGGTTTGTCTTGAAGTCAACCACGTAGGCTGGGCCAATTTGCGTGTTGAAGTTCAGCACGAAACTGGTGCCGCCCGGGGCGGCCGGCGACGCGATGGTCGGCGAGCTGGCCAGGGTGAGCGTCGCCGCCGGCGAACTCGTAATCGAGTTGAATCCATCGCTAACAATAACGGCGTATGGACCACCGAAGCTCACCGCTTGCACATTGGCGAGCGTCAGGGTGCTGGCGGTTGCGCTGGTAAGGTTGGTGCCATAGTACGTCCATTGATAATTGGTCGCACCGGAGGAGGTGCTGGCCGTCACCGAGAACGTGGGCGAGCCGCCCACCACCGCCGTGAGGTTGCTGGGTGGCGTGACGATCACGGGGCCTGACGCCGGCGCGAGGATTGCGTTGGCGCTCCAAGCCGTATAGACGCCGTCATTCACGGTCACCAGGTAATTGCCGAAGCTGGCGGCGACGACCGGGTTGACGGTCAGACTCGAACCCGTTGCACCTGCAATGGCCACGTTATTCAGGTACCATTGGTAGTTGGTCACGCCGGTCAGGGTGCTGGCCGTCACGGCGAAGCTGGCGCTGCCGCCGACATTTGCCAGGGTGTTGGTGGGTCCGGCGATCACCGGCAGGTTGCTGAGCTGGACCACCTGGAGGTTATCAATAATGGCGCAGCCCTCGCCAGAGCCGGCACTGCCGTTGGCAATATCATCCCATGGATCGCAGTAACCAACCATGATTGTGCCGCTGACATCGTTCGTGTTCACGTGAGTGACACTCGTATTAAAGTAGCTCATGATCAGCGTGTTGTTGATTTTGTAGCTGATCAGATTCCCGTTGGGCGTTTCCTGTTGGCTAATTTCCACTTCCACCCAGGTCGGCGAAGCAAACCCGCCAATGATAGGGGTATTCGCGGGATCGCCGCCGAAAGTGGTGCCGGAATCGAAGGGAGGCCGCTTGAAGATCTGCCGGGTGGAACTGGCCAGTACGGCGAGGAAGTTGGTCGGCCCGACGACGCTGACGGTATTGGTCCAGGTCGGCCCACTCCAGGCGGCGAAGTCATAGGGCGCGCCCCCGCCGCCGTTTCCGTCTGCCCCGATATCAAAGAACAACCCATCGGAGGCGGTCGGCGAATCGAGCAGGCTGGTCCCGGTGACGGAGTTGCGGAACCAATTGGTGTGGTTGCCGTCGTGATTGATGCCGAAGAGAACATTTTCGACTTTGGATTGAGCCGTGCCGGAGCTGTTCTCAACCAGGAACAGGTCAAAGCGCAGGGCGTAATTATGGGAGAACGTATGATTCTTGAGGTAAAGATTGAGGCCGGCCGAGATGCCCGCAGTCTTGTTCACCGTCATGTAAAGGCCGTGTGTGTCATTGTTGGTCGAGTGCGGCGCGGGCGGGATGGCCGGCAAGTTGTACGACGGGGCGTTGGCGTAATCGTAGTTGAAATCCGCGGTAAAGTCGGCTGACCCATTAGTATAGGATTGGAAAGCCACTTTCCAAGCGCTGCTGGTATCGGTTTCAAAATTGTCCGAATAGAGCACAGTTCCCGGCGGCACAGACTCCAGCCTGAGCGTTGTGGCCGCGTTGTTGCTGACCACCGTGTAGCCCGTGCCCGCCACGTTAGTCACGAGGATGCTCCGGCTACCTACCCCAGTCTGGTTCCTGATCGGGTAAATGAGCGGGAAGGTGTCGTTGATCACTCCGGCGGCGATGGTGTGCGGCAGATTGCCCAGGTAATAATCAACGTTCGGGACCGCCGTACCGCCCAAAGTGAAGCTCGTCGCATCGAGCACCACGGCCACGTTGGTGTCGCCCCAGCGTTGAATGGTTATCGCCGCATAATCATTGGTGGTGCCTTCAAAGACGTTCGTGGACAGCCCCGTGATTCGCAGTTGCGGAGTCGAGTCATCCGCGATGAACACCGTCGCGGCCGACGGGAAGCCGACGGAATAATCGCCCGCGCCTGCAATGGTCAGAATGACGGTCAACACCGGATCGGGTTTGCCATCGCTGATGGGTGTGACCAGGATGTTGGTGGAAGTCTGGCCCGCTGCGAGCGTGACGGTGTGATTGGCAATAGTGACATAATTAGTGTTTCCTCTGGCCGTGCCGCCGATATTGAAGTTGACGCTAATAGCCTTGGCGATTTCTTCGGAAGTACGCGTAATTGTGAATGCGCCGGGAACAGCGCCCGCCTCGGAGGCGACTGGCGTGGTGGCAGCAACAGTTACCTGGGTAGGCGGCTGCGCGAGGGCGAAGGTGCCGTCCGAGCCAGTAGTGGCGTCCGTGCTCTCACCAATGTCTAGAGACTGCATGTAGGCTAAACCGCTGCTCGCGCAGTAGAGGTTGTGAGCCGCGTCAAAGGCCAAGTCACGGCCGTTACCCACGCCGCCGAAATGGAACACCTGGCGCGCCGCGAGGTTGGGAGTACCGTTGGTCAGGGGAATGAGAGTGATGTCATTGGCCGCAGTCGAGAAAGTCGAGCCATCCGGAGCCGTGATTGGCCCGCCGCCGGCGGCGATGATGGTAGCTAACCATCTTTGATCGGGGCTGACGCTGATCGTCATTGTATCCCGCAGCACATCGTCGCTATAGCCCTCAGCTAAGCTCTCGTCTTGGGAGGTCCAAAAGGTGTCCCAGGGTGTGGCCCCGGTGTAGGTGCTCGGATTGAGGAGGTTGTTGAGATCAGTAATATAGACATCGTGTTGGGGGGGATTGGAACGTCGTTGGTTCGAGTAGAGGTAGTGGCCGTACACCTCGCATTTTTGGTTCTGGCCGCTGAACGTGGCCAAGTAAGGCGTCATGATCTTGCGGTTTGGCGCGGCAGTCCAAGGCAGCGGCCCGGATCCGATGTCATACTCCCATGCACTATTCAGCTCGGTGATCGCGCCGGCCGTGGGGTCAGTCTGATAATCTTCATCCATGGTATAGAGCTTCAGGTTGGCGCCGCTGCCAACCACAAAGGCACTTATAACGCTGCCGTGGTTGTTGGCGGCACCCACCGGTGTTGCTGCCGTGCCGGTTAGCGGCTTGAGCACATAGCTGAAAGAATTCAGCAGCGGCGGCATGGAAATCAGGTTGCCCTTCGCATCCGACCAGTCGGTGACCAAAACGGAGTCATCGGGAGCAACGGAAGTATGGTAGGGCGATGATCCACCGCCGACGAACCCATAGCCATTATCCTTGGCCGTGTTGCCTTGACCTAGAATGTCAAAGAGGTCCGAGGTATAGGCGAACATGCCCGCCCCCTTGGTCCCGGCAGTGCCATTGGCCACATAGACCCAACCAAAATAGGGGCTGGCGGGACGATTATTGACCGCGACACCGCGTGCGGCGTTGAAGGCCACGGTCGGGCTATTGGTCGTGATCAACCCGGTGCCTGTGTGCTTGATTCGGATTTGGAAAACGGTACTGGGGGGGATAACGAACAGATTGGTGTCCGTGGTAATAAGCCCGCGGTTGAGCACAGGTCCGCCCGGGGTTTGAAGTTGGTTCGTCAGGGTTCCGCCGCCGGAAATCACCCACGCGCTGTCATTGGTTGTGGTGGTCTGGTTCAGACGGAAGGAAACGCTGCCGTCACCATTATTCGTGAGACAGGTGGCGTAGGGCGTTGCCGTGGCGACGTAGCTGGACAGCGCGAGGCCTGCCAGGGCCAACACCAAGCCGCGAACGGTTGGTCGAATGGTGGGTTTTTTCATACTCTTCATTGGTTTATGGTTGTTACGACAAACAAGCTGCGCCTGGCGACACAACCAGCCGCCTTCGTTTGTCTTTTCCCTAACGGACAAGACTATCGCATAGTTATGTGAGGACGCAACCAAAAAGAGTCGCGAGATCAGTGGTGCGCGTTCGCTGCGGTAGAAGGACTGCGGTGAGAAGGCAGGGTGATTTGACAGAAAGGCGGCCGCCGGCCAGGAACGGCAGGAATTGGCGGCAATTTAAGTCTTTGCTCGGCAGGCGTTAGACCTTAGCCTGTTGCCACATGAAACACTCGGGCAAAGCCAGAAAGGCGGCCTTTAAGCTGATCCTGATTTCGCTGATCGTGCTGGCCGCAGTGTGGGCCCTCGGCTTCATCACCGCGGCGGTGGCCGCAATTATCGCGGCGATCGCCGTGGCGATTACCCCAGTGGTGATTGGGGTTTGGATCCTCTTCGCGCTATTCACGCTCTACTTCTTCCGGGACCCGAGACCGCGGGTGCCGGCCGGCCCCAATCTCGTGGTGGCGCCGGCGCATGGCAAAGTGGATGTGATCGGAATGGGGACCGAACCGAACTTCATGGGTGGGGAGTGCCAGCGAATCTCCATCTTTCTCTCGGTGGTCGATGTGCACGTGCAGAACGCGCCGGTGAGCGGAAAGGTTACCTGGTTTAAATACACCACTGGCCAGTTCCTCAACGCGCTCAAAGCCGAATCGGCTATCTATAACGAGAACGTGCTGCTCGGCTTCGAGTCGAGCGATCCGCGCGGCGAGAAGGTTGGGGTGCGGTTGATCGCCGGGGTGATTGCTCGGCGCATCGTGCCCTTTGTCCAACTGGGCGACGAGGTCGCCCGCGGCGACCGCATCAGCCTGATCCAGTTCGGCTCGCGGGCCGACGTGTATCTGCCGCCCAAGGCCAGGATCAAGGTGAAGCTGGGCGATCGTGTCGTCGCGGGGCAAACCGTGCTGGCGGTCTTTGAATGAGGGCGAGCTAACATGAGCGACCCGGTTATGGAAAGCCCAGCTCCCAATCCTCCGCTCAACGGCGCCGGCGAGCCGAAGCTGAAGATCTATTTCCTGCCCAACCTGCTGACGGCGGCCAACCTGTTCTGCGGGTTCGTGGCGCTCACGAAGATCGTTGAGGCCAATGTGGCCGGCGGGGATTTTCAGCAGATCAAAGTGGCGCTGGGGTTCATTTTGCTGGCGTGCATCTTCGACCTGTTCGACGGGCGGGTCGCGCGCATGGGTGGGGTGGAGAGCCCGTTTGGCCGTGAGTTTGACTCGCTGGCCGACTTGATCTCATTCGGGGCAGCCCCAGCCTTCCTGGTGCATCGGGTGGTGCTCAAAGACGTGTTCGAGGGGCACCCGGAGTGGGGATGGTTCATTGCCTCGATCTATCTGCTCTGCGGCGCGTTTCGGCTGGCGCGCTTCAACTGCCTCTCAGCGATGCCCCACGGGCACTCGAAGGATTTCCTGGGCTTTCCGATTCCCTCGGCCGCGGGCCTGGTCGCCTCGTTGACGTTGTTCATGATCTGGTGGGACGAGAAGGATTTCGCCACCGGCATATGGCGGTATTTCCTGCCCGTCCTGATG
>PLZQ01000307.1 GCA_003152225.1 Limisphaerales bacterium | reverse complement strand
TAAACAAGTTAACGCATATGGGGGTCGGCCTTGGGAGTGGCGGGCTTTATTATCACCGCCAACCCGGTGGGACTCATCGGCGGCGGCGGAATTAAAGCGTACGGGGAGGCGAGCGGTCGCTCCGGGGTGGCAGGCCGGGCCAGGGCGACGGCCAAGTCCATCGCGCAGGAGTTCAAGCCCCAGTTCGAGCAAGAGGGTTGGATTCTGCCCTAAGCGCTTTCAGCCAGGCAGGATGAACAACGAACGCGCAGAGCAGCGGAGTCACAACCAACCGCCGAAAAGACAGGAAAATGCCGCCGAATCCCATTTTCCTGTCTTTATTTCTTTTTACGGCTGGGCTTGAACAGGCTGAGTCGCCTGCTAATCTCCAGACTCAGCATGAAACCATTGATCCGATTCTGCCTCGTTGCCTCGCTGGCGCTGGTGGCCGGCTGCCAGACTGGGAGCGTGGACTCCAGTCTTTCACAGGCTGATAGCACAAAAACCCGCCAACAGAAGGATGCCGTCATGCGCGGTATTCACCTGATGCTCGGAAGCGACTGGCAGGCCGCTGCGCTGCAGGAGCAACTCGCGAGGCTCGCCGCTGCGGGCGTGAACACCCTCATCCTTGAGACGGATTACGACTTTGCGTTTAAGTCCCATCCTGAACTCAGTTCGCCCGGTTGCGTCACACCGGCCCGGGCGCATGAACTCGCGGCGGAAGCGCGCCGGCTGGGCATCCGCCTCATTCCGCAAATCAATTGTCTCGGCCACCAATCCTGGAGCAAAACCACCTTGGCCCTGTTAAAGAATCATCCCGAGTTCGATGAAACCCCCGGCCAGTATCCGAACAACACCAACATCTACTGCCGGAGTTGGTGTCCGCAAAACCCGGACGTGAACAAAGTGGTCTTCGCCCTCGTGGACGAATTAGTCAACGCCTTTGAAGCGGATGCATTTCATGTCGGCATGGACGAGGTTTTCCTCATCGCGTCGGAACACTGTCCGCGCTGCCGGGGCGGTGACCCGGCGAAGCTCTTCGCCCAAGCGGTCAACGACTTGCACCACCACATCGTGACGGAGCGGAAGTGGGAGATGTTTATGTGGGCTGACCGCCTGCTCGACGCCAAGACCATGGGCTACGGTGAATGGGAATCGGCCCGGAACGGCACGGCTGGGGCAGTGGATTTGATTCCCAAAGACATCGTCCTGTGCGACTGGCACTACGAGTTGCGGACCAATTATCCTTCCGTGCCGTTTCTAGTGGGGAAGGGATTTCGGGTATGGCCCTCCGGCTGGAAATCGTTGCCCGCCGCTCGGGCCTTGAGCGAATTCTCGCGCCAGCAGCAGAGCAAAGGGGTGGTTGGCTATCTTTGCACAACGTGGGGTGCCGTCAGGATTCCCTCGCTCGCCGAGTGGCCGCCACTTTTGGAGCCGATGAAGGAGTGGAGCATGACGCCACTGCCACCGAGGCCGTTGTGACTTTGCCCCTCCCGGACTTTAGCATTTAATCTTCCTACACTATCCAGGGGATGAACCGCCGGACCCGCTGCTCGTAGCCGGCATACTCGGGGAATCGCTGCCGGAGCCACCGCTCTTCCCGACGAGCTTTGGCATCCAAGAACGGAGCCAGTGCCAACGCCGCCAGGAGCGCGGGCCAGCTTCGCCAAACCAACGACCAGCCGACCGAACCGCAGAACACCGCCGTGTACAGCGGATGGCGCATTAACCCATAGATGCCCGTCTGCACCAGGCGTGCGCTCGCGGAGGGTTTGGGGAACGACGTCAGATTCCGGCCCAGGCTGACGGCTCCCGCCAGGCCGCAACCGGCGGCCACCAGCAGCAGGAATACCCCGCAGAGAGTGAGGAAGTGGCCCTCCCATTGGTTGCGATAGATGATGCTCGCGGCAATAACCGCGAGCAGAAGAACGCTTTGGCCAAGGACCCAAAGCCCGCCGCGTTTCAGGAACGTCACGCTCAACCCGCGTCTCCCTTGGTCCCGGCCCCGCTCTGCGCTCCAACAATCCTCTCGGCTCGCCCGTAAGAGCCGAGGTTGAACACGTTGCGATAGCCCAGCTTCTTTAGCTGGGACTTTCCCATGCCGCTGCGGGTCCCGCTCAGGCAGTGCAATAGCAGCGGCTGGTCTTTATCGGGGGCGACTCGGGCAATCTCATCGCGCAATCGGCCGAGTGGAATATTCACAGCTCCGGGCAAATGCCCACCCTTAAACTCCCCTTCGCTGCGCACATCGATGACTCGCGCGCCCTGCTTCAGCCAGTCGCGCGCGGCGTCCGGCTGCACCAACGTCAGCCGTTTCAGAAGAAGGAAGGCAGCCACCGCGACTCCGATGATGATCCATGTGTGCCAATCCATACAGGGTGGATTACCAGCGTCGATCAGTCGTGGCGCTCACGGCTTCTCTCCATGCGTCGCCTTCCATCGTTGCCGGAGCGCAGAATGGAGCCGTTGGCGGAATTCGACCGGTAATTCGTAAGGCTTGCCTTCCTTGTAGAGGGTGATGGTCTGGCGGATGTTGTCCACAACCACCTGGCAGGGATTGCACCCGGCCATGTGTTTCTCGAATTCCTCGCAGATGGCCGGGTCCACCGTGCCGTCCACGTATTCATTCAACATCGCAAGCAATTCCGCGCACTTCATATTATGCCATTCAAACTACACTGAGCCGCGGCGCGGCAAAAGGTTACAACTGGAGAGGAAAACCACACAGATGAACACAGATGAGAGGCGGCGTGAAACGTGATGCGTGAAACGTGATGCGCGTTAAGAGGCACCTGTGATAACGCCGGGGTGCAGAGGATTACCCACGAATCATACGGATTTCGGCGAATCCTGGCTCACGCATCACGTTTCACGTTTCACGCCTCCTCCCTTTTATCTGTGTTCATCTGTGTCCATCTGTGGTAACAATTTGCCGGCATTATGGACTACGAAACGGTCATCGGCCTGGAAACCCATGTCCAGCTTAAGACGAAGTCGAAGATGTGGTGCGGCTGCGCCAATGAGTTCGGCGCGCCCCCGAATACCAATGTCTGCCCGGTCTGCCTGGGCCTGCCGGGCGTGCTGCCCGTCGCCAACGAGGAAGCGCTGCGCCTGACCGCCCTCACCGGCCTCCTGCTCAATTGCACGGTGACCCGCTATGCCAAGTTCGACCGGAAGAACTACTTCTACCCGGACATGCCGAAGAACTACCAGATCACGCAATACGACAAGCCCTCCACCCTGAACGGCTTCGTGGAGTTCGAGTTCAACGGCGGCGTCGGGCGCGTGCGCATCACCCGAGCGCACCTGGAAGAAGACGTCGGCAAGAACTTCCATTTCGATCGCACCAGCGGGGTGGATTTCAACCGCGCCGGTGTGCCGCTGATGGAGATTGTCTCCGAGCCGGACCTCACCAGCGCAGACATGGCTTACGAGTATCTCAACGCGCTAAAGGAAATCCTCATCTATGGCGACGTGAGCGATTGCGACATGGAGAAGGGCATGGTGCGCTGCGACGTGAACGTCAGCGTGCGGCCCCGGGGCCAGCAGGAACTCGGCGCCAAGATCGAGATCAAGAACATGAACAGCTTCAGCGGGGTGCGCCGGGCGCTGGAGTACGAAGTCCCCCGCCAGATCGAGGTGCTCACCAAGGGCGGCAAGCTGATCCAGTCCACGCGCCGCTGGGACGACGTGGCGGGCATCACCGAGGAGATGCGCACCAAGGAGCACGCGTACGATTACCGTTACTTTCCGGAGCCGGACCTGATGCCGTTCCAGCCGACGGACGAGTGGCTGGCGGAGGTGAAGAGCCGCGTGGTGGAATTGCCGCTCGCGCGCAAGCGAAGGTTCATGCGCGATTACCAGTTGCCGGCGTCCGATGCGCAGACGTTCGTGTGGGACGTGCCGTTGGGCGATTACTTCGAGGGCATCGCTAAGCAGGCGAAGAATCCCAAGACGGCGGCCAACTGGGTCATCAACAATCTCCGCGCGAAGCTGGCCGAGGGACAAACCTCGCTGGCCGACCTGAAGTTTGAGCCCAGCGCCATCCTGGAACTAATTGACCTGGTGGAAAGCGGCAAGATCAGCACGAAGATGGCGCAGGATGTGTTCGTGGAGATGTTCGCCACCGGCGAGCTGCCCGCCAGGATCGTCGAGAAGAAGGGCCTCGCGCAGGTGAGCGACACGGGCGCAATCGAGAAGTTCTGCGATCAAGCCATTGCCGCCAACCCCGGCCCGGCGGCTGATTTTAAAGCCGGCAAGGCCGCCGCCTTGAACTTCCTCAAAGGGCAGGTGATGAAGTTGAGCAAGGGCAAGGCAAACCCCGCGCTTGCGGGGCAGATACTGGAGCGGAAGCTGAGGGGTGACAGGCTAGCCGGCTGAGCCGGTTACACGGCCGGCGCTACTTCGGTTGGGGCCCCGCCGCGCCGGGCTGGGGCGCAGGTTTCTTATGCGCTTCCAGGGATGGCTTCTCACTGACGCCCCATATCTCGCACAGGACTTTGAACATCTCCGGGTCGTGTTCCTTCAATTCTGCGCGGGTGAACGGGTAGAAATCGTTGGTGCCGAAGAACGCCTCGGTGGCTTCAGCGAAGTACTCCTTCTCGTTGTTCAGGGCATAGTGGCGAGTCTTCGTTCCATCGATGCGCAGCACGGATTCATAGGCCTTGCCGGCCTTGGCTTGCTCGTAACAGCGCCTGATGCCCGCGTGGTCGTGTCCCAGGAAACGCTGGTGATAGCCGTGGGCCAACTCATGCAGCACCATCCACGGCTGCTCGTGGGTCCAGGTCAGGAACGTCTCCGGGTTAGCCAGTTCCACGGCACTAGTCTTGTCGGGATTCACTCCATGCGTGCTCAGCCAATCCCGCGACTCGTGGTAGCACATGCACGGGAACTGGGCGCTCGACCGCTCGACCCATATCGGGATTTGCCGCAGCTTGGCCAGCGGCTCAGGCGGCACGACACGCGTGATCTGATAAAGCTGCGCGGCCAGCAGCTTGAGCGTGCGTTCGCAGAGATTGGTCTCCGCCAGCAGTTTCTCGTTCACCTGCACGCGCCAGCCTTCGATTTGTTGCTCCCGGTAGGCGCTGGTGGGGTCGAAGACGCTCTTGGCCGGTGACGCATCCGTGACAGGCTCCGCCGCACCAAGGCCGAACGCGACAAGCAGAAGACCCGCCACGAAACCCGTGACGCCCAGGCGCCACGGCCAGCCTGAAGTTCGCAAGCCGGACGCGCGCAAAGACATCGCCGATTTTAGAGTGCGGCGGCCACCAGGTCGCCCACCTCGGAGGTGCTGTAGCCCATCTTGCCGGCGGCCAGGCTCTTCATCTTCTCGCGGGTGATCTTGATGACAGCCGTTTCGATCGCCTTGGCTGCCTTGGTCTCGCCGAGGAAGTCGAGCATCATCGCGCCGGCGCAGATCGCCGCCAACGGATTGATGACGCCCTTATCGGTATATTTCGGGGCGCTGCCGCCAATCGGCTCGAACATACTGGTGCCTTGCGGGTTGATGTTGCCGCCGGCGGCGATGCCCATGCCGCCCTGCACCATGGCCCCCAGGTCGGTGATGATGTCGCCAAACAGGTTGTCCGTGACAATGACATCGAACCATTCCGGGTTCTTCACGAACCACATGGTCGTGGCATCCACGTGGGCATACTCGCGCTTGATATCGGGGTAGTCCTTCTGGCCGATCTCGTGGAAGGCGCGTTCCCAGAGGTCAAAGGCGTAGGTCAACACGTTGGTCTTGCCGCAGAGCATCAGTTTCTTCCCCTTGTTCCGCTTGCGGGCGAACTCGAAGGCGTAACGCAGACAGCGCTCGACGCCGCGCCGCGTATTGACGCTCTCCTGCAAAGCGACCTCGTTGGGCGTCCCTTTGAAGACGATCCCGCCCACGCCCGTATATAGCCCCTCGTTGTTCTCGCGGACGACGACGAAGTCAATGTCCTCGGGCTTCTTAGCTTTCAGTGGGCAGAAGCGCTCGTCATACAGTTTGACCGGGCGCAGGTTGATGTACTGCTCCAGCTCGAAGCGGGTGCGGAGCAGGATGCCTTTTTCGAGGATGCCCGGCTTCACGTCGGGATGGCCGATGGCGCCGAGCAGAATGGCCGGGAACTTCCGCAACTCCGCCAGCACGCTGTCCGGCAACGCCTCGCCGGTGCGCAAATAGCGTGCGCCGCCAAGGTCGTAGTTCGTGTAGTCCAGCTTGAGCTTGAACTTCTTCGCGGCAACCTCGAGGACTTTGACGGCTTCGCGGACGACTTCCGGCCCCGTGCCGTCGCCGCCGATGACTGCAATGTTGTAGCTTTTCATGATAAATCGATTGCCTGCGCCTGTCGCAGGAACCGAGGATGGTAGCCATTGCGGCCCCAGTGGCAAGAATTTCCGCGTCACGACGAGAATCCTGCGCCGTTCATCACACCTCGGAGGGCAGACCCTCTCATAGTTACAGGGACCCAAGGGCTTGACGCAGCCATAACGAAAGAACTAGCCCCGCTCAGACCATTGCGACCGGCGACATTGCGTCGGGTCCTGGTTTGTGATACACGGGAGGCGTACATGAAGACGCGGGAAGAATTACTGGCCGGGTTGGGCGCAGCGAAGCTCGAACTCCAAAAGCGGTTCCCAGTGCGAACATTGGCACTCTTTGGCTCTTACTCCCGAAATCAGCAGACTGAGCAGAGCGACGTGGACATCCTGGTTGAGGTAGATCCGTCAATCGGTCTTGGCTTCGTCACTCTGGCTGAGGAATTGGAACGGCGGCTGCAGGAACGGGTTGACTTGGTTTCGAGCCGCGCAGTCAAACCGAACCGCCGACGACTCATCGAGTCGGATCTGATTTATGTCTAAACGTCCCGCAGACCTGCTCCTTGAAGACATCCGCGAGTCCCTCGCCAAGATTGAGCGCTACACCAGCGGACTGGACCAGGCAGGCTTCGAGGCGGACGACAAGAGCGTCGATGCGGTGGTGAGAAACCTCGAGGTTATTGGGGAAGCAGCTCGGCAAATGTCGGAGGAATTCGCGCGGGGAAATCCACAGATTGAATGGCGCAAGATTGCCGGGCTTCGCAACCGCATCGTGCATGACTACTTCGGCTTGGATTTAGAGATCATCTGGCAAATAATCCGCTCCGACCTGCCCGCCCTGAAGCGGCAGTTGCCGCCGCGGCAGGTTGAATAGTTGCCGTGTGACGCGCATTACCCTCACCCCCCGTTCACCGGCGGGGTGAGGAAGCCGCTCGGGGTGCGGCTAAAGCCTTCCCTTCTCCCATACCCCCTTTCCCCTTTTAGTCTCTTTTAATTTGAGTCAATTCGACGACCAAAGCCTTCCCGGTTTTGTCTCGACACGCGGCCCGGCGGGGGCATAATAGACCCAGTTGAGGTGAGGAATGAGCCCGAACTGCAATGCTGACACGGCGCCCAATGGAGCGGATGACCCAGGCGAACGGCAAATCAACTAAAAGGACGACCCTATGAAGACAAGCCTGCGAAAGCTCACGATGGCCTGGCCGCTGGCAATATACCTTCTGCTCCCGTTACTCACGCGCGCCGAAACCCCGGTTCAAGCTTGGGCCCAACGCTACAACGGGCCGGCGAACGGTAATGATTGGGCCTATGCCATGGCGGTGGACGGGAGCAACAACGTCATCGTGACCGGGGCTTCAACTGACAGCGGAGGGTGGCGCCATTTTGCGACAATCAAGTATTCAAGCGTGGGCGTGCCGCTCTGGACCAATCGCTACAATGGGCCTGGGAACGGCGATGACAAAGCGTGCGCTATGGCGGAGGACGGCAATGACGCCGTGATCGTGACGGGGTATTCGACTGGCAGCGGAAGCGCGCGGGATTACGCGATGATCAAGTATTCGAGCGCGGGGGTCCCGCTTTGGACCAACCGCTACAACGGACCGGGTGATTACAATGATGCCGTTCTTGCCGTTGCGGTGGACGGCAGCAACAACGTGATCGTGACAGGGGGTTCAGCAAGCATGAGTGATTCGCCTTTCAATTACGATTGCGCCACGATCAAGTATTCGAGCACGAGCGTACCGCTCTGGACCAACCGCTACAACGGGCCGGGGGACGGAGATGACTTCGCTCTGGCGGTGGTGGTGGACCACAGCGGCAATGTGATCTTGGCGGGCTATTCCACAAACAGCGCTAGCGGCTACGATTTTGCCATCATCAAATATATCTGCGTCCCGTCGCCGGTGATGACCGGGCTCCCACTGACCAACGGCAGCTTGCAACTGCGGGTGGAGGATGTGTTGCAGCCCGGCACGCTGGTGATCGAGGCCTCCACGGACCTGGCGGGCTGGGTGCCGGTCTTCACCAACACCATCCCCACCAATGTGTTATTCTACATCGACCCGGAGGCCGGCAGCAGCCCCACTCGCTACTACCGGGCATTCCAATCCCCCTGAGCCACGCGCGGATGGCCATGCCACGGGACGAGTGACAGGCAATCTGGAAACCCTTCGATTTGTCTCGACACGCCGTCCGGCGTCAGCATAATGGGAGCAGTTGAGGTAAGGAATGCGACCGAGCAGCAATGCGGACGCGGCGCGCAATGGATGAATACCAAAGGCAAACAGCAATTGCCCTGAAAGGACAACTTCATGAAAACTACTTTACGAAACCTCACGGTGACTTGGCCGCTGGCCGTATGCCTCCTGCTCCCGGCACTTGCGCACGCCGAAACCGTCGTCCAGGCCTGGGCGCAGCGTTACAACGGACCCGAGAACGGTATTAGCGCAGCGAAAGCCATGGCGGTGGACGGCAGCAACAACGTGGTCGTAACAGGGTATTCCAGTGGCAGCGGAGGCGATTACGATTACGCGACGATCAAGTATTCGGCCGCAGGCGTGCCGCTCTGGACCAACCGCTACAACGGGCCGGGGAACACCAATGACCAAGCCACCGCCGTAGCAGTGGACGGCAACGGGGACGTGGTCGTGACGGGGTATTCGACTGGCAGCACCCACCCTCCCTACCCTTACCCCTTTACTGATTACGCGACGATCAAGTATTCGAGCGCAGGCGTGCCGCTCTGGACCAACCGCTACCATGGACCAGGGAACGCCGATGATGGCGCCACTGCCGTGGTGGTGGACGCGAGCAACAACGTGATTGTGACTGGGTATTCGGCTGGCACCGGTTACCCCTTTACCGATTTCGCGACGATCAAATATTCGAGCGCGGGCAAACCGCTCTGGACCAACCGCTACAACGGGCCGGCGGGCACAGTTGACCAAGCCAACGCCGTAGCGGTGGACGGCAGCAACAACGTGATCGTGGCGGGGTTTTCCACAGGCACTAACTTCACCGGTCGCCATTACACGACGATCAAGTATTCGAGCGCGGGCATACCGCTCTGGACCAACCGCTACAATGGGTCGGGGAACATGGGCCAAGACGAGGTCATAGCCCTGGCGGTGGACTCCAGCAACAACGTGATCGCCACGGGCTATGCGTCGAACGAAACTTCTTACGACTACGCGACCATTAAGTATTCGAGTGCGGGGTTGGAGCTCTGGTCCAACCTCTACAATGGCCCGGCAAACGGACAGGATTGGGCCAACGCTGTGGTGACGGACAGCAGCAACAACGTGATCGTAACGGGGTTTTCCGATAACGGCGGAGGCGATTGGGATTATGCGACGGTCAAGTATTCGAGCGCGGGCATACCGCTCTGGACCAACCGCTACAACGGGCCAGGGAACAGCGTGGACGACCCCGTGACTGTGGCTGTGGACGCCAGCGGCAACGTGATCGTGGCGGGTTTTTCCGTCGGCAGCGGCAGCGGTGCCGATTACCTGATGATCAAGTATTCGAGCGCGGGCGTGCCGCTCTGGACCAACCGCTACAACGGGCCAGGAAACACCGATGACTACGCCATGACCATGGCGCTGGACCACAGCGGCAACATAATCCTGACGGGGTATGCGATTGACAGTGGAGGCGCGGGTAGTTTTCTCACCGTAAAATACATCTGCGTCCCGTCACCGGTGATAACTCACTTCCAACCGACCAATGGCGTTTTCCAGATGCGGGTGGACGAAGTGTTGCAGCCGGGCACGCTGGTGATCGAGGCCTCCGCGGACCTGGCGGTTTGGGCTCCGGTCTTCACCAACACCACGCCCACCAATGTGCTCTTCTATACGGACCCGGAGGCCGGCAACAACCTAACGCGCTTCTACCGGGCATTCCAATCCCCCTGAGCCACGCGCGAATGGCCATGCCAGGCGACGAGTGAGAGGCAATCTCTCCGTTCTGTTCTGTTCTTGCATTTTGATCGCTGAGCTTTCATTGTTGGACCTGTCAGAATCTGGAACCTTTGGACCGATTATATGCGACCTGTTGGGGGCTTTTTCGGCGCGCTGACAGTGGCTTTGCTCCTGAGCTTTGGAGCGACGGCGCGTGGCCAAGTTAACGTCACTTTCCCTGATCCCAAGCTGGAGGCCGCGCTGCGCAGCGCGCTGGGTATACCCACAGCGCCTTTGACCGCCGACAATCTGCGGACACTCACTACCTTTTACGCCAGCTTCCGCCAGATCACCAATCTCTCCGGCCTGGAATACGCGACCAACCTGACGACGCTTTCCCTGTCGCACAACGCCATCACCGACATAAGCCCCGTCTCCGCGCTCAACCGGCTGGAATTCCTGTACCTGGCATATAACAACCTGAGCGACCTGCGTGGCCTGACCAATATAACCCAACTCCTGGAGTTGGACGTAAGCCGTAACCAGGTTCAGGACGCCGCCTCATTGCTGGGGCTCACCAATCTCACGTCGCTGAATATCAGTTCCAATCCGCTCACCAACTACAGCCTGGTTGGCGGCCTGGTGAACCTCAGCCGGTTGTACCTGGAGCACCTTTCCATTCATGACCCGAGCTTCGTCAATAGCCTGACGAACCTGGTCACGCTTAACCTGCTCCAGAATAAGATTGATACGCTCCCTCCCCTGCCGGGGCTGCACAGCTTGGGAATGCTGGACTTGAGCTACAATCCACTCACGAACGCCGCCGCGCTCTCGGGCCTGACCAACCTGGACACTCTACATCTGGATGGCTGCCCGCTGGCCGATGTGAAGTGCCTCGCGACCCTCACCGGGCTGAATTACCTCTACGTGCAAAGCGCGAATGTGAGCGACCTCTCGCCGCTGGCGGATCTGACAAATCTGTCTTATCTACTGGTCAGCGGGAATCCGCTAACCAATGCCCCCGTGCTGGGCAGCTTGACCAACTTGATGACGCTCTACACAGATTCCTGTTCCCTGACCAACCTGGATTTCGTTGCCAGCCTTACCCAACTCCGCGCTCTGGACGCTCATGGCAACCGGATTGCCGACCTCTCACCTTTCCTGGCGCTGGACTACCTGCAATACCTCGACCTCGACCAGAACCGCCTCACGGCCATCGCCGGCCTCGATAGTCTGCCGGCTC
>PLZQ01000496.1 GCA_003152225.1 Limisphaerales bacterium | reverse complement strand
TGCAGTTCTCCGCTGAAAGCGCGCCCTGCAGTTTCCCAACGGGCACCGGCCCGGTCGGGCCGCAGCGGATGATTCTCGGCTACCCGAGCCGGCAGGACTATCGCGATGCCAAGGGACAGTTGTGGCGTCCGGGCACCGAAGTCGTGACGCGCCTGGCTGCCGGAAGAGATACGGTTGCTGCGTGCTGGTGGACCAATGTCGTCGCCGAACCCATCACTGGCACGGCCGATGCGGAACTCTATCGCTATGGCTGCCATGCCCGGGATTTCTGCGCGAACATTACCGTGGGACCCGGCAAGTATTTCGTGCGGCTGAAGTTCGCGGCCACGCGTGGCACCGACACGCGGAAGAACTGCTTTGCTATCCGCCTCAACGACCGTGAGGTAGTGCGCAACCTCGATGTGGCCGCGACCGCGGGCGGTCCAAATAAGGCAGTGGACCTCGTCTTCAATGACGTGGCTCCGGAGAACGGGGTGATCAACATCCGCTTCACCAGTCTGCGGGTTGTCGAAGACGACCACTCTGCGCGCGGCGAGGCCTTCGTTCAGGCTATTGAGGTTGGCCCGGGCTCCGGCGGTCGGGGCGCGACGCCGGTTCCGTCAGCCGCCGAGAGCCGCGGCTCACCCAGCACGTCGTTTCGGCGCGCAGAGGACTGCCCGCCCTACCTCTTCCCGCAACGACTGAGGCATTACGAAAGGGGGAGAAATGGCTTTGCCTTAGCCGGGAACTCGGCTTAAATAGCGCCGCTATGTCGCTAAAACACCTATTCATTCGCTCTCTGTGTTGCACCGCCACTATGCTGGCCACCACCGTCTCGCTGCGCGCCGCAAACCCAATCCCCGCTGACTGCCAAACGGGTGGGTTCTTCATCGGCTGCCAGGCCTACACGTTCAATCATTTCAGTCTGTTCGAGGCCATCGAGAAGACGGTCCAGGCTGGCGGCAAAGTCATTGAGTTCTATCCCGGCCAGAACCTGAGCAAGGAGGAACCCAACGTGAAGTGGGACCACAACGCCTCGGCCGAGACGATCCAAAAGGTCAAGGACAAGCTGGCCGCCGCCAAAGTGAGGGCCGTCAATTACGGCGTGGTCGGGATCCCCAAAGACGAGGCCGAAGCCCGCAAGATCTTCGAGTTCGCCAAGGTCATGGGCCTGTATGCCATCACCACCGAGTCGGTGGATGCGCTGGATACGATCGAGAAACTGGTCAAGGAATACGACATCAAGGTCGGCTTCCACGACCATCCGAAGCAGGCCAATAACCCTGAGTACCGCATGTGGGACCCCAATTATGTCCTGTCCGTGATCAAGGACCGCGACGCGCGCATTGGGTCTTGCGCCGACACGGGCCACTGGGTTCGCTCCGGTCTCAACCCGGTGGACTGTTTGCGCGTGCTCAAAGGGCACATTATCAGCAGCCATCTCAAAGACTTGAACGAAATGGGGCCCGGCGCGCATGACGTGCCCTATGGCGCGGGCGTGTCCGACGTGCCGGCGCTGTTGACCGAGCTAAAGGCGCAGGGCTTCGCCGGCAACATCTCCATTGAGTATGAGTATCATTGGGAGAATTCGGCGCCGGAAGTCGGCCAATGCGTGGGGTTCGTCCGCGGCTACGGCATGGCCAAGCAGTAGTAAGCCGCGTCTCTCAAACCGACGCCGCTGCCTCGCCCGAGGACAGCCGGCGCCAGGAAGTCAGCCAAGTCCACCCGGGGCGCACTCTGGCGCGCCTTAGGTGGCGTTCTTGCGGTAATCCCGCGCCAGCAAGGCCTTCCAACCAGGCTCGGCTAATGCGCCGCGCCTCGGGCCGCTCTTTTTCTGTTCACCTTTGAGACTGGCACGGATGATGCGTTAGGAGTTGTTGCGTTCTTTGCCAGGTTGTAAGCAGGTTTTACCCTGCCTTGTTCGTGATCAAAGACCAAGAACTCGAACCGTAAGTTGAACGACTAAGAGGAACTGGAAGCTGTGGTTGTGGCCGACACGCCTTCAATGGAAGTCGAAAGCAGCCCGCTTGTTCCAAATGTTGCAACCAGGTTCCGCAGGACGGTCAGACACGGCACCGGCGGGGTTTTTTATGCCCGCACGCAAATCTCAGCCGGCAGCCCGCGCGAGCTTCTTTCGTTGGGAATTAGCTCCTGCCTAAACCGCGCGGCCTTTCAATTGAGCTTGATGCTGGTTCGCTCTCGCAGCCAGAGATAATCGGTCGCTGGCGAAGGCACAAACCCGCCGCTGCCCACACCGCCGCGAATGGGCGGGCGCACGGTATCTGGAATCCAGCGATGCCGTTCCAGGTGACCGTCGGCCCACGATAGATTGGCCGCACCGTTGTGCCAGGAGGCGGGTAAATTGCCCCACTGGATGACATCCCAGTGATTCATGAAATACCCATCGTTGATGGTGTCCGGATGCTCCTCCACGAACACGTAGAAGTTGGCCGGACCAGGGAAGTCCGTCACTTTGAGGAACTGGAGCCAGGTGGGATTGAAGCGGTTGGGGTTATGGAGCGGGTTGCCGACCAGCGAGTTCAGCGAGATGCTTCGCAGGCGCGGCCCGTTTTGCGCGACCGATTGATCGGCAGGACACTTGTAAACCCCCAGGCTATTGTTCAAGTACGGCGCCAGCTTGCCACTGAGCACATAGGCGGGATTGGTATTCTCCACGCTCGTCGCCCAGTCCTGGATATTATTGACCCAGCTCTGGCGATAGGTCCGCGTGTCCGCCGTGCTGGCGTTATTGACCAGGAGCCCGTCGCTGTCATCGGCGTACAACTGCCAGCCCAGGGACAACTGTCTGAGGTTATTGCCGCACGCGGTTGCCTGGGCGCTCATTTTCGCCCGCGATAGCGCGGGCAACAACAGGCTGGCCAGAATCGCAATGATGGCGATGACCACCAACAGCTCGATCAAGGTAAAGCCGCGCTCGCTGGGGCCTGGCCGGTTGTTCATACCGGGGGATTCTGACAGAGCGCTGCCGGCACCGCCAGCAGCGTTTGTGGGGGATGGGGAGGCTAGCGCGGAGACGTGCCGCCGGATGCTCTAACTCTCAGAATAGCGGAGGGCGATCTTTTCGGGCGGCACAGCGGTGACCTGACGAGCGCCTCTGAAAGCAAAGGCCAACTCCATATTCTTGAGCCTCCAGGTTTCAATAAAGCCGAGCGCCCGGTCAATCATCCTGAAGTCGCGCGCCTTGGCGGGATCGCTGGTCCACCGGTCGGGGCCCTGAAAGAAGAGCCCCGTCGTCGTATTTCGCAAAAGCGTTCTCATACCCGCTCGGACCTGTTGATCATTTACGCTTCAAGCCTGTCGCGTGAAGCTGTTGCACAGCACGCGACATATTTCATTTAGCATCACAAGTGCCAGCCATGATTTTGGCCGAAAATGGGCACTTTTGCCTGCGTTGGCGATCCTTTAGGCATGAATTTCACTCGACATGCGTGAAAATGACGCGTGGGAAGCTACCTTGGTCCTGGCGGCGGACGCCAGGGAGGGAGCGGAGCCGGGGAGGCTCCGCAATAATGACGGAGTTGGAGGGGACTCCGTCGAGACATCACATCCGCCAGAACCGCTTCAACAGAATGTACAATTACACTAATTACAAGCGCTCCTACCGGCTGCCGGGCTTGACGGCTGGAATGGCGGCGAGATCAGGGGGAAGTTGATCCGGCTCAAAAGCTTCCACCTGCAAGGAAATCAAACTGAACATCGGCACGCCGAAGCCGACCGTGCCGCCCGAGCGGTCCACCGCCATCGCAACGCCCACGAGTTGCCCGCCGTGGGCACGAACGATGTCAATCGTTTCCTGGACACGGCCTCCCTTGGTGACCACGTCCTCAACCACCAGAATCTTTTCGCCGGTAGCAATGTTGAATCCGCGCCGCAGCGCGAGTTTGCCTTGCTCCTTTTCGACGAAGATGAACCGCAGGCCCAATTGCCGGGCCACTTCCTGGCCGAGGACCAGCCCACCCATGGCCGGCGAGACGACGGTCACTGCGCCCAGCGCACGGACCTTGCCCGCCAGCTCCGCCCCGACCTGCTCGACAATCGGCATCCGCTGCAAGGCGAGAGCGCACTGGAAGTATTGGCGGCTGTGCAATCCGCTGCGGAGCACAAAATGCCCTTCCAACAGCGCGCCGCTCTCACGGAATATCTGCAAGACTTCGTTCCCGGTCATGCCCGAATGTTAAGAACCGGCGGCCAGGAGCAAAGCGCAAACTTCCTCACCTCAGGTAACTCATTTAACTCATTTGGCTGCGGCCTTGCCGCGCGGGGTTCATCTGTGGTTACAATTCGGGCGTGCCTAAATGGTGCAAGACCATCATTGCGATCCTGTTGCTGCCGGCTTGCGTCGGCGCGGCCTCCGCGCTGTGGATGGTGCTGCGCCGGAGCGGGGATGCGGACACGATTTGGGTGGCGTTCCTGTCGGGCGCCGCCTGCTGGGTGACCATTTATCTGCTGCTGCCCAAGCCCATGTGGATATATGTCCTCGGCCATGAGCTGACCCACGTCCTGTGGACCTGGCTGTTCGGCGGAAAAGTCAAGAAGTTCAAAGCTTCAGCCTCCGGGGGCCATGTCGTCGTGAACAAGAGCAACTTCGTCATTGCGCTCGCGCCTTATTTCTTCCCCCTCTATGCGGTTCTGGTGGTGCTGCTGTTCCTGGCCGGCCATTGGCTCTGGAATTGGCGCCACTACGTCGTTTGGTTTCATTTGCTGCTCGGCGCCGCCTATGCTTTCCACGTGACGCTCAACTGGCACATCCTCAAGCATGACCAATCAGACATCAGCGACCAGGGCTACTTGTTCTCGGCGGTGATTATATTCCTGGGCAACATTGTCGTGTTGTTGGTGGGCATTCCGCTGCTGGTCTCGAAGGTGGGGGTGCTGACCGCGCTCGGCTGGTGGCTACAGTGCACGGGCGAAACACTGCGTTGGCTCGGGAGGATTTGGTGACGAAACGATAATTGGAGCTTGAATTCGCCGCCCGCTTCAGGCGAAATGCATAAACGGACTGGTTCCGTGGCTATGGATTTAGGCGATATTCTGAGCAAAGAGCAGATCATCACTGACTTGCGGGCGACCAACCGCTGGGAAGCGATCGATGAATTGATCAATACCCTTGTAGCGACGGGCAAGATTACCCCGGAACATCGCGAGGCCATTGCGGCCGTGGTCAAGAAGCGGGAGTCGTCCATGAGCACCGGCATCGGATTTGGGATTGGGATTCCTCACGCCTCGACTGACCTGATCAATGAAGTGGTCGGCGCGCTCGGCCGCTCGAAGCAGGGTGTTAACTTCGACGCGCTGGACAATCAGCCGGTCAACCTGGTCATGCTCTTCCTCGTGCCGCAGGGCCAGTTTCAGAAGCATCTTCATACCCTGGCAAACATTGCCAAGCTGCTGCATAAGGCGGAATTCCGCCAGGCCCTCGAACAAGCCCCCGACGCCGACGCCATGCTGCAAATCATCCGGAGCCAGGGGCAAAAATAGGTTGGTTGCCTTGTTGCAGGGTTACAGGGGAAAGCTCGCGCGACTCTCGCCGCTATGTAACCCTGCAACCCATGTAACTGTGTAACCCATGTAACTTCTTCAGGCCGTGCTTCCCCACAAGCTCATCGAACAGCGCCTCCAACAGGCGGTGAAAAACGTCTTGCCAGACGCCGACGTAGCCACTGTCCTGGTGCGCCCTTGCCCGGACCCGAAATTCGGCGATTACCAGACCAACGCCCTCATGTCGCTGGCCAAGGTCCGTAAGATGAATCCGCGCCAATTGGCTGCCGACGTGGTGGCCAAACTCGAAGTGGGTGACTGTTGTGAGAAGGTTGACGTGGCGGGCGCCGGTTTCCTGAATTTCCGGGTCAAACCTGCCACCCTAACCGCAACCCTGGAGTCTGCTTCGCGCGGGGAACATCTCTTCTTCGAAGCCGCCCGGCAGCCACGGGACATAGTCGTCGATTTCAGTTCGCCGAATGTGGCCAAGCCGATGCACGTCGGTCATATCCGCTCGACCATACTGGGCGACTCCCTGGCGCGCACTCTCCGCTTGCTGGGCCACCGTGTCATTACAGACAACCACCTGGGCGACTGGGGCACGCAGTTCGGCATGTTGTTGGTCGGCTGGAAGACCCTGCTCGATCCGGCCAGTCTGCAGGCTGATCCGCTCGCCGAGATGGAACGTCTCTACAAGACCATCAGCGGGCAGTGCCATCCGGAAAAGCCTGGCTTCAACCAGGCCACTTTGGACCGGGCACGCACCGAACTGGTGAAATTGCAGGCCGGCGATGAGGAGAATCTCGCGATCTGGCGCGACATGATTCGCCTTTCGCAAACCCAGTTCGAAACCATCTATGGCCGGCTGGGGGTGAAGTTCGACCACACCCTGGGTGAGAGCTTCTACCATCCCCGCCTCCGGGCCGTGGTGGACGAACTGATGCGTAGCGGCATTGCCACCGAGAGCCGCGGCGCCCGCGCCATCCTCTCCGACGGCTCCATCCCCCCCAAGGACGACCCGTTTCTCATCCACAAAGAGGGTGAGTGGATTCCTAATCCATTTATCATTCAGAAGAGCGATGGAGGTTTCAATTACGCCAGCACCGACTTGGCGACTCTGGCTTACCGCATCGAAACCTGGCACGCCGACGAGATCATCTACGTCACCGATGGTCGCCAGCAACTGCACTTCCAGCAGCTATTCGCTGCCTTCAGGCGCTGGCATCCGGAATCAAAGATCAGACTGGCCCACGTCTGGTTCGGTTCCATCCTGGGCGAAGACGGCAAGCCATTTAAGACCCGTTCCGGCGAGACTATCCGGCTAGCCGATTTGCTTGATGAAGCGGAGGAACGCGCCTTTAAGCTGGTTTCCGAGAAGAGCCCGGAGCTGCCGGAGGCCGAGCGGCACGAAATTGCGCGTGTTGTCGGCATCTCGGCGATCAAATACGCCGACCTTCTGCCCAACCGGCAGAGCGATTACGTGTTCAGTTGGGACAAGCTGCTCGCGTTGAATGGCAACACCGCCCCGTATCTGCAATACGCCTATGCCCGCATCCGCAGCATCTTTCGCAAAGGCAACGTGGGGCAGGGCGTCCCGCCTGTTCCCCCTACCCAATCGCCCACCTCCTTGCAACTCGCCGCTCCTGAAGAGCTGGCGCTGGCCAGGCATCTGCTCAATTTCGGCCTGGTGTTGGAAGCCGTTGCCGAAGATTACCGGCCCAATTTCCTCTGCAACTACCTCTACGACCTAGCCGGGCGCTTCACCGGTTTCTACGAGAACTGTCCCGTGCTCAAGTCCGAGCCTGAACAACGTGCCAGCCGCATGGTCTTGTGCGATCTGACGGCGCGCGTGTTGAAGCAGGGCTTGGACGTGTTGGGGATCGAGACGCTGGAGCAGATGTGATCGATGACAGCCTAATTTCCTCACTGCCGAGGCTCCTTCTGGCCGGTAAAAGACGGTCAAATCCCAATAAAATAAGTGCTCTTTCTTCTTGCTTTTCTGCCCGGTTTGGCCAACATCTAGCACAAATATCAGGTGAACCTATGAAAATGAACAGAACCTTCCGCCTCGCCACCGTTGCCTTCCTTGTTACTTTCGCCCTCGTGCCTCTAACTAGTCATGCTGCACCTATTACTTCGGGAGATCTTGTCATCTACCGCGTGGGCGATGGCACAGCAGCTTTGGGAACCGCGGCCACAGCGGTTTTCCTCGATGAGTACTCGCCTCTCGGCACGCTCGTTCAGTCCATTCCGCTGCCGACGAGTGGCGTTACCGCGCTTACCGCAACGGGCAATTCCACCACAGAGGGCGTCATATCGGTTTCGCAAAACGGCACACCCCAAGCGACCTTGGTCTTCACGGGTTACCGAGCTGATGTGGGCACTGCTACTCCGTCAAGCGCCACGCCGGCGACGGTGAACCGCGTCATCGGCACAATTGGTCTCGGCGGTTTGGCCAATACCACAGTCGCGCTCACAGACCCGACCGGCGCCATTCGTAGCGCCGCCAGCACTGACGGTTCCAGTCTATTCTACATTGGCACGGCCGCCGCTGTACGCTATGTTGGAACCCCAGGCCCGGCAGCAACCAGTGTGTCTATTGACGCTCGCAACTCGCGCCAAGTGCTTATGAGCGGTAACAAACTCTTTGCTTCGAATGGCTCCACATCCATCACTGGCAAGGTCCAAGATTATGGCAACCTTCCCACCACTACAACTGCTGCGAACCCCGACGTGGTGCTGGCAACAGCGGATGCGGTTAACGGCTTCGCACTTTTTGATCTGGATGCGGGTGTGGCGGGAGATGACACGCTCTACGCGTTGAGCACGGTTGAAGGCCTGTTGCGCAAGTACAGTCTCGTTGGTGGGGTGTGGACGGCAAACGGTTCAATTGCTACCGGCGCCCAAGATCTGACTGGCTATGCGGCCGGTAGCAGCGTGAATTTGTTCCTTACCAGCGGCACCACCCTCTCTTCCGAAATTGACAACTCGGGATACAACACATCCATCACCGGAACAATTACAACGCTGGCCACGGCATCTGCGAATGAGGGCTTCCGGGGGATTGCAGTGCTGATCCCAGAACCTTCCTCCTTCTGTCTTGCAATCGTCGGGACAGCGAGCCTGCTGGCCATTCGGCGACGGCGCTCCTGAGTTTTCTTGGTTCTTAGGCGAAAGGCGCAGCTTCCGCTGCGCCTTTTTTGTTGCCGAAATCTGGTTCCGCTGCCACAGACCAGCAGGCTGGTCGCTTAAAGCGTTCTCAAGTCAGCCGCATCGGCATAACTACGTAGAGGAAGGGCCCGTTGATCTTCACGACGCCGGGGCTGAGCTCATCGATTAACTCGATGAAGATTTCGTCGTTGGGGAGCGCGTTGAGGGGATCGATCATGTATTTGGGATTGAATGCAATAGCCATTTCCGCCCCTTTGTAATTGATGGCCAGCGTTTCTTTGGCCTCGCCGACCTCAGGCGAATTGGCGGTGATTTCGAGCTTGTTCTTCCCAAAGCTCAGCTTGACCGAGTTGGACTTCTCGCTCGTCATGATCTCGGCGCGGCGCAGCGCGTGCAGGAATTCCTCGCGCATCAACGGAACCCGCTCCTTGGTCTCCCCGGGGATGACCTGCCGATAATTTGGGTAATTGCCCTCGATCAGCTTCGTCACAATTAGAATATTGGAGCCTTTATCGTCCTTGAGTGTAAAGGAAGCTTGATTCTCGGCGTAGCGGAGCTCGACCTCGCCTTTGTCCTGCAGCAGGCGGTTCAGCTCGTTAACGGCCTTTGCCGGCACGATGAACTCGCCCTGGCTCTTTTCTGCCACATCCATGTCCTCATCCACGAGGGCCAAACGCCGCCCGTCCGTGGCCACCATCGTCATCTTGTGGTCCTTCAGGCTAATAAAAATGCCGTTCAACACGTAGCGGGACTCGTCGGTCGAGATGGCAAACGAGGTCTTCTTCAGCATGCTCTTGAGTGTTTCCTGGGGCAGGACGACTTTTTTTTCCTCTTTGAACTTGGGCAGCGGCGGAAATTCATCAGCGCTCAGGCCGTTGATCTTGTAGAATGAGGAGCCGGAGCGAATAGTGCAGTTGTTCTTCTCATCCACCTCCATGTCGATTTCCATATTGCTCAGCTCGCGCACGATGCCAAACAGCTTCTTAACCGGCACAGTGGACGCGCCGGGCGTTTTAACCTTCGCCTCCACGCCGCACGCAACCGTCACATCCAGGTCCGTCGCGGTGAACTCCAACCGGTCGCCTTCAGCTCGCAGCAACACATTCGATAGAATCGGCAGTGTGGTTCGCGTGCTGACTATATTCTGCACCGCTTGCAGCCCGTTAATGATTTGCTCCTTCGAGATCGTGAGATTCATTGCGCGCTTAATATATCTGTTCTGTCTTTGAATTACTATCCGTATTAAGGGCTGTGAATAAGGCAAACAACCCTCACAGTCAAGGTCGCATCAACAAGTTACGTTGAGACGAAACCCTAAATTCAAGTCTAGCGCCAGCGAAAAAGAACAGGAAGTCCGAGTTGTTCACATTACTCACAACTCATTCGCGCCGGAAACCGGGGTTATTGGTGAGGTTGTGCACGGCGAATGACTTCGGGCAGGACTCGCTCCAAGAGTTCGACCTCTGCCAGAGTCGATTCCCGCCCCAGCGAGAAGCGAATAAGCGAGTTTGCCAGCCGCTCCTTGCCCCGCAGCGCTTCGATGACATGTGAAGGCTCCAATGACCCAGCCGAGCACGCCGAGCCGCTGGAAGCGCAAATCCCCTCCAAATCAAGCCCTGCCAACACGGGCATACTGTCCGAACCTTCCACTAGCAGAGCAACCGTGTTGACGAGCCGCCGCTCGCGCGACCCGACGAACTGGGCGCCGGGCAACCGCTCAACGAACTGGATCAGCCGGTCCGTCAGCGGGGCCAACCGTTCTTTCCTAAAGACAGGGGTGGGGACGAACCGCTCCAGAGCTTCCACGAATCCAATAATCCCGGCGAGATTCTCCGTGCCGGCGCGTTGCTCGTTTTCGTGGCTGCCGCCCAACAAGATGGGCGCTGGTTGCAGCGGCGACCGGACGAAAAGCGCCCCGGCACCCTTCGGACCATGTATCTTATGCGCGCAGATAGATACAAGGTTGGCATTGAACTGGTGGATATCCACGAAAGCCTCCTTGCCGAACCACTGGACTGCATCCGTGTGAAATACAACGCCGTGGTGGCGGCACAATGCGCCTAATTCGGCCACCGGCTGAATGGTACCAATCTCGTTATTGGCAGCCATAATCGACACCAGGATCGTGTCGGGCCGCAGGGCCTTGGCCAGGGAATCAGGCGAAACCAGCCCTTCCGAGTCCACCGGCAGGAAGGTCACTTCAAAGCCTTCCCGTTGAGCGAGGTACTCGCAGCAGCGGAACACGGCATGATGTTCGATAGCAGAGGTGACAATGTGCCGGCCTTTTGGCTTCAGGAGCCGCGCGGTGCCCAGGATCGCCAAATTGGCGCTCTCGGTGCCGCCGCCAGTGAAGACGACTTCGCTGGGTTTGCTGCCGAGGACCTTCGCCGCGCGCTCGCGGGCCTCGTCCAGGAGCGCGCGCGCCCGGCGCCCGACGTGATGCACGCTGGAGGGATTGCCCCAGACCTCGCCCAGAAACGGCAGCATCGCCGCGCGCACCTGTGGGTCCAGGGGCGTGGTGGCGTTGTAATCGAAGTAAACCGTTTGCATGGCGCCAGTTCTGCTGTTTGTACCGCACAGATTAATCCAGGCCCGCCCCCGCGACCAGAGATACCTGCCACGCGAAGCTCCTCCTCCGCAGAAAAAGTGATTTGCGGCCTTCCTGCTTTCGCCTAACTTGCCGCCATGTTCAGAGCGGTGGATTTATTCGATCTCAGCCAGACGGCGCATGCGGCGATCTTTGACGGCTGCGAATATGCCTGGGATGCGCTGAAGAAGATTGAGGCCTACCTGGACGCTAACCTCCACCCCGGTTTGCACAACCACTGCGAAGGCGTCGCGTTCATTGGTGAGCGGGTATTCATTGGCGAGGGCACGGTGGTCGAGGATGGGGTCATGATTAAAGGTCCGGCCATTATCGGCCGGAACTGCCACCTTCGGCACAACGCTTACCTCCGGGAGCGGGTGATCATGGGCGACAACTGCGTGGTCGGCAATTCCAGCGAGGTGAAGAACTCGATCCTATTCAATCATGCCGGCGCCCCGCATTTCAATTATATTGGCGACTCCATTCTCGGCTATAAGGCCCACCTGGGCGCCGGCGTCAAGATTTCCAACGTCAGACTCGTGCCTGGTAACGTCACCGTGGACATCGACGGCGTTCCATTCGATACCGGGCTGCGCAAATTCGGCGCCTTGCTGGGGGACCACACCGACATCGGATGCAACGCGGTGCTCAACCCCGGCAGCATCATCGGGCGCGGGTCGGTGGTGTATCCGAACACAAACTGGCGCGGCATCCTCCCCGCCAACATGATCGTGAAGAACCAGGCCGCCCAGGAAGTAGTTGTCCGTCGCCCCAGGTAGGGAC